>NZ_JBKABN010000001.1:0-403537 GCF_046269175.1 Serratia sp. J2
TCGTGCCACAACGTTACGTCTGTTCCAGTCTGTAACCCCGCGTCAAATATTCAACTGAACATGCCACAGACAGAGTGTTGTGCCTGACTATAATGCCGTACCCACTCCCTCTCCTTTTTGGGGAGAGGGTTGGGGTGAGGGGGAACAACAGACGATCAAGCCAAAGTAGATGGGCATCCTTAAAGCGCTGCGATCAGGGCTTCCAACTGGCCGCGATTGGTCTGTTTGGTATCTACCTTCACGTAAGCGCTGCGCTCCTCGGGAACCACAACTGCTTCCGCTACGCCCGGCTGAGCCAGCAAGCGGCTTTGTAACGCCGAATCTTTTACCGCCAGTTCAGACAACGTGATACGCAGGCTGCTGACGTAAGGTGGCTCTTTCATGGTGCTGCTGACCACAAACCAGACGGCGGCAAGTACCGCACCGGCGATAAAGACCAATCCTGCTCCCTGAAAACCATATAACCAGCCGCCCACGCTGCCGCCGATGGCCACGCCAATAAACTGGCTGGTGGAGTAAACGCCCATCGCCGTGCCTTTATAACCCGCAGGGGACTCTTTGCTGATCAGCGAAGGCAGGATGGCTTCCATGACGTTAAACGCCATAAAGAACAGCTGCACCCCGGCAATGATGCCCCATAGATGCTGGCCAGAAAACCACAGCACCACCTCGGCGCAAAACAGAACCGCTACGCAGCCCATAAAGACCTGCTTCATGCGGCGATATTTTTCTGCATAGATGATAAATGGCACTACGGCAATGAAGGAAACCAACATGGTGACCAGATAGACTTTCCAGTGGTCCGCAGCGGCCAGCCCAGCTTTTTCCATTGCCAACGGTAGGGCGACGAAGCTGGACATCAGCAGGATATGCAGGCACAGGATGCCAAAGTTGAGTTTCAACAGCCGCGAATTATTCAGCACCTTGCTGAAACTGCCCCGTACGATGCTCGATTCCCGGTTCAGTACGTGTTCGTCAGCAGAAGGGACGACCAGCAAGGTAATAGCGATACCGGCGAGCGACAGCACGGCTATCATCCAGAACAGCGCATGCAAACCGAAAGCATGGGTCACTATCGGGCCCACCACCATGGCGATAGCAAAGGTGATACCGAAGCTGATGCCGATAAACGCCATCGCCTTGGTACGATTCTGTTCGCGAGTTAAATCCGACAGCAGCGCCATCACCGCAGCAGCTATTGCCCCGGAACCCTGCAATGCACGGCCAAGAATGATCCCCCAGATAGAGTCGCTTAAGGCTGCGATCACGCTGCCAAGGGCGAAGATCAACAGCCCGCCGACGATCAGCGGCTTACGGCCAACGCGGTCGGAAATCAGGCCGAAGGGGATCTGAAATACCGCCTGCGCCAGGCCATAAATACCGATAGCCAGGCCGATCAGTGCCTCGCTGGCACCGTGCAGCGCCATCCCATAGGTGGTCAGGACCGGTAACACCATAAACATGCCGAGCATGCGTAGGGAAAAGACGGTACCCAAGCCCCAGGTTGCGCGGCGTTCTTGGGGCGTCATAATATTGTCGTTCATGTAAACCTCAGTTAACCCGTCGCCTTTCAAGTTGCAGCGTTGTTAGCTGCACTTGCTCACCCCAGTCACTTACAAAAGTAAGCTCCTGGGGATGAGCAAGCTTGTCGCCTAGCTGCAACTTGAAATTCATAGGGTATCGAACCTATTCCAACAGGTTAAGCGGGGGACTTAGCCAGTTGGAATAGCCTCGGCAAAGTTGCGTCATTCTAGTGCGTAGGGCAGGGGGGGTAAATCGAATGTTGTTTAACAGATATTACAGTTGGTGTGCTTTTCTCCGAAACAAATAAAATGGGCCGCTAAGCGGCCCATTCGCAGATAACCGCTGTTTTACCAAGCGTAGGTCAACAGGGTTTCCGGTGTAGCACTGGCACTGAAATCGATCGACATCATTACGCTGAGTGAGGTAATGGCCACGATTGAGAACACAAACAGTTTGCGCGCCCAGACGCTGTCATTTTCCGCTTTGTAGCCGCGTAACGCCATGCCTAGCCACCATACGCTCACCGCCGCTGCGACGATCAGGTATTTGTAGCCAGCATAACCGCCAAGGGTCAGCATCAGCGTGGCGATCATAAACGCCAGGATGTAGAGCGTGATGTGGTTTTTGGCAACGGAGATGCCTTTCACCACCGGCAGTACCGGGATGTTGGCTGCCTGGTAATCTTTAAAGCGGAAGATGGCAATCGCATAGGAATGCGGCATCTGCCACAGGCTGAAGATGGCCAGCAGGATCAATGCACCAGCGTCAAACTCGTTGGTGACCGCGCAGTAGCCAATCACCGGCGGCGCGGCTCCAGACAGGCTGCCGATCAGCGTGCCGTATACCGAGTGGCGTTTCATGTACAGGCTGTAAACGCCGACATAAACCACAAAGCCCATCACCGCCAGCCACATGGCCAACGGGTTGGCTGCGATATACAGCAGTGCAAAACCAGCAATACCCAGCAAGGTAGCGTAAACCAGGCTCACACTCGGCGTGATCAGGCCTTTTACCAGCACCCGGTTCTTCGTTCTCTCCATTTTCTTGTCAATGTCGCGGTCAATGTAGTTGTTAAATACACAGCCCGAGGCAACCACCAACGAGACCCCTAACAGGGTGGCGAGAAACAGGGGATAGTCGATGCTCCCTTTGGAAGCGAGCAGGAATCCCCCGACGACAGAAATTAAATTACCGAAAATAATTCCTGGTTTAGTTACTTGCAGGTATTGCTTAATCATCACGTCCAGCTCTGCTCTTAATCGACCATCATGTTGATGTTGAGGTTGTACATAATCCAGAGTGAACCCACAACAACGATACCGATGATCATAGCGGTGAACAGCAATGCCACCAGGTTCCAGCGCTCTTCCGATGAGGTGTTCATATGCAGGAAGTAAACCAGGTGAACGATCACCTGGATAACCGCCATGCCGACCACAACCGCCAGGATGGTGGAGTGAGAGGCGCTGCCGCTCATCACCATCGCAAATGGAATTACCGTCAGAATGACCGACAGGATAAAGCCGGTCAGATATGACTTCACGCTACCGTGGCTTGCGCCGCCGTGAGAGGTATCATGGGATGAATGGCTCATTTACATTACCCCCAGCAGGTAGACAACGGTAAATACGCAGATCCAGACCACGTCCAGGAAGTGCCAGAACAGGCTCAGGCACATCAGACGGGTTTTATTGGTTGGGTTCAGGCCACGCTTGCTCACCTGAATCATCATGATGATGATCCAGATCAGGCCTGTGGTCACGTGCAGACCGTGAGTACCCACCAGCGCAAAGAAGCTGGAGAGGAACGCACTGCGATCTGGGCCGTAACCTTCGGCGATCAGGTGATGGAATTCATAGATCTCCATCGCCACGAAGCCGACGCCAAACAGGAAGGTCAGGAACAGCCAGGTGTTAACGCTGCTTACCTTGCCCTTGTTCATGCCGATCATCGCCATACCGTAGGTGATGGAGCTGAACAGCAGGAGGAAAGTTTCAACCAGTACAAAATTCAGGTCGAAGATATCTTTCCCAGTGGGACCGCCCGCGGTCCCGTTCACCAGTACTGCATAGGTTGCGAACAAGCTCGCAAACAAAATACAGTCGCTCATCAGGTAGATCCAGAATCCGAAGACCTTGGTTTCTCCTGCGTCGTGGTGCCCATGCTCGGCATGGGCTGCGCTATGGTTGGTCAGAGTATCAGTTGACATGTTTCACGCCTGCTTTGCTGATTTGTTCATAGTGTTGGTTCTCAATGCGCTCGATCTCATCAACCGGCACATAGTAATCAACATCTTCATCGAAGCTCTTGACGATCCAGGTCACGATCATGCCGACGAAGCCAGCAATCGCCATCCACCAGATATCCCAGATCATCGCGAAACCAAATACCAGGCTGAAGCCAGCAATAATCACACCGGCGCCGGTATTCTTCGGCATATGAATCGGCTCGTACTTCGCGGGTTTCTTATAGGCTTCGCCTTTTTCTTTCATGTCCCAGAACGCATCACGATCGTGAATTTCTGGCACTACGGCGAAGTTATAGAACGGAGGTGGTGAAGATGTTGACCACTCCAGCGTACGTGCACCCCACGGGTCACCGGTCAGATCGCGGTTCTGCTCGCGGTCACGGATACTGACGTAAACCTGGATCACTTGGCACAGGATACCGCAGGCAATCAGCGCTGCACCGCCAGCCGCAACCAGCAGCAGAGGGTGGAACTCAGGATTGATATTCTGGCTGATACGGCGGGTCATCCCCATGAAGCCCAGTGCGTACAGCGGCATAAAGGCAACGAAGAAACCGATGATCCAGAACCAGAATGCGCGGATACCCCAGGTCTCATTCAGACGGAAGCCGAAGGATTTAGGGAACCAGTAGGTCAGGCCAGCGAAGCAACCGAACACCACACCACCGATAATCACGTTATGGAAGTGGGCAATCAGGAACAGGCTGTTGTGCAGCACGAAGTTGGCACCCGGTACCGCCAGCAGCACGCCGGTCATCCCACCGATGGAGAAGGTGATGATGAAGCCCACGGTCCACAGCATCGCGGAGTTAAGCTGAATACGGCCTTGGTACATGGTGAACAGCCAGTTGAAGATTTTCACCCCGGTCGGGATGGAAATGATCATCGTGGCAATCCCGAAGAAGGCGTTAACGTTGGCGCCTGACCCCATGGTAAAGAAGTGGTGCAGCCAAACGATAAACGACAGGACGGTGATCGCGATGGTTGCCCATACCAGTGAGGTATAGCCGAACAGACGTTTCTTCGAGAAGGTGGCGGTAACTTCAGAGAAGACACCGAACACTGGCAGAACCAGGATATACACCTCTGGGTGACCCCAGGCCCAAATCAGGTTGATGTACATCATCATGTTGCCGCCCATATCATTGGTAAAGAAATGGGTGCCCAGATAGCGATCCAGGGTCAGCAACGCGACGGTGACGGTCAGGATTGGGAAGGAGACGATGATCAGCACGTTGGTACACAGTGCTGCCCAGGTGAATACCGGCATCTTCATCATCGGCATGCCAGGGGCACGCATCTTCAGGATGGTGGCGAAGAAGTTCACACCGGTCAACAGGGTACCCAGACCGGAAATCTGCAGACTCCAGATCCAGTAATCGACCCCGACGCCAGGGCTGTATTCCTTACCCGACAACGGTGGATAGGCCAACCAGCCGGTCTGTGCGAATTCACCGACACCCAGCGAGATGTTGATCAAGACCACGCCGACCACGAAGAACCAGAAGCTCAGGGAGTTCAGGAACGGGAAGGCAACGTCGCGCGCACCGATTTGCAACGGAACCACCACGTTCATCAGACCCACCACGAAAGGCATTGCCATGAAGAAGATCATGATGACGCCGTGCGCGGTAAAGATCTGGTCGTAGTGGTGCGGCGGCAGGAATCCGGCCTCACCGGCAGACGCGAGCGCCTGCTGGCTACGCATCATGATGGCATCAGCAAAACCACGCAGCAGCATGACCATGGCCACGATGATGTACATGATACCGATTTTTTTATGGTCGACCGAGGTCAGCCATTCGCTCCACAGCCACTTCCATTTGCCGAAATACGTGATCAGCGCCAGCAGGGCCAGCCCGCCAACGATGATTGCAGCAACGGTGACCATGATGATCGGTTCATGCAACGGAACCGCATCAAGTGTTAATTTTCCCAACATCAGATTATTCCTCGGCTCCGGCGTGAGCATGTTCACTCATGTCCATACCCTGGCTCATGTCCATGCCCTGGTGCGCGGAAGCTTCTGCGCCTTTGTGCATGTGCATATCACCCATGAATTTGCCAATAGTCTCTTTGAACAAATTCGGTTTGACACTGGAGAAGTACTCAACCGGGTTGTTTTCACTCGGCTCTGCCAGTTTGTTAAAATCGCTGGTGGCGTTAAGGGTATTAGACGATTCTTTCACCTTGGCTACCCACTGATCGAAGTCGCCTTCGGTCGGGGTGACAATGGCGGTGAATTTCATGCCGGAGAACCCGCGGCCACTGAAGCTGCTGGAAATACCATCGTATTTGCCCGCTTCGTTGCCGATCAGGTGCAGTTTGGTCTGCATCCCGGCCATCGCATAAATCTGCCCACCTAACTGAGGAATAAAGAACGAGTTCATTACCGAGTTAGAGGTGACTTTGAATTCGACTGGAACATCTTTCGGGAAAGCCAACTCATTAACGGTCGCGATACCCTGCTCTGGGTAGATGAACAGCCATTTCCAGTCTAACGACACCACTTCGATGGTCATTGGCTTTTTGTCGGCGACAATCGGCTTGAATGGATCCAGCGCGTGGGTTGTTTTCCAGGTTATGGTGCCAAGGATGGCGATGATAATGATTGGAATGGTCCAGACGACCGCTTCAATCTTGTTGGAGTGTGACCAATTCGGACTGTACTTGGCGCTCTTGTTGGAAGCACGATACTTCCAGGCAAAGGCAAATGCCATGAAGATCACTGGCACCACAACGATCAGCATCAAGCCGATTGCCGTGAGGATCAGTCTTCGTTGCTCAACACCTATTGCTCCTTTGGGATCCATCAACACCATATCGCAACCGCTTAGCATAACGGTGGCGACAATTAAGGATAACATCCCAATACTTTTATTGTATTTCTTAAGTCTCATCTAACGACCCCAATTACCAAGGCTCTATATTGTCGTTTCATGTGTGCGGGCATTTTACGGGAAGGTTGCAGTACTGTAAACATACTTAAGAGAGTGTCAGCGGCTTGTTGACACTTTCTGTTAAGGGGGTCACACATGTAACGTTAGGTGACAATTTACTAATGGCAACAATGTGTTGGCGAGCTGAATCGTTCCGGGGGGATGCTATGTCATGGAAAACCAAGGGTATGTCAGGATATCGCGTCAGCGGTGGCGATGTTTGAATAGGCGCAAAAAGGTTTATTTAATGTAAAATTTTTGTTTTATTGAGGTGAATTAAAATCTATTTCCGAGCGTTTTACTCGGGTAAAAAAATAGCTTTGGTAAAAATATTAAATTTTTAACGAAATAAATTCGTTTTTCTGATGCTTTTTTGTTGGCCGAATTTTATCGGCCAACAAAAAAATCACGCTAATTGCGTTCGGCGCAACGCCAGGTAGTCCAACAGGCTACCCATGATAATCCCCACCAGGCTCAGCATGGCACCGGTTTGCAGCAGCTGCACGGCGAGGTTGGGCCAATCGGTCCAATCCAGCGCGTTGGCGATCAGCAGCAGCAACCATACGCCTAGCAGCGAGCAACCGGCGCCCAGCAGGCGTAGTGCCCAGCGATAGGCGGCACGAAACTCAGTGCGTGGCATAAAGTTGTCGGTACGTTGCGTGTACTCCAACGTCTGGCGGCAGATTAACAGCAGCAGCAGGCCTGGAACCGCCGCCGCGATGGAGAACAGGTAAAACAGTGGCCAGCCATGAGCGGTCACGAACCAACCGGCAATTGGCCCGACGTAAACGCGGCCAACGGCGGAGAGCGCCGAGAGCAGGGCAAACTGGGTGGCGGAGAAGGATTTGTTGCACAGGGTCATCAGCAGGGCGACAAAGGCTGCGGTGCCCATGCCGCCACACAGGTTTTCCAGGAAAATGGCGCTGCCCATCGTCAGGATGTTTTTAGCGGTGATTGCCAACAGCCAGTAACCGATGTTGGATACCGCCTGCAAAATGCCGAACAGCATCAGCGCCCGGAACAGGCTGAGACGCTGCATCAAGACGCCGCCGAACAGGGCCCCGACGATGGTGGCAAACAGACCGAGGGTTTTATTCACCAGGCCGACCTCGCCGGCATCGAAGCCGACGCCGCGGATCAGAAAGGTGGTGCTTAAACTCCCGGCAAAAGCGTCACCCATCTTATACATCACGATCAGCAACAGGATCAGCCAGGCATTGTTACGGGCGAAGAAGTCACGCAGTGGAGCGACTACCGCCATCTCGAGGGTGCGCGGCGCAGGAATGCTGTCGTCCGGTTCCGGTGCCATCAGCGTAGCGGCTACGCCAATTAGCATCAGCCCGGCCATTAGCCAGTAAGTCGCCTGCCAACCGAAATAGCGATCGGCCAGCCACAGGGCCAGCCCGCCGGAGACCAGCATTGCCAGGCGATAACCCAGTACCGACACTGCGGCCCCGGCCCCGCGTTCTTCGGCCGCCAGCAGATCGGTTTTGTAGGCGTCAAAAACAATATCCTGTGAGGCAGAACAGAATGCCACCACCACCGCCAGCGTGGCCAGCCACCATAGATGCTGTGACGGATTCATAAACCCCATCGCCACGATGGCCACTACCAGCAGCAACTGGCTGATCAACAACCAGCCACGCCGCCGCCCGAGGAACGGGGGAGTGTAGCGATCCATAAACGGAGACCAGAGGAACTTGAACACGTAGGCCTGGCCCACCAGCGAGAAGATACCGATGGTTTTCAGATCGAGGCCTTCGACGGTCATCCAGGCTTGCAGCGTGCCGGAGGTCAATGCCAACGGCAGCCCCGAGGCAAAGCCCAACACCAACAGGATGACGGAATTACGCTGGGTAAAAATATTCAGATACTGTTTCGACATGAGATCCCGATCTGCGCTGCCCTGTAAACCGAGCAGCGCGAGGCATTGCCTGATTAACGTGCGTTTTGCTTGATAAAGTCGTTGACGCTGGTGTCTTGAGCCATATCGGCGATGACGTCACCCAGCACGGTGTTGACCGCATCGGTGATTTTTTCATTGCTGGCGGTGAAGGCACCCTGCACGTTATAGGTAGAACGGTAGTTCTTCACCTGCTTGTTGCCGTTTTTGGCCTGCGCGATGATTGAAATATCCGCTTTGGTGGTGATGTTGTAGCGCAGGTTGCCTTGGGAAACGTCGGCAAACAGCGTATTCACTACGATTTGCAAATCAACCGCACCTGATGGCCCAATCATATAACCACGCGCGCCCATTTGCTTTTCCAGCACTTCTTGTAGCAGGAAGCGCAGATCGCGCGATGGGGTCAGGGTGATCAGTTGGCCGTCACGGTTCACTTTGGCTAGCGCCTGATCGGGGCGTTGGTCTGCACCGTTAATGCTGATAGTGATCCCTTGCAGGGTTGGGTCCTGCTGTGGCAACACGATCTTCGGGGTTACGTTCAGCGTATTGGTGCTGGTCGCACAGCCAGCTAACAGCAGTGCAGCCAGCAGAGGAAGACAAAGTTTTTTTAACATTATGACTGTCTCATCAATCGTGGTTTTATACCCGGTGCTGTTCAAGCCCGCGGGCAGGGTTGTGGGTGCTTGATAATCAAAGCGCTAGAGTCAACGATAAATTGCCGCCATCATAGCATTGCCAACAACGGGTGGAAGTGTTGAAGGTGGCCGTAGCGTAAATTTTTCCTCAACCAGGATAAAAACAGGCTTTTTCGAGTGGCTCAATCGGATAAACCTCAACTGAGCCACTTTTATTGATGAATTTTTCGGCATTGTGTCGTGGGATTTACGATAGCCATGTTCTGGCGGGGGCAAAACCGACTAATATTAAAGTAGAACCTGGTAGCCTGCCGGTGTAAGGAGATCCTATGATCCGCGAGCAAATAGAAGCAAAGTTAAGGGCGGCGTTTGAACCCGCGTATCTGGAAGTGACTGATGAGAGCTATCGGCATAACGTTCCTGCTGGATCCGAAAGTCATTTCAAGGTGGTGTTGGTGAGCGACCGCTTTGTCGGCGAACGGTTCCTGACCCGGCATCGCTCCATTTATGGCGTGTTGGCGGAAGAACTGGAAAACGGCGTACACGCGCTGGCACTGCATACCTATACCCTGAAAGAGTGGGAAGGGCTGCAGGATACGGTGCCAGCTTCGCCACCTTGCCGTGGGGCGGGCACATTAGCTTAATACCTAAAATTTACGGTATCAGTGGAACTTTTACCCGTATTTAAGGTATTACTACTGACGAATTTTGCAACGGCCTGCGGGCCGTTGCTGTTTTTGACGACGACAAAGCCGAAGGTGTTTGCAGCTCTGATGGCCATGGCATCAAGGTATTTGGGCGAAAAATCGGCAAAAGTGTGATTTTTAACGCGCCAGTGCTGCCTTGCCATCCTCGACTAGCTACGCTTGCGCCGCTATAATGTCGCGTCTATTTTTTCCGGAATGGTTTCGGAACGCTCTCGACATCAGGGAACTCGGTTTTTAATGTAGCCGTCCTGGTTCTTGGAACGGAGTTGACCGAGCACTGTGATTTTTTTGAGGTAACAAGATGCAAGTTTCAGTAGAAACCACTCAAGGCCTTGGGCGCCGTCTCTCTATTACTGTACCCGCTGATGTTATCAATCAGGCAGTAAAGAAAGAGCTGATCAACGCAGCTAAAAGCGTACGTATCGACGGTTTCCGTAAAGGCAAAGTGCCGATGAACATCGTCGAACAGCGTTATGGCGCCTCCGTCCGTCAGGACGTGCTGGGCGATTTGATGCAGCGCAACTTTGTTGACGCGATCATCAAAGAGAAAATCAACCCGGCCGGTGCACCAAACTACGTACCGGGCGAGTATAAAGAAGGCGAAGATTTCGCTTTCACCGTGGAATTCGAAGTCTATCCAGAAGTTGAGCTGAAAGGCCTGGAAAGCATCGAGGTTGAAAAACCTGTGGTTGAAGTTAACGACGCCGATGTGGATACCATGCTGGAAACTCTGCGTAAGCAGCAGGCGACCTGGAAAGACACCGACGGCGCAGCCACTGCTGAAGACCGCGTGACCGTTGACTTCACCGGCTCTATCGACGGTGAAGAGTTTGAAGGCGGTAAAGCCGCTGATTTCGTTCTGGCTATGGGCCAGGGCCGCATGATCCCAGGCTTCGAAGAAGGTCTGGTGGGTCATAAAGCCGGTGAAGAGTTCACCATCGACGTCAACTTCCCAGAAGATTACCACGCAGAAAACCTGAAAGGGAAAGCGGCCAAGTTCGCTATCGTGCTGAAGAAAGTTGAACAGCGCGAGTTGCCAGAACTGACCGAAGAGTTCATCAAGCGTTTCGGCGTGGCTGATGGTTCTCTCGCCGGTCTGCGTACCGAAGTGCGTAAAAACATGGAGCGCGAACTGAAAGGCGCCGTGCGTAACCGCATCAAGACTCAGGCTATCGACGGTCTGGTCAACGCTAACGAAATCGACGTGCCAGCGGCACTGATCGACGGCGAAGTCGACGTTCTGCGTCGTCAGGCTGCACAGCGTTTTGGTGGCAACGAGAAGCAAGCGTTGGAACTGCCACGCGAACTGTTCGAAGAGCAAGCCAAACGTCGCGTTGTGGTCGGTCTGCTGTTGGGCGAAGTGATCAGCACCAACGATCTGAAAGCCGATGAAGATCGCGTTAAGACCCTGATCGAAGAAATGGCTTCCGCCTACGAAGATCCGAGCGAAGTTGTTGAGTTCTACAGCAAAAACAAAGAGCTGATGAACAACATGCGTAACGTTGCTCTGGAAGAACAAGCGGTAGAAGCCCTGCTGGCTAAAGCGAAAGTGACTGAAAAAGCCACTACCTTCAGCGAGCTGATGAACCAGACTCAACAAGCGTAATGCTGGTTGATGCCAGGAGCGACCTGATGGCAGGTCCTTTGCCGTAGCTGGGAGTTCCTTACAAGGCCCGTAACTTTGGTTACGGGCTTTTCTTTTGCCACGTGACTGATTAATCTCGGCTTAACTGTGGCAATATGCACTATATTTATTGGGTCGAGGACGAATGGCGGCGGCGGAAGGCCAGTGGTTGTGACCTTGCCTGCCACACAGGGATGTTGGTGAAATTGTTCACCGGGCTTGAAATGCGCTCTGTGACCCCCCAATTCCTACAACAGTATGGGCCGCTTTATCCGCCTGGCGGAATGATAGCGCCGTCAAATCAGTGTGGAGCCTGTCGATGGCTTGAACGTAGTCATGATGGCCGTTCTCAAGTAGAATCGACAGACAATGGCGCCAAGGCAATTTCTATTAGGAGACGGTAATGTCATACAGTGGCGAACGAGACCAATTTGCACCTAACATGGCACTGGTGCCGATGGTGGTAGAGCAGACTTCGCGCGGGGAGCGTTCTTACGATATTTATTCCCGCCTGCTGAAAGAGCGCATTATCTTCCTGACCGGCCAGGTTGAAGATCATATGGCTAATCTGATCGTGGCACAGATGTTGTTCCTCGAGGCAGAAAGCCCAGAAAAAGACATTTTCCTGTATATCAACTCGCCAGGCGGCGTGATCACGGCTGGTATGTCAATCTATGACACCATGCAGTTTATCAAGCCGGACGTCAGCACCATCTGTATGGGGCAGGCGTGTTCCATGGGGTCGTTCCTGCTGACGGCAGGCACCAAGGGCAAGCGTTTCTGCCTGCCAAACTCCAGAGTGATGATCCACCAGCCGCTGGGCGGCTACCAGGGCCAGGCAACGGATATTGAAATCCATGCGCGTGAGATCCTGAAGGTGAAGGCTCGCATGAATGAGTTGATGGCACAACATACCGGCCAATCGCTGGAACAGATCGAACGTGATACCGAACGTGACCGCTTCATGACGGCGGAAGAATCGGTAGAATACGGTCTGGTCGACAGCATTCTGACGCACCGCAGCTAAAACTATACCCGAAGGGTCGCAAGCTGTAGTGCATACCTGTTGCCTGAAAGGTTATGGGTAGCGCGCGGCTTGCGGGCCGATAGGCTATAGTATTCAGAGCGGGCCTGGCTCGCTTTAAACAGCGTTATCGGCGTTCCCGGTATAAAGTTTGGGCGCATTGTCGCCGCGTAATGGTGCGGGACAAAGACAAAAGAAGAGGTTTGACTCATGACAGATAAGCGCAAAGACGGTTCAGGAAAGCTGCTGTACTGCTCTTTCTGCGGCAAAAGCCAGCATGAAGTGCGTAAGCTGATTGCCGGTCCGTCAGTGTATATCTGCGATGAATGTGTTGATCTGTGTAACGACATTATTCGCGAAGAGATTAAAGAAGTTGCGCCGCATCGCGAGCGTAATTCATTGCCGACACCGCACGAAATTCGTCACCACCTGGACGATTATGTTATCGGTCAGGAACAGGCGAAAAAAGTGCTGGCGGTGGCGGTCTATAACCACTACAAACGCCTGCGTAATGGCGATACCAGCAATGGCATCGAACTGGGTAAAAGCAATATTTTGCTGATCGGCCCAACCGGTAGCGGCAAGACCTTGCTGGCAGAAACGCTGGCACGTTTCCTGGATGTGCCTTTCACCATGGCCGATGCCACAACGTTGACCGAAGCCGGTTACGTGGGTGAGGACGTGGAAAACATCATCCAGAAACTGTTGCAGAAATGCGACTACGACGTGCAAAAAGCCCAGCGCGGCATCGTCTATATCGATGAAATTGATAAAATTTCACGTAAGTCAGACAACCCGTCCATCACCCGTGACGTTTCGGGCGAAGGCGTGCAGCAGGCGTTGCTGAAGCTGATCGAAGGCACGATTGCGGCGGTTCCACCACAGGGTGGGCGTAAACATCCGCAGCAGGAATTCCTGCAGGTGGACACCTCCAAGATCCTGTTTATCTGTGGCGGTGCGTTTGCCGGCCTGGATAAGGTGATTGGCCAGCGCGTTAACACCGGTTCCGGTATCGGTTTTGGTGCCACGGTGAAGGGTGAATCTGAAAAAGCCACCGAAGGCGAACTGCTGTTGCAGGCAGAGCCGGAAGACTTGATCAAATTTGGTCTGATCCCGGAGTTCATCGGTCGTCTGCCAGTGGTTGCCACCCTCAGCGAACTGAGTGAAGAAGCACTGATCCAGATCCTGAAAGAGCCGAAAAACGCCCTGACCAAGCAGTATCAGGCGTTGTTCAATCTGGAAGGGGTAGATCTGGAATTCCGTGAGGAAGCGCTGAACGCTATCGCCAAGAAGGCCATGACGCGTAAGACCGGTGCCCGTGGCCTGCGTTCGATTGTAGAAGGCGCGCTGCTGGACACCATGTACGATCTGCCGTCGCTTGAAAGCGTAGATAAAGTGGTGATCGACGAATCGGTGATCGCTGGCCAATCCAAGCCGTTATTGATTTACGGCAAACCGGAAGCGCAGGCTTCTGGCGAATAATTAGCCAGTCAAACCAGAAAGTTAATCGTAAAAGGGGGATTTTATCCCCCTTTTCTTTTTCTCGACATTGTTACCGTTGAATGTCAGAGATTCATCCCCATATACTCATAATCCAGATTTTGTGAAACGTTTGATGCTTGCGTCTCATGAGATCCCCCTAATCCTGGCGGAAATTAAACTAAGAGAGAGCTCTATGAACCCTGAGCGTTCCGAACGCATTGAAATCCCCGTGTTGCCATTGCGCGACGTGGTGGTTTATCCGCACATGGTGATCCCGTTGTTTGTTGGCCGGGAAAAATCGATTCGGTGCCTCGAAGCCGCAATGGATCACGATAAAAAGATCATGCTGGTGGCGCAGAAAGAGGCCTCGACGGATGAACCTGGCATTAACGATCTGTTCTCGGTAGGTACCGTTGCATCGATTTTACAGATGCTGAAACTGCCGGACGGCACGGTCAAGGTGCTGGTCGAAGGTTTACAGCGTGCGCGTATTACCACGCTTTCCGACAGCGGTGAACACTTCGCTGCCCAGGCTGAATATCTTGAATCACCGGCTATCGACGAGCGTGAGCAGGAAGTCCTGGTGCGCACGGCGATCAATCAGTTTGAAGGCTACATCAAACTGAACAAAAAAATTCCACCGGAGGTGCTGACTTCATTGAACAGCATCGACGACGCTGCACGCCTGGCGGACACCATCGCCGCGCATATGCCGCTGAAACTCAGCGACAAGCAGTCGGTGCTGGAGATGTTCGATATCACCGAGCGTCTTGAGTACCTGATGGCGATGATGGAGTCGGAGATCGACCTGCTGCAGGTTGAGAAGCGCATCCGTAACCGCGTCAAGAAACAGATGGAAAAGAGCCAGCGCGAGTACTATCTGAATGAGCAGATGAAGGCGATTCAGAAAGAACTGGGCGAGATGGACGACACGCCGGATGAACACGAGGCGTTGAAGCGCAAGATCGAAGCGGCCAAAATGCCGAAAGAAGCGCGTGAGAAAACCGAAGCGGAACTGCAAAAGCTGAAAATGATGTCGCCGATGTCTGCGGAAGCGACCGTAGTGCGTGGCTATATCGACTGGATGATCCAGGTGCCGTGGAATGCGCGCAGCAAGGTGAAAAAAGACCTGCTCAAGGCGCAGGAAGTGCTCGATACCGATCACTACGGCCTGGAACGCGTCAAAGACCGCATCCTTGAGTATCTTGCAGTGCAGAGCCGCGTCAGCAAAATCAAGGGCCCAATCCTGTGCCTGGTAGGGCCTCCTGGCGTGGGTAAGACCTCGCTGGGGCAGTCGATCGCTCGTGCGACCGGCCGCCAATATGTCCGTATGGCGCTGGGCGGCGTACGTGACGAAGCGGAGATTCGCGGTCACCGCCGGACTTACATCGGCTCCATGCCGGGTAAACTGATCCAGAAAATGGCCAAAGTTGGGGTGAAAAACCCGCTGTTCCTGCTCGATGAGATCGACAAGATGTCATCCGACATGCGTGGCGATCCGGCTTCAGCCCTGCTGGAAGTGTTGGATCCGGAACAGAACGTGGCGTTTAACGATCACTATCTGGAAGTGGATTACGATCTGTCCGACGTGATGTTCGTGGCGACCTCGAACTCGATGAACATTCCGGCACCGTTGCTGGACCGTATGGAAGTGATCCGTCTTTCCGGCTATACCGAAGACGAAAAGCTGAACATTGCCAAACAGCACCTGTTGCCAAAGCAGCTTGAACGCAACGCGTTGAAGAAAGGTGAGTTGACAGTGGATGACAGTGCCATTATCGGCATTATCCGTTATTACACCCGTGAAGCCGGGGTGCGTAGCCTGGAGCGTGAAATTTCCAAGCTGTGCCGTAAAGCGGTCAAGTCGCTGCTGATGGACAAGAAGCTCAAGCACATCGAGATCAACGGCGAAAACCTCAAGGACTATCTGGGCGTCCAGCGTGTTGACTACGGCCGTGCGGACACCGAAAACCGCGTAGGCCAGGTAACCGGGCTGGCGTGGACGGAAGTGGGCGGCGATCTGCTGACCATTGAAACCGCCTGCGTACCGGGCAAAGGCAAGCTGACCTACACCGGTTCTTTGGGTGAAGTGATGCAGGAGTCTATCCAGGCTGCATTGACCGTGGTACGTGCACGTGCAGAGAAGTTGGGCATCAACGCCGACTTCTATGAAAAACGTGATATCCACGTCCACGTGCCGGAAGGGGCGACGCCGAAAGACGGCCCAAGCGCCGGTATTGCCATGTGTACCGCGCTGGTTTCCTGCCTGACAGGCAACCCGGTGCGTGCCGATGTGGCAATGACCGGTGAGATCACCTTGCGTGGTCATGTGTTGCCGATTGGTGGCCTGAAAGAGAAGCTGCTGGCGGCACACCGTGGCGGTATCAAAACCGTGCTGATCCCTTACGAGAACAAGCGCGATTTGGAAGAGATCCCGGACAACGTCATTGCCGATCTGGAGATCCACCCGGTACAGCGAATCGATGAAGTTTTGAACATCGCACTGGTCAATCCGGCCTTCGGCGCACAGCCCGTAGCGGTAAAATAGTGACGTATAGCAAAAACCATTGATAAAACTCATGCTGGCAAGCCAATTCGGACTTGCCAGTATTTTTTTGTGCCGCTAAGTTAGATCCCTGTCGGCTCGCGTTTCGTCGCCGTTTGGTGGCTTGCCAAGGCACGACGGGATTGATATAACAGCAGCGCTGTCGTAACCGTAGGGATTTTTTCGGTGCGACGTTTTGAATTCTAGAGGGGATGATAGAGTGAATAAGTCACAACTGATCGACAAAATTGCCGCGGGTGCTGATATTTCTAAAGCGGCAGCAGGGCGTGCTTTGGACGCAATTATTGCTTCCGTTACCGATTCCTTGAAAGAAGGGGATGACGTGGCTCTGGTTGGTTTCGGTTCTTTCACCGTGCGTGAGCGTTCAGCTCGTACCGGCCGTAACCCGCAAACGGGTAAAGAGATCAAAATCGCGGCAGCCAAAGTTCCGGCTTTCCGTGCAGGGAAAGCCCTGAAAGACGCAGTAAACTGATTACGGCGTTTCATCGCATCGCGTCGCCGGTAAACAATCACCTGACGCAGCGGTATTGGTAAGGTAAGATATAAGGCGCATCAGGTTGATGCGCTTTTTTTATTTTTGTCGCAGGGAACGCGCCTGCACAAGGGTTGTTAATCCACATCACAGCGGAGTGTTGTCACACTATGATGGACAATTTACGCGCGGCTGCTAACCACGTCGTGCTAAAAATCATCCTGGGGCTGATTATCTTGTCATTTCTTTTGACTGGAGTAGTCAGCTATCAGGGAAGTGCCGGCGATTACGCTGCGAAAGTAAATGGCCAGGTGATCGAACGCGCCCAGCTGGAACAGGCTTTCCAGAGTGAACGTAGCCGTATGCAGCAGGAACTGGGTGACCGTTTCTCTGCCATGGCTGGCAACGAAGGTTACATGCAGCAGATGCGCCAGCAGGTGCTGTCTCAACTGATCGACAAGTCGCTGCTGGACCAGTACGCGAAGACGCTGGGCCTGAGCGCCAGTGACGATCAGGTGAAAGAGGCTATCCGTCAAGAAGCCTATTTCCAGACGGACGGTAAGTTCGACAACGCCAAATATCTCGACCTGATTACCCGTTCGGGCTTTAGCGCAGATCAATATGCGCAATACACGCGCCAGCGGTTAATCAACCAGCAGATGATCCAGGCCTTCGGCGGCTCCGACATCGTCCCACCAAGCGAAGCAGAGTCTATGGTTGCCCTGGTTCTGCAAGAGCGCGATGTGCGCCTGGCGACGATCGATCTCAATGCCATGATGGCCAAGCAAACCGTCACCGACGAAGAGCTGAAGGCCTTCTTCGAGCAGAACAAAAACAGCTTCATCGCACCCGAGAAGGTGAAAGTGAGCTTTATCCCGCTGGATGCCGCGGCATTGCAGGATAAAGTGACCGTTACCGAAGCGGATATCAGCGCCTATTACGATGGGCATCAAAGCAGCTTTGGCCAGCCGGAACGCAAAAAATTCAGCGTGATCCAGCTGAAAACCGAAGCGGATGCCAAGGCAGTATTGGAAGAGTTGAAAAACGGTGGTGATTTCGCTGCGTTGGCGAAAGAGAAATCTACCGACATCATCTCGCGCCGTACCGGTGGCGAAATGGACTGGATGGAGCCAGATACCACGGCAGACGAACTGAAACAGGCTAACCTGACCGAGAAAGGCCAACTTTCTGGCGTAGTGAAGTCTTCAGTGGGTTATCTGATCGTGCGCCTGGACGATATCAAGCCTGCGCTGGTGAAGCCATTGAGCGAAGTGCATGATGCTATCGCCAAGCAGATCAAGCAGGAAAAAGCGGTAGATGCCTACTATGCGCTGCAGCAGAAAGTCAGCGAAGCGGCGACCAGCGATAACGAGTCCCTGGCCTCGGCGGAAGAGGCTGCGGGTGTCAAGGCGGCTAACACCGAATGGTTTACCCGTGACTCTGTTCCTGCTGCGTTGAACTTCAAGCCGGTTGTGCAGGCCATCTTCGATGGTTCGCTGATTGGCGAGAACGGCGCGCCAGGCAGCAACTCTGACGTCATCACCGTTGACGGTGATCGTGCGTTCGTGGTTCGCGTTGTGGCCCATCAGCCGGAAGGGATTGAACCTTTCGACAAGGTGAAAGATCGCGTAACCGCGATGGTCAAACACAACAAGGCACTGCAAGAAGCCAAACTGCAGGGTGAAAAACTGCTGGTTGAGTTGAAGCAGGGCAAAGGCGATGAGGCGATGAAAGCCGCTGGTCTGAGCTTCGGCAGCGTACAGAAAATGGCACGCGCCCCGGAAGACAGCCAACTGGTGGAAGCCGTATTCGCACTGCCGCACCCGCAAGCCGGTAAAGTGGTTTACGGTATGTCACAGGATGCTCAAGGGAACGTGGTGTTGATCGCCCTGGATAGCGTTAAGCCAGGTACGTTGCCAGCAGACGAAATGAAAACCTTCGTCAGCAACATGGAGAAAGGAAGCGCTAGCGTGACCTTCGATGCCTTGCTGACTAATCTGCGCAAAGAAGCCAAGATCAAAATGGGTGCCGCTGAGCAACAACAGCCGTAACTTGTCCCCTATGGATTTCAAGTTGCAGCTAGGCGACAAGCTTGTTTATCCCCAGAAACTTACTTTTCGTCAGTGACTGGGGTGAGCAAGTGCAGGTAACAACGCTGCAGCTTGGAAGACGACGGGGATTCGCACCGCATTTTTTTGCAACAGCTTGAAAGACTCAAAGGCCGCTTTCGCGGCCTTTTCCACATTTAAACTCTGCCAATTGCCGATCTTCCGCCGCTGCGGCAAGGTAACCTTGCTGTCAAACACAAGGAGGATACAGCATGCAACTTAGCGAAAATAAAGCCATTATCCGTTTTACCGTTATCCGCCAGCTACTCCTGGCGGCGGCGCTGTTTGGCCTGATAGGGAGCTCAGCCATTGCCGCAGAGAAACCCTCTCTGGGGCAACCACAGGCCGCTGCGGTATCGCCTAAGGTCAGCCTTGAAGCGCAAAGCGAGGGGGAAGCCAAGGTCAGCATTAACCAGGCAGATGCAGAGGCGTTAGCCAGCATGTTGAACGGCGTAGGGCTGAAAAAGGCGGAGGCCATAGTGCGCTACCGCGAACAGAACGGGCCGTTTAGTGAAATAGACCAGCTACAAGAGGTGCCGGGGATCGGTCCCTCCTTGGTGGAAAGAAATCGTGATCGACTGAAAATGTGATCCCGCTCGCGGCTGCGTGGCAAAGTGGCCTCGCAGCCGCGCTACTCTGCTACATTTTACAGGTCATACCAGTCATCCATCGCAAACTCTTTGCCCAAGCCCTGCGGTACAAGCATGCGGCCTGCAAGGAGGGATATCACTGAACGGGTATGCCGGTATTAATTCGCTATCACCAGAGCAGGAGCGGTTGTTTCACTATGCAGACTTATATCAAAGTTCGTGGCTATCATCTTGATGTCTATCAACACGTTAATAATGCCCGGTATCTGGAATTCCTGGAAGAAGCGCGCTGGGAGTGGCTGGAGGATCTGGATGCTTTCCACTGGATGACGCAAAACAACATCGCGTTTATCGTGGTGAACATCAATATCAATTATCGTAAGCCCGCCGTATTGGGGGATAAGCTGCGCATCGATAGCCAGATGCTGCAACTCAATGGCAAGAGCGGGGTGCTGAGCCAGCAGGTATTGCTGGAGCCTGAGGGGACCGTGGTCGCCGACGCGACGTTGACCTTTGTCTGTATTGATTTGAAAACCCAGCGGGCACTGCCGATTGAAGGCGCATTACGTGAACACCTGGTGGCACTACAGCAGAAAGATGCTGAGGGCTGATGAAGCATCGTGCTCGTCATGCCCCCTCACCCTAGCCCTCTCCCACAAGGAGAGGGGACCGAACGTGCCAGTGGTTATTTCGCTCACAACCTGACCATCGGTAAATGAAAGGGGCGGTGCTACAGGAGTATCTCAGTACCTGATGGCAACACCGTATCAACTCATGGAAGGGATGACTCTTGCTTGGATGGCAACACGGTATCAACTCATGGAAGGGATGACTCTTGCCTAGATGGCAACACCGTATCAACTCATGGAAGGGGTGACTCTTGCCTGGATGACAACACCGTATCAACTTATTGAAGGGATGGCTCTTGCCTGGATGGCAACTGCGTACCAGCTCCCTCTCCCTGTGGGAGAGGGTTGGGATGAGGGGACCCAACGATGGCTTAATCTGACTTATTGAGCGGCATTGCCGCCGCCCATGAATTGGCTTAAACCAAGCCGGTTTTCCGCTTCAGGCTGGCCATCACGCCGACCTTGTCCTGCTGATACTGCTGCAACCCGTTGGCGCGCAGGTGGCAGGCCGCACATTCACCGCAGCCGTCGCCTTGAACGCCGTTATAACAGGTGAGCGTCTCATGGCGGATACGTTCCAACTGCTGGTAATAGTCCGCCAGCGCCCAGGTTTCAGCCTTGTTGAGCCACATCAGCGGGGTTTCAAAGCGAATATCACGGGCAATCCCCAGTACGATGGCCTGATTCAAGGCCTTGACAAACTCGTCGCGGCAATCCGGATAGCCCGAGAAATCGGTCTCGCATACCCCGGTGATCACGGCTTCGGCTTCCACCTGGTAAGCATAAATTGCCGCCAGGGTGAGGAACAGGATGTTGCGCCCCGGCACAAAAGTGCTTGGCAAGGCATCGGTCTGTGAGCTGTCGTAGGTGGGAACCGGGATGTTATCGCGAGTCAAACTGCTGATGGCCAGCTCATTGAGCAACCCAACGTCCAAAACCTTGTGCGCCTTGGCTCCCAGAGTTTGGCATAAGGCCTGGGCCACCTCGATTTCGGCGCGATGACGCTGGCCGTAATCGAACGTGATGCAGTGAACTTCATCATACTGTTGCAATGCCTGGATCAAGCAGGTCGTGGAGTCTTGTCCACCGCTAAAAACGACGACTGCGCGTTTCATAAATCTACCTTCTGGCTAGGGCCATTCCCGATGCACATTCGGGCGGCCGGTTTATGCCCTTTGCTGCCAGGCTACAGCTTGACTGGCCATAGCCTGGCGCTATTGGGCTTCATAACACACATGCGGGGATGCTATCAGAAATGTTCGCCACAGCGTAGGGTAACCTAATCATCCAGCGGCGGTGGCAGCCAAGCCTGGCAAAAATCAAACCAGCCGTAGGCGGTGAGCATCACACCATGTATGCGGGGAGGGGCACTGACCTGATACTGATAGTTGAATAGGGGAGTGAGGATTGCGGCTCCCATCAGCTGTTGATAATACGCTTTTAGCTGGCTGAAGCGCTGCTGCGGTGCTGGGCATTGCTGGATCTGTTGCAGGGTCCGCTGTTGGTGCTGCCAATCCTCTTCTCGCAAAATTCCTTGCCACAGCAAATCGCGACGTAGCCAGCTTTCCAACGTCGCTTCCGGAGCTTCACCAATCAGGTTATCGGCCAGCAACAGATCGGCTTGGGCTATCTGCTCGGTACTTTGCCAACGTTTGCCGGAATAATAGCGGATCTCTAATTGGCAGCCATGGTCCGCCAGCAATTGTTGCAAAGCCTGAGTTACGCTCTCTAGTTCGATCGGTGGATGGTACAACAGCGTCAACTGAGGTGGCAGTTCAACGTCCTGCAGGACGTCATGCTCAGGGATCGCCCAGCCCGGCAGCATTTCATGACTTGGTATGATCACACCCTGCTGGATGGGCAAGCTGGCCAGCAGGCCGGATCGCTGGATCAGCATCAGCAGCTTTTGCCCTTGGGCTTCACTCAGTACGCCACGGCGCTGGTTAATCGCCAGGTAGCACCACCCTTGGCTCATACTGCGTTGTACCGGCCGTGCCAGTGCCAGTTCTTCCTGTTGGCCGATAGTGATGCGTACCGGGTGCAGGCAACTGGTATCGGTACTGTGGGTTGGTAACTCTGGCGTGATCCAGTATTCGATGCTTTCCAAATAGGGATGTTGCAGATGGTAGTAAGGATGTTGTTCCAGCCGCACCATATGCGGCTCGTTTAGTGCCAGCTTAAAGGGACCTGCACCGAGGGTCGGTAACTCTGGATGTGTCATCAGGCAGGGCAGTTCTGCCAGCCGGTGCGCCAGCCAATAATCGGGCATTTGCAGATCGAACTGGATGCATAGTGCATGTGGCAGGCTGATTGTTGCCACGCTGCTCAATAATGGCTGACTGCGCGGATGGTGTTGCAGGGCGTTGAGGGTTTGCAATAGCTGTTGGCCGGTCAAGGCCTCGCCGTTATGCCAGCGCAGTTGACTGCGTAGAAAGAACTGCCAACGCAGGCCGTTTTCACTAATCTGCCAGTGATGGGCCAGATCGGGCTGCGGCTCGGGGCAACCGGTGTTGAAGCGCGTCAAACCGGCATAAACGGTTGCGACCAGATGCTGTTCCGCACGGCCGCTTAGCGTCAACGGATCGAGCTTTTCCAACGTGCGGTAATAAGGGATACGCAGCGTAGGGCTGCCTTCCTGCCATTGGCCGCCGAGGTGAGGGCTCAGCAACTCTTGCAGATGCTGTGGCGCCAGCTGCGCCATTTCCAAGGCTCCCTGATGGTCGCCCAGTTGCAGTAAACGTTGGAGATGCGCAGTCCGCAGTTCATCGGGGGTTTTCAGGCACTGCAGCTGCGCGCGTTTCCCCCTCCCAGCCTGTGATTGCCAACTTAGCCAACCTTGTTGCTGCAACTGCTGTACCAGAGTGCGTGCATGCCGCTCGCTGCAATAGAAGATCGCAGCTAATTCACCGATCGTGATCGCCACCGGCGTGCTGCCTAGCTGGTGGTACAAACGTTGATACTGGCCGAGGCGATGAACCAGGCGCATAGCGGTATCCTAGATGTTGCAAGCGATGAAAGATAAATCAGGAAGCATTTATACAAATTGTTCACTATTACTTCCGCAAATACCACCCCATACTGCGGTGATTGCCATTGTGCTCACATTTACGAGGTTCCTATGTATCGCCTGGCCGCTTTCGATATGGACGGCACCCTGCTGACCCCCGATCACCGTATCGGGCCGGAAACGCTGAGTGCGTTAAGGCAGCTTATCGACAGGGAGATGGTGGTGACCTTTGCCACTGGGCGGCATTACCTTGATGCTCAGCCGATCATGGCGCAACTGGGATTACAAGGTTATCTGATCACCGGTAATGGCACTCGCGTCTATGACCAGCAAGGGCAGCAACTGCATGCTACCGACTTACCGGCGGAGATTGCCGAAGAGGTGTTGCACACCCACTGGCGTACCTCTGCCAGCATGCACGTGTTTCGTGATGAAGGTTGGTTGACCGAAACTGCGGTGCCGGAAATGCTGGCTGCACATCATCTCAGCGGCTTTCATTTCCAACTCGCCGAGTTGCGCCGTCTGCCTGCGCTTGGCAACAGCAAGGTCTGTTTCTGTGCCCCCCATGAAGAACTGGTCAAACTACAGGCACAGTTGAGTGAGCATTTCGGCACCCGTGCCGATCTGTGCTTCTCGGCCTATGATTGCCTCGAAGTGCTGCCAAAGGATTGCAACAAGGGAGCGGCATTGGACAGGCTGAGCCGCCATCTGGGGCTGACGTTGGCTGATTGTATGGCCTTTGGCGATGCGATGAATGATAAGGAAATGCTCGCGGGAGTAGGGCACGGCGTGGTAATGGGCAATGCCCTGCCACAGTTGAAATCGTTACTGCCCCAACTACAGGTTATTGGCCACTGCGAACAGCAGGCGGTGGCTCACTATTTACAACATTGGCTGCGTTCACCACACCTCACCTATTCCCCCGAATTCTGAGGTATTAGCATTACAGCCGGCCGGGTATGACTACCCGGCTTTTTTTATCCCCTGAACTTCGCCTTAATGAGTTGGCAACCTAATAAGTTATTTACCTGACAAGTTAGCCAACTGAGCGCTATATGGTGTCAAATCGCCGATATGGTTGCTGACCCAGTCACTATTGTAATAGGTATCCAGATAGCGCTCGCCGCTGTCGCATAGCAGGGTGACGATGGCACCTTGCTCGCCTTTATCCCGCATCTGCTTGGCCAGTTGCAGTGCTCCCCATACGTTGGTCCCGGTAGAGGCACCTACCTTACGGCCAAGAATATTTTCCAGCCAATAAATGGTGGCGATACTGGCGGCATCTGGCACGCGCAACATGTTGTCGATCACCGAAGGGATAAACGACGGTTCGGCGCGTGGGCGGCCAATCCCTTCGATGCGGCTGCCACAGCTGCCGATGATGGTGCGATCGCCATGATGGAAGCAGTCGTAGAACACCGAGTTTTCCGGATCGACCACGGTGAGCTGCGTATCATGACCTTGATAGCGAATATAGCGCCCCAGCGTCGCCGAGGTGCCACCAGTGCCGGCACTCATCACGATGTGTTTCGGAACCGGGTGCGGTTCACGCTCCATCTGGCGGAAAATGCTGTCGGCGATGTTGTTGTTACCACGCCAGTCGGTGGCGCGTTCGGCAAAGGTGAACTGATCCATATAATGGCCGTTCAGCTCTTTGGCCAACTCCTCTGACACCGCATAAATCTGGGCGGCATGATCGACAAAATGGCTGCGGCCACCGTAAAAGGCGATTTGCTCCACCTTACGTTTAGCCGTGCAGGAAGGCATCACCGCGATAAACGGCAGGCCGAGCAGGCGGGCAAAATAGGCTTCCGATACCGCCGTGCTGCCCGAAGAGGCTTCAATAATCGGCGTGTTCTGGTTGATCCAACCGTTACAGAGCCCGTAAAGGAACAGCGAACGCGCCAGGCGGTGTTTAAGACTGCCGGTAGGGTGGGTGCTTTCATCTTTCAGGTAAAGATAGATGCCGGGAAATTCCGGCAGGTTCAAGCGGATCAAGTGCGTATCGGCGGAGCGTTGGAAATCCGCTTCTATTTCACCAATAGCATATTTTACCCAAGCGTTTGTCATGATCTGGCCTCAAAATAGGGTCTTAATTTATGCAGTAGCATAGCGGTTCAGCGAGAAAAAAGGATTGCCATTTTTCCTGTTTAATCGCCTAATGGGAGAAATATTTTCTATGAAATCACCTTATGTTGGATAAAACTGACCGAAAACTGCTGTGCATGCTGCAACAGGACTGTACGCAATCGCTGCAAGTGCTGGCCGAAGCGGTGAATCTGACCTCAACGCCCTGCTGGAAACGGCTAAAAAGGCTGGAAGATGAAGGTTACATTCGCGCACGCGTCGCGCTGCTGGATAATGAAAAGCTCGGGCTTGGCCTGACGGCGTTTGTGCTGATAAAAACCCAGCAGCACAGCAGCGAGTGGTATCAGAAATTTGTCGATCTCACCGCGCAGATGCCGGAAGTGTTGGCGTTTTACCGTATGGCGGGGGAGTATGATTACCTGATGCAGGTTGAGGTGGCGGACATGAAAAGCTATGACAATTTCTATAAACGCCTGGTGACCGGCGTGCCGGGGCTGATTGATGTCACTTCCAGCTTCGCGATGGAAAAAATCAAATACACCACGGCGCTACCCGTGCCAGAGTGAAATCGTCACTCTACTGTTGAATGTTAAGGTTGCAGGGCTGCAGCCGGTAATTTGTCGGATATTGTCTGGAATAAAACTGCGTGAGACTCTTTGCTCAAATCGGCTGGTATTTCCGCCGCGAGTGGCGCCGCTACCTCGGGGCCGTGGTGCTACTGATTGCCATTGCCATATTGCAACTACTGCCGCCTAAGCTGGTTGGTATCATTGTTGATGGCGTCACCAAGGATCAGATGTCCAACAAGGTACTGATGGCCTGGCTGGGGTTGATGATTGGTACCGCCATTGTGGTTTATCTGTTGCGCTACGTGTGGCGAGTGCTGTTGTTTGGGGCTTCCTACCAGCTGGCCGTCGAACTGCGGGAAAACTTCTATCGCCAACTCAGCCGTCAGAACCCGGCCTTCTATCTGCGCCACCGTACCGGCGATTTGATGGCCAGAGCGACCAATGACGTCGACCGCGTGGTGTTTGCCGCCGGTGAAGGCGTGCTGACGCTGGTGGACTCTCTGGTCATGGGGCTGGCGGTGCTGATCGTGATGAGCACCCAGATCAGCTGGCAATTGACCCTGCTTTCCCTGATCCCGATGCCGATCATGGCGATCGTCATCAAATACTATGGCGATCAACTGCACCAACGTTTCAAGTCGGCGCAGGCCGCGTTTTCCAGCCTTAACGATCAGGCACAGGAGAGCATGACCAGCATTCGTATGATCAAGGCTTTTGGCCTGGAAGATCATCAGTCCAACCAGTTTGCCGAAGTGGCAGCGCAAACCGGCGCGAAGAATATGCACGTGGCGCGAGTTGATGCGCGCTTTGATCCGACGATTTACATCGCTATCGGTGCGGCCAACCTGCTGGCGATCGGCGGCGGTAGCTGGATGGTGGTTAACGGTTCTCTCACGCTGGGCCAACTGACCAGTTTTGTCATGTACCTTGGCCTGATGATTTGGCCGATGCTGGCACTGGCCTGGATGTTCAACATCGTCGAGCGCGGCAGTGCCGCCTATAGCCGTATCCGCAGCCTGCTGGAAGAGGCGCCGGCCGTGAAGGATGGTGAGTTCGATTTGCCCGCCGGGCGCGGCAACCTGAGTGTCGAAATCAACGCCTTCCATTATCCGCAAACCAACAAACCAGCGCTGCATGACGTGGCGCTACAGCTGCAACCGGGGCAAATGTTGGGGTTGTGTGGGCCTACCGGCTCGGGCAAATCGACGCTGCTTTCGTTGATCCAGCGCCAATTCGATATTGATGACGGCCATATCAGCTATCACGGCTTGCCACTTACCCAGATCAAGCTCGATGAGTGGCGTTCACGCTTGTCGGTCGTTAGCCAGACGCCGTTCCTGTTCTCCGATAGCGTGGCCAATAATATTGCCTTGGGCAACCCGGCGGCCACTCAGGAACAGATTGAACAGGCAGCGCGCCTGGCCAGCGTACATGAAGATATTTTGCGTTTGCCTCAAGGTTACGAGACCGAGGTGGGTGAACGTGGCGTGATGCTTTCTGGTGGCCAGAAACAGCGTATTTCCATCGCGCGGGCGCTATTGCTGGAAGCGGAAATTCTGATCCTCGATGATGCTCTCTCGGCGGTGGATGGGCGCACTGAACACCAAATCCTGCATAACCTGCGCAGTTGGGGGCAAAACCGCACGGTGATCATCAGTGCACACCGCCTTTCGGCCTTGACGGAAGCCAGCGAAATCCTGGTGATGCAACACGGCTCGGTGGTACAGCGCGGTCAGCATGGGCAATTGGCTACCGAGCCTGGTTGGTATCGCGACATGTATCGTTATCAGCAACTGGAAGCGGCGTTGGATGAGGCTCCTGATAGCACCGAGGAGGTTTTGGCCGATGAGTAAAATACAAAACATGTGGCCAACGCTGAAACGTTTGCTGGCCTATGGTTTGCCATATCGTAAACCCTTGGGATTGGCGGTATTGATGTTGTGGGTAGCGGCGGCGGCGGAAGTCGCCGGGCCAATTCTGATCGGCTACTTTATTGATAACTACGTTGCCAAAGGGCTGTTGCCGCTGGTGATTGTCAGCTCCCTGGCTGTGGCTTATATCCTGCTGGAACTGCTCGCTGCGGCGTTGCACTATTTCCAGGCCATTCTGTTTAATCGGGTGGCGGTCGGGGTGGTACAGCGGTTGCGCACCGACGTGATGGACGCGGCCCTGCGCCAACCGCTGAGCGCTTTTGATACCCAGCCTGTCGGGCAATTGATCTCGCGGGTGACCAACGATACCGAAGTGATCAAAGATCTCTATGTGATGGTGGTGTCCACGGTACTGAAAAGTGCGGCGCTGATCGGGGCGATGCTGGTAGCGATGTTCAGCCTGGACTGGCGTATGGCGCTGGTGGCGATCTGCATCTTCCCAGCGGTGCTGGTGGTGATGGGGATCTATCAATACTACAGCACGCCGATCGTGCGGCGGATGCGTAGCTACCTGGCGGATATCAACGACGGCTTCAACGAAGTGATCAGCGGCATGGGGGTGATCCAGCAGTTCCGCCAACAGATCCGCTTTGGTGAGCGCATGAGCGCGGCCAGCCGCTCGCATTATACCGCCCGGATGCAGACGCTGCGGCTGGATGGTTTCCTGTTGCGGCCGTTGCTTAGCCTGTTCTCTGCCCTGGTACTATGCGGCCTGTTGATGCTGTTTGGCTTCAGCGGCGAAGGCGCGATTGGTGTGGGGGTGCTGTATGCCTTCATCAACTATCTTGGCCGATTGAACGAACCGTTGATTGAGCTGACTGCCCAGCAATCGATATTGCAGCAGGCTGTAGTGGCAGGTGAGCGTATTTTCGAACTGATGGATCGCAGCCAGCAGAGCTATGGCAGTGACGATCGTCCGCTGGCGAGCGGCCGTATCGATGTCAGCGACCTGAGCTTTGCCTACCGCAGCGACAAAAAAGTGCTGCAGCACATCTCGTTGCAGGTTCCGTCACGGGGTTTTGTTGCCCTGGTGGGCCATACCGGCAGCGGAAAGAGCACCCTGGCTAACCTGTTGATGGGCTATTACCCGCTGAGCGAAGGGGAAATTTGTCTGGATGGTCGTCCGTTGTCCAGCCTTTCACATCGTACCCTGCGCCAAGGCATTGCTATGGTGCAGCAAGATCCGGTGGTGATGGCGGAATCGGTGCTGGCGAACGTCACGCTTGGTCGCTCTATCGGTGAAGAAGCGGTCTGGCAGGCGCTGGAAACGGTGCAACTGGGGGAACTGGTACGTAGCTTCCCACAGGGCATCCATACGCGCCTGGGGGAGCAGGGGAATAACCTGTCCGTAGGACAGAAGCAGTTGTTGGCCTTGGCGCGCGTGCTGGTCCAGGCACCGCAGATCCTGATCCTGGATGAAGCGACCGCAAACATCGACTCTGGCACCGAGCAGGCGATCCAGCGTGCCTTACGGTTGATCCGCGAGCAGACGACGCTGGTGGTGATCGCCCATCGCCTTTCAACCATTGTGGATGCCGACTCTATTCTGGTACTGCATCGCGGTCATGCCGTGGAGCAGGGAAACCATCAGCAGCTGTTGGCACAGCAGGGCCGCTACTACCAGATGTATCAGTTACAACTGGTGGGCGAAGAGTTGGCTGCCACGGCTCGCGACGAAACTCAGCCCGCATAACTTTAAGCAAGGGCTCCGCTCCAGGAGCCCGCACCACCAACAGGCAATAGCACTTTTCAACTCCCTCCTACTGCACTTTCCCAACGCGCAATGCACCAAAAAGGTGCGCGATCCCCAGGTGGCGATCTCTGCTTTCGTCCAGAGCTAGACTCTGATTATGGGTTAAATAACATAAGTAATTGAATTTAAATACAAAATAATTTGTGGCACAGCCTTTGCTTTGTATGACTCGTACCGGGGGTAAGTTTTTGGGCTTAATCGTGGAGAGGCAATATGAAGCTGGTTACCGTGGTGATCAAACCATTCAAGTTAGAGGACGTACGTGAAGCCTTATCCTCTGTAGGTATTCAGGGGCTGACCGTAACCGAAGTCAAAGGCTTTGGCCGCCAGAAGGGTCATGCCGAGCTCTATCGCGGGGCAGAGTACAGCGTCAATTTCTTACCTAAGGTCAAAATTGATATCGCTATTGCCGATGACCAGCTGGATGAAGTGGTTGATGTGATTAGCAAGGCGGCCTACACCGGCAAGATCGGTGACGGCAAAATTTTCGTTGCCGAATTGCAACGTGTGATTCGAATTCGTACCGGCGAAACCGACGAAGCGGCTCTGTGATCGCAGGCTCAGTCAACTGAATGGGGATGGATTGATAATGAAAAGACTGTTATCCACGTTGGGCCTGAGTTTGGTAACCCTGGTTCCTTCTTTGGCTCTGGCCGCTCCGGCGGTGGCAGACAAGGCAGACAACGCCTTTATGATGATTTGCACCGCGCTGGTGCTGTTTATGACCTTACCGGGCGTGGCGCTGTTCTACGGCGGCCTGCTGCGCTCGAAGAACGTCCTCTCCATGTTGACTCAGGTGACAGTTACCTTTGCCCTGGTGTGCGTGCTGTGGGTTATTTACGGTTACAGCCTGGCGTTCAGCGAAGGTAATGCCTTCTTCGGTGGCTTCCAGACCGTGATGCTTAAAGGGATCGGGATCGATAGCCTGACCGGCACCTTTAGCCAAATGATCCACGTGGCGTTCCAGTGCTCTTTCGCCTGTATTACCGTGGCGTTGGTGGTGGGCGGCTTTGCTGAACGCATTCGCTTCTCTGCGGTGGTTATTTTTGCCGCCATCTGGTTCACGATTTCCTACCTGCCGATTGCGCATATGGTTTGGGGCGGTGGTTTCCTGGCAACCGACGGTGCATTGGACTTTGCGGGCGGTACCGTGGTGCATATCAACGCCGCCAGTGCTGGTCTGGTAGGGGCCTACCTGTTGGGTAAACGTGCTGGTTATGGTAAAGAGGCCTTCAAGCCACACAACCTGCCGATGGTGTTTACCGGTGCCTCGATCCTGTATATCGGTTGGTTTGGCTTCAACGCCGGTTCGGCCAGTGCGGCCAACGGTATTGCGGCGCTGGCGTTCCTCAACACGGTGATAGCCACTGCCGGTGCAATCCTCTCCTGGACCTTCGCCGAGTGGGTCGTACGCGGTAAACCTTCTCTGCTGGGAGCCTGCTCGGGCTGTATCGCGGGTCTGGTTGCGATTACGCCAGCGGCGGGTACCGTGGGGGTAGGTGGTGCGCTGATTATTGGCCTGATAGGCGGTGTCGCTGGCTTGTGGGGCGTGGTAACGCTGAAGAAATGGCTGAAAGTGGACGACACCTGTGATGTGTTTGGTGTGCACGGGGTGTGCGGTATCGTTGGCTGTCTGTTGACCGGCGTCTTCACCGCCTCATCACTGGGCGGAACGGGCTACGCCGCTGGCGTTACCATGGGGCATCAGGTGTGGGTCCAGTTGCTGAGCGTTATTGTGACGCTGGTGTGGTCGAGCGTGGCCGCGTTTATCGCCTTCAAGGTAGCCGGGGCCGTGGTGGGGCTGCGCGTACCGGAAGAGCAGGAACGCGAAGGCCTGGATGTGAACAGCCACGGCGAGAATGCTTATAACCAGTAAAATATGTTGAATTAAACTCTGAGGGGCGATGGAAACATCGCCCCTTTTTCATTTAAACATCGCGCTTGCGGATAACGCCTTCTTGCACCGTCGTGGCTACCAGCACACCGTCGCGGGTGTAGAACTGGCCGCGTACAAAGCCACGGGCACCTGAGGCTGAGGTGCTTTCTACCGCATACAGCAGCCAGTCGTCCATGCGGAACGGGCGGTGGAACCACATGGAATGGTCAATGGTCGCCACCTGCATGCCTGGTTCGAGGAAACCGACGCCATGTGGTTGTAGCGCCGTCAGCAGGAAGTGGAAGTCGGAGGCGTAGCCAAGCAGATACTGATGGATCCGCAGGTCGTCCGGCATGGTGCCGTTGGCACGGAACCAGACGTGGCGATACGGCTCTTCCACGCTGCCCTTCAACGGGTTGTGGAATTTCACCGGGCGCATTTCGATCGGCTTCGGGCCAATAAATTTGTCGCGCACTTTTTCAGGTAGCATATGCGACAGCTTTTGTGCTATTTCTGACTCCGACATCAATCCTTCCGGCGGTGGGACATCCGGCATGGTGTTTTGGTGTTCAAAACCTTGCTCGGGGCTTTGGAAGGAGGCCGTCATATAGAAAATGGGTTTGCCATTTTGAATGGCGCTAACGCGGCGCGCGCTGAAGCTATTGCCGTCACGCAGGGTTTCTACGTCATAAACTATCGGTTTGCTGCTATCCCCAGGGCGCAGGAAATAGCTGTGGAAGGAGTGAACGATACGCTCCGCAGGAACGGTTTGCTTGGCGGCATACAGCGCCTGGCCAACCACCTGACCGCCAAAGACCTGGCGTAACCCCAGATCTTCGCTTTGGCCACGAAATAAACCTTCTTCAATTTTTTCCAAATCCAGCAGTTCGAGGAGGTTGTGCAGTGCCTGGCTCATAAAGTGGCGATCCTTTTAGTCATCATGTTGCGCAGTGTGCTGAATATGATGGCAGGACGTCAATATATTGCGTTATTTCTGCGGGGGAAGCTACCGCAGTCAGGGGCTGCGTCATGAGGCCTTAGGGCTATTTAGGCCTAGTCCGATAGGCAGTTGTTAGTATTTTGTGCTAGGTTTAATCAGTGTAGTGGTTTAAGCCACCAACATGTGACTAATAATAAAGGAGACCGACCCATGAAACTCTGGCAAATGGTAGGGGGAGCAGCCGCATTGACGATCACACTGGCAGGCTGTGCCCACAAGAATGCGGATGTGCCAACGCAGACGGCTAACGCTGCGGCTTCGCAAACGCAGATCCAAGGCCCGGTGGTGCAGGGCTCAGTTAATATTCGCCAGCGTATCGCGCTGCCACCGGATGCGGTACTGACAGTGACCCTGTCCGATGCATCACTTGCTGATGCCCCTTCACGAGTGATTTCACAGCAGGCGATGCGTACTGAAGGTTTGCAGAGCCCGTTCCGCTTTACGCTACCGTACAATCCAGCGGACATTCAGCCTAATGCGCGTATCATCCTGAGCGCGGCGATTACGGTGAATGGCCAGTTAATGTTTATCACCGACACCATTCAGGAAGTGATCAACCGTAACGGGACTCAGGCCGATCTGCTGTTGGTACCGGTACAAAACGTTCCGGTTCAGGTTGCACCTACCCCAGCTCCGTAAGCAGCAATGCCTACATCTGACAGCCTTTGTGCCTTTGGCCAAGGGCTGTTTTTTTACCAGTGCCAACCATACCGTTCAAAATCAACCGTGCTTTGCGGGCCAAAAATAATCCCTTCTGCCAGTAACGCCTGTCGTTGGCGCTGAAAATCTTCACCCTGCTGTGAGATCTGCCCGTGCCGATTAATGACCCGGTGCCAGGGCAGGGTGCTGCCCTCTGGTAAACGCCGTAATACGCCGCCAACCTGACGTGCCGCACGGGGTGAGCCTGCCAGCCGCGCAACTTCGCCGTAGGTAGTGACCTTGCCAGGAGGAATGGCGGCCACGATATGGAATACGCGTTGGCTGAAGGTAGCATCTTCTGGTTGCATGACTCTCTTCCTGCGTGATGAGTTGAGCGGCGAATATTTGCTCCTGACAATTTAGCAACATTGCTACTCGGTCACCAATCTAAACTCAGGTGCGACGGGCGAGATGGGTAAGAAAACAGCGGTTGCTCCCGGTTGGCTTGCTATTTGCTTGGCCATCACCGATAATGCCCACCGCTTCGCAATTCAAGAAGCCGTCAATGGGGGCCCTGTTGGTTCTCCCGCAACACTAACTGGTGAACTCGGTCAGATCCGGAAGGAAGCAGCCGTAGCGAGTGACGTGTGTGCCGGGATGTAGCTGGTAGGGTCCCCACCAATTTCTAACTCCCCACCTCCTAAAAAAGCACCGACAAGCCGCCGATGCCTTGCCTATATGATGTTTATGCCTGGGTTTCCCAGCAGGCAACCAGCGGATCGACGATCTGGCGCGTTGTGCCGTCGGTCAGGCCCAAATCCGTCAGGTGCGGCCCGGCATTGCATGCCAGGCAGGTGCCCTCAATCGCCTTGAACACCCGGTAGGGGGGTTCCCAGTCTGCAACCTTGGCACTCAGATCGCGCAGGTTTTTAAACTGCTCTGCCAGCTGTGCGGCGGGGAGATCGGAAAGCATTCCGGCGATCGGCATGTCCACCTGCGCCAATATCTCACCGTTCTGGCTAAGAGCCATGCCGCCGCCGGTGGCAATTAGCGCGTTGGCGGCCAGCGCCATGTCATGAGGATCGCGGCCCAGCACCACCAGGTTATGCGAATCATGAGAGTAGCTGGTGGCAATTGCCCCCCGTAATTCTCCCCAACCTTCCAGCAATGCCAACTGAGGCTTGGCTGGGTGCCGGGCGTGGCGATGCTGTACCCAAATCAGACTGAACCCCGGCGGGAGCTGTACCTTGCCGTCGCGCACTTCTACCGTAGTTTCATTCCATTGGGTGAAACGTGCCCCTTTGATATGGCGCAACGTGGCCTGGCCGTGACGGATGGCCGCAACCCGCATGATGAAATCATCTGCGGCCAATGGTGAAAGATGGAGTGTGTCACGTGGTGCGGATACGCCTGGCGTGGCTTGTACTGGAGTCAGCATTTTTCCCTGCTCTGCCAGACACTGGCCAGCAACGTAAACCCGCCGGGCCTGGAGGTGTTCCAGGGAATCAAAGACGACCAGATCGGCGATCCTTCCTGCGGCAATCAGGCCCAGATCGTTACGTTGCAAGCGTATGGCGGCATTGAGCGTAGCCATCCGTAGTGCATCGGTGGCCGGTAATCCATGTTCAATCAGCAGATTGAGCAGGGCGATAACGCCGCCTTTCTCCAGCAGCATATCGGGTGGCACATCATCAGTGCAGAGGGTGATTTGGGAGGAGAAGTGCGGCAGAGATTTTAATGCCGCAACAATTTCAGGCAACAGATAAGGATGAGAGCCCCGGATCTCCAGCGTCAGCCCAGAGCGTAGTTTCTCCAGAGCATCGGCAGCAGAGGTCAGCTCATGATCGGAGGTTACGCCTGCAGCAAGATAGGCTTGCAGCTGCGGGCCGCTCAAACCGCGCGCATGGCCTTCAATCAATTTTCCGCTGTTAAGCCCGGCGTTGAGGATCTCCTGCATCCGTTCGCTGCCGTGCAGCACGCCGTGCATATCCATCACTTCCGCCACACCGCCTACTTCGGGCCAGGCTAGCATGGTATCCATCTCATTACCGCCAAAGTCGGCACCGGACATTTCCAGCCCAGGGGTCGAAGGCACGCTGGAAGGTGCAGCGCAGATCACCCGTAGAGGCAGATTGCGGCTGGCATCTACCGCGTAGCGCACTCCCGCAACGCCAAGCACGTTCGCTAGTTCATGAGGATCCCAGAAAATGGTGGTGGTGCCCTGTGCGACGACGATCTCGGCATAGCGTTCTGGCAGCAGATGGGAGCTCTCAACGTGCACATGGGTATCGATCAGACCTGGGCTGAGGTAGGCTCCCGCCAGGTCTTGTGTCCGATGTGCCGTTGGCAAGGCGCCACAGGGGTGAACGCTGGCGATCAGCGGGCCGACAATGCCAATATCAACCAGGCGGATTTCGCCCGTGACCATGTCGATCAGGTTGGCATTGGTCAGCAAGAGATCAAACGGCGTATTGCCCAGCGCGGCCTGTACGGCACGTTGGCGTTCACCGTTACTGACAGAAAAGGTGGTCATGATAATCCCCGGAATAAGAGTAAGGGGTTACTGTAGGTGGGAGCGTAAGCTTTGCACAGATGATTTAATTTATTGTGCGATAAGAAACGTTTATGCTGTGGCAAACGTTTACCTCTTTTCCTGGCAGGTTAGGCTATGTCCGAGCCATGGCGACGGTTACCCGCGCTATCCCTCAAGCAAATTCAGTACTTTGTGACCCTGGCGCAGCTACGACATTTCACCGATACCGCCAGCCGTCTGGCGATCAGCCAACCCGCGTTAAGCAGTGCGCTGCGGCAAGTCGAAACCGTGCTTGGCGGGAAGTTAGTCAATCGAACGGCCTCTGCGGTGACCCTGACGGAACTAGGCACGGCGATCCTGCCGCATGCGCAGCGGCTGCTGAATGTGGCTCACGCTACCTTTGATGATATGCAGCGCGTCATGTTGGCCGGAGGGGATGGCACGTTACGTATCGGTCTGGTGCCTTCGGTGAGCAACCTGCTGTTTCCTGCGGTACCGCGATTGCTGGCGCAACATTTCCCGCGTTTACGCGTAGAATTCCACGATCAAACCAATGATTCCCTGCTACTACAGTTGGAAAATGGGCAGATAGATTTCGGCATTGGGGCTTTGGACAGCTCGGTGCCAGATCGGCTTGAGATTTATCCGTTGCAGGAAGATCCGTTTGTGGCGGTGATGCATCGGGACGATCCTTTGGCGGATCCACATCATCTGCCCTGGCGGCAATTGGCTAACAGGGATATTGCAGTATTTTCGAAAGGGAATAGCAGTCGATTGGTGTCGGCATTGGCGGAAAGCCATCGTCTGAACTTAACGGCGCGTTATCAGGTCGATTTTCTGGAAACGCTGTATGGTTTGGTGCGGTCACAATTAGCGGTGGCTATTTTGCCGCAGCTTTATACGACGCATTTAAACGATGAAGAATTAACCGTTGTTCAATTACAACAGCCATTACTGAGCCGCACTGTGGCACTTATGCGCAGCGCAAAACAAAATCACTCGCCTTTAATTGAAAACTGTTTCCAGTTGCTACTGCACGATTTCCAACTCAGAGGCAAGTAAACTTGCATTTTTAAGATAATACTTAATCTGACCGACCATTGAAGCCGATAATATTATCGGCTCAACGCAAGGCTACTTTGATTATCTTACAAATTTCCAAACGGCGACCGGAATTTTATCGTACAGCTTGTTCATGGTCAGTTCGGCCAGGCGATGATCGGCGGCAGAGTAGAACAGCTCTAGTTCATCGTCAGAGAGTTCGTACTTATTTTTCTCGATCACGCGCTCAAGGGTTTCAATCGTGGTGCATTTACGCAAACGCATCAGATAGTCAATTTTTGTCATGATAACCTTTAGTCTTATTAACCATAAAATTATTTGAGGATAATTATCCCCTAAGTTTTCATCGTCGTACAGACGCCCTCTCCTGAGAACAATCTGAATGTGCGTGCCTTGGTTTTTTGCCAGCGACGCAAATCGGAGTCATTAATACCGTAACTGCTAAACAGCGTGTAGGTATCGTCGAGGTACTCTTCGACCAGTTCCGATAAATCACCTTCGTCCATGTATTTAATTTTAAAACTCATTACAAACGAAGCAATATGTTCGATCAGCTCATTAAGCTGCAGATTGACGGCAGACGTTGGATCGTTTACCCAGCCGTGATGACTGTCACCCAAGGTGGCGATGCCTTCGTCGTACAAATTTTCACATAAGAATTTGAGTTGAGCAATATCGTGCCTTTTAGGCGAATACTCATCCATATCATCCCCCGTCAGTCTTAATTTCGGTGTTGATAACACTCTGTGAGTACATTGACTTAACATCATATGCTGTAAAGCTTAGCTCAGGCTTAATAAACTTTCAGCATATTAAATATAAATCATTTTTTGCCATCTAGCTTGTTACTATTACCGAAACTTACAATTCGTCAGCGGTTGATGGCCGTGAGTTGTCGATAACCTCAAACACCAAACCCTTTTCCGTCAGGGTAAAAGTGACAGAATCATTTATGTATTCGTCACCACTGATATCCAGGCATCCGTTAAAAATCGACCACTGATAGCGGTAACTCATTGAATACTCGCTATTACTGATGCAGTTAATCTCAATGATTTCTAATGAGCCTTCCACATAGCGTGCATTCTCGGAGTAAAAGCTTAGCCCACTGGTGAGCGCCGGTACCAAGTCAGATAATTGATTACCGACCACTTTTCTTAATTGTTTCACAGAAAGTGTGTCTACTTCGGGACAACGGCTTAGCGTCACTAGCATTTGGATATCTGGTTGTATCATATTCTATGCCTCTATCTTACTCCTTTTCCAGCCTTGATGGGCAAACTTTTCACTGAATAACGCTTTTTTACCCAGCTTTGAGATTTTTACCGTTCGATAGTTCTGCTGCCCATCCAGCATCATCGGTTCGATAGCCTGGAAATGTTACGTTCCGTTGCATTATTCGCACTTGATTGACTTGAGAATTTCCAGCTTGTGTGATGTTATATTATTACATTTTGGTGATCTTTTTGGCGATAATCATGCTGCCTTTCCTTCCCGTAACCCTGTTTACTTCAGCCGCGGTTTTGCGCTGCGGTGCCGTTACTCTGTTGCTGATCCTGCTATGGCTAGCCATTGCGTGGGCGGTGGCACTGCCATGATGACGCTGCAAAATGCCATCGTGGGTTATGACCACACTCCTCTGTTTCCACCGTTATGCGGTCATTTTATCGCCGGTTCATTAACGGCGGTGATCGGCGTTAACGGCGCCGGTAAATCTACGTTATTGAAGTCGTTGGCCGGGTTGCACCCGCTGTTGGGTGGCAAGCTAAATTTTGCGGGCGGGAAGGCTCCGGCAATGGCTTATTTGCCACAACTGGCGGAGCTGGATCGTCAATTTCCTATTCTGGTTCAGGATCTGGTCGCCATGGGCTGCTGGCCGCAAAGCGGCCTGTTTGGCGGTATGAATAAATGCTCCAGGCAGCATATTGCCGGTGCCTTAGACACCGTCGGCATGAGTTCAATGGCCCGTGAGGCGGTGGGGGAGCTATCTGGTGGGCAGCTGCAACGCGTCCTATTTGCCCGTTTGTTGGTCCAGCAAGCGCCACTGATTTTACTGGATGAGCCCTTCACCGGCATCGATACGGCAACCACTCAGCTGCTGTTGCGGGTGATTGCGCAGTTACACCGGGAGGGAAGAACGGTGATTGCCGTATTGCACGATATGTCTACCGTAGCCAATCATTTCCCCGAAGCGCTGTTGCTCACCCCCGAACGCTGCCATTGGGATAACGCCGAACTAGTGTTGGCGCATTATTCGACGGCGGCTAATCAGAGGGGGGCCGCGTAATGACGCTACTCCATCTGCTGCTCGATCCTTTTGTCTCTTTCGGGTTTATGCGCCGGGCATTGGTAGCCTGCCTGGCAATATCGCTGGGTGCCGCACCACTAGGAGTGTTTTTATTGCTGCGCCGGATGAGCCTGGTGGGCGATGCGCTTTCTCATGCGGTATTACCCGGTGCAGCAATCGGCTATCTGATTTCCGGCATGTCGCTGGTAGCCATGGGCGTAGGGGGATTTATTGCCGGGTTGGCTGTGGCCATGCTGTCCGGGCTGGTGAGCCGCAAAACCCCGTTAAAAGAGGATGCCAGCTTTGCAGGTTTTTATCTGGGGTCGCTGGCGTTGGGCGTCACGCTGGTCTCTTTACGCGGATCTAGCGTTGATCTGCTGCACGTATTGTTTGGCTCGATCCTGGCGGTGGATGCGCAGGCGCTGGTTATGGTCGGCATTATCACCAGTATTTCGCTGATGATGCTGGCCATGCTGTATCGGGCTCTGGTGATTGAATCCTTTGACAGCACTTTTTTACGCGTAAGTTCGCCAGGTTTACTGGCGTGGATCCACGGGCTTTTTCTCGCCTTGGTGGTGATTAATCTGGTGGCCGGTTTTCAAATCCTTGGCACCCTGATGTCGGTGGGGCTGATGATGCTACCGGCGACCTGCGCCCGGTTCTGGGCACGAGATTTGCCGCAGACATTAGCCGTGGCTATCGGAATTGGGCTGCTCGCCAGCCTGGTTGGTCTGGAATGGTCCTACTACGCCTCATTACCCGCAGGCCCGGCAATTGTCCTCAGCGCCAGCGTGATGTTTTTAATGTCGATTTTGTTTGGGACGCGTGGCGGGATGTTGCGCCGTGCGCGTCATTGAGAAGTGCTATCTGCAAGGAGAAAACATGAAATCTTTACCCATAACGCTGGTGGCAGCTGCTCTGCTCGCCAGCCCCTTAGCGCAGGCGAAAACCGTTGAGGCCGTGGCCAGTTTTTCTATTCTTGGCGATATCGTCAAACAGGTGGGAGGTGAACATGTGAAGGTCAGCACGCTGGTTGGCCCGGATGGCGATCCGCACAGTTTTGAGCCATCGCCGCAAGACAGCAAGCAGTTGGCGCAGGCCGATGTGGTGTTTGTCAGCGGATTGGGGCTTGAAGGTTGGATCGATCGGTTGGTGAAGGCTTCAGGTTATCAGGGGCCGGTGATCACCGCATCCAGAGGGATCGCGTCGCGCAGCATGGAAGAAGAGGGTAAACAGGTCACCGATCCACACGCCTGGAACAGTATGAACAATGGCGTGCAGTATGCGACCAACGTGATGAATGCGCTGATTGCTGCGGATCCTGAAGACGCCGCCTATTTCCGCCAACGTGGTGTTGAATATATTCAACAACTTCGGCAGCTCGATGGTTGGGCCAAAGCCCAGTTCGCGGTGGTGCCACAGCAAAAACGCAAGGTGCTGACCAGCCATGATGCTTTCGGTTATTTTGGCCAAGAGTACGGCGTCACCTTCCTTGCCCCAGTCGGCTTTTCTACCGAGGCTGAAGCCAGTGCCAGCGATGTGGCCGGGCTGATCAAGCAGATCAGGCAGGAAAAGGTCAATGCCTACTTTATTGAGAACCAAACGGATCCGCGCTTGGTGAAGCAGATCGCGGCGGCAACAGGGGCGAAAGCGGGAGGTGAGTTGTATCCTGAAGCACTATCCAAACCACAAGGTCCGGCAGCCAGCTATGTGCAGGCATTCAAACACAACGTCGAGGCCATTGTTGGCAGCATGAAGTAAGTTTAATCCCCACCGTGTGCGGTGGGGTTTTCCCTTTGCAGTGGCATTTGCCAATAAAAAAGCCCCGTTGAGCAGCAACGGGGCTTTGGCTACCAATGACACTTTGGCTTAACGCTTCTTCTTACGTCCCTGTACCGCTTTATAACGCGGGTTGGACTTACAAATCACAAAGACGCGACCATGACGGCGCACAACTTTGCAATCCGGATGGCGACCCTTCGCCGAACGCAGTGAACTCAATACTTGCATCATCAACCCCGATTATTTTCTGCTGTTAACCAAATGGCCAAACCGCTGCTGGAAGCGCGCGGTGCTGCCTTCTTTTGAGAACTCTTTCTGCTTGCCGGTGTAGTACGGATGCGAAGCGGAAGAGACATCTATGGTGACGTAGGGCCAGCTTTTACCCTCAAGCTCGATAGTGCGATCGGTTTTGATGGTCGACCCCACCTTGAAGAAGGTATCGGCGCTGAGATCGTGAAATACCACGGTGCGGTAGTCTGGATGGATGCCTGTTTTCATGATGGCCTCAGGTGTTATGTTATACTATAACAATAATTATGCACCTCTCTGGGGTCGGGATCAACCCCCAAAATAGCGTTAATCAGCGTTGGGCTTATTGGCTAAATAGCAGACATAAAAAAGGCCGCTTGCGCGGCCTTGGTTTTCAGCAGGAAAGCATCAGTGATGCTTAACCGGATGAGCGTGTTCCAGATCTTCAGTCTTTTTGCTGAAGCGGCGGCGAACCACCACGAAGAACACCGGTACAAAGAAGATAGCCAAGACGGTAGCCGTCACCATCCCGCCCATTACGCCGGTACCTACTGCGTTCTGAGCGCCGGAGCCTGCGCCGCTGCTGATAACCAGCGGCATAACCCCGAGGATAAAGGCCAGTGACGTCATCAGGATTGGACGCAGACGCATACGCACCGCTTCCAAGGTTGATTCGACCAGCCCTTTACCTTCTTTATCCATCAGGTCCTTGGCGAACTCCACGATCAATATCGCGTTCTTCGCCGACAACCCAATAGTTGTCAACAGGCCTACCTGGAAGTAAACGTCATTTTCCAGCCCGCGCATGGTCGCGGCCAACAGGGCACCGATGACGCCCAGAGGCACAACCAACATAACGGAGAACGGAATCGACCAGCTCTCATACAGAGCAGCCAGACACAGGAACACCACAATCAGAGAGATGGCGTACAGTGACGGTGCCTGGTTACCGGATAGACGTTCCTGATAGGACATACCGGTCCAGTCATAGCCGACGCCGTTTGGCAGTTTCGCCGCCAGCTGTTCCATCATGTCCATCGCTTCACCGGTACTCTTACCCGGTGCAGCCTGGCCGAGGATTTCCATTGATGGCAGACCGTTGTAACGTTCCAGACGCGGTGAACCGTATTCCCATTTCGCCGTGGCGAAGGCGGAGAACGGAACCATCTGTCCGGTGCTACCACGCACATACCAGTTATTAATATCATCCGGCAACATACGGAACGGAGCTTCAGCCTGCACGTACACTTTCTTCACACGACCGCGGTCGATAAAGTCGTTCACATACGAGCCGCCCAGTGCGGTGCCGAGAGTGGTATTAATATCGCTCAGGGAAACGCCCAGTGTCTGTGCTTTTTCCTGATCGATGATCAGTTTGAACTGAGGCGTGTCTTCCAGACCGTTTGGACGCATTCCGACCAGCATGTCTGGATGTTCTGCCGCCATGCCCAACAGCTGGTTACGTGCTGCTGTCAGTTTTTCGTGACCCAGGTTAGCCTGATCGATCAACTGGAAGTCGAAGCCGGTCGCCGTCCCCAGTTCCACAATCGCTGGCAGGTTAAAGGCAAATACCAAACCGTCTTTAATCTGCGAGAAAGCTCCCATTGCACGGGCTGCAATAGCCGGCACCTTGTTCTCTTCACCTTTACGTTCAGACCAGTCTTTCAGGCTGACAAACGCCAAACCGGTGTTCTGACCCTGGCCGCTGAAGCCGAAGCCGTTAACGGTGAACACCGAGTTAATGTTATTGCCTTCTTTCTCGTGGTAGTAGCGGTTAACTTCGTCCAGAACTTTCTGGGTACGTTCCTGAGTGGCACCCGCTGGCATTTGTACCATGGTCAGCAGGATGCCCTGGTCTTCGTCCGGCAGGAACGAGGAAGGTAGGCGCAGGAACAGAAACGCCATGCCGACCACGATCAGCAGGTAGATCACCAGATAACGCCCAGTGCTACGCAGAATGTTCGCTACGCTATCGGTATAGTGATGGGTGCTCTTTTCAAACAGGCGGTTGAACCAGCCGAAGAAGCCAGTCTTGATGCCGTGATCGCCTTTCGGGATCGGTTTGAGCATGGTGGCACACAGCGCAGGCGTCAGGATCAACGCGACCAATACCGACAGCACCATGGCGGAAACGATGGTAATCGAGAACTGGCGATAGATTGCCCCGGTTGACCCACCGAAGAAGGCCATCGGGATAAATACCGCTGACAGCACCATGGCGATACCCACCAACGCGCCCTGGATCTGTTCCATCGATTTCTTGGTGGCTTCTTTTGGCGGCAGGCCTTCTTCAGCCATGACACGCTCGACGTTTTCTACCACCACGATGGCGTCATCCACCAGCAGGCCTATCGCCAGTACCATGCCGAACATCGTCAGGGTATTTATCGAGAAGCCAAACGCAGCCAGGATGGCGAACGTCCCCAGCAATACTACCGGCACGGCGATCGTCGGGATCAGCGTAGCGCGGAAGTTCTGCAAGAACAGATACATCACCAGGAATACCAGGATGATCGCTTCAATCAGGGTTTTTACCACTTCGTTAATGGAAATCTTAACGAACGGTGTGGTGTCATAAGGGTAAACAACTTTCAGACTTGCAGGGAAGAACGGTTCCAGTTTGGCCAGTTCTGCCTTGACTTCTGACGCTGTGTTCAGGGCGTTGGCACCGGTTGCCAGCTTGATACCGATACCGGCAGCAGGCTTACCGTTATAACGGGCAATGACGTTGTAGCTCTCACCGCCCAGTTCAACCTTGGCCACATCACTCAGGCGTACCTGCGAGCCGTCCGGATTGACTTTCAGCTGGATCTTGCTGAATTCCTCCGGCGAGGTCAGGCGGGTTTGCGCGATGATCGAGGCGTTCAGCTGTTGGCCTTTCACCGGTGGAGTACCACCGAGCTGGCCTGCAGCTACCTGGTTGTTCTGAACCTTGATCGCAGCGATAACATCGCCCGGGGTCAGTTGGAAGTTGTTCAGTTTGTTGGGATCAAGCCAGATACGCATTGCGTACTGGGAACCGAACAGTTGAACGTCACCCACACCAGAGGTACGGCTGATAGGATCCTTGATGTTGGAACCTACATAGTCCGCGATATCCTCTTGCGTCATGCTACCGTCTTCGGAAATAAAGCCCGCGACCATCAGGAAGCTGCTGCTTGATTTCTCAACGCTGACGCCCTGTTGCTGCACTTCTTGCGGCAGCAGCGGCATTGCCAGCTGCAGCTTGTTCTGTACCTGCACCTGAGCGATATCAGGATCGGTACCAGAGTTGAAGGTCAACGTAATCTGGACGTTACCGGACGAGTCACTGTTGGAGGACATGTACAGCAGGTTATCGATACCGTTCATATTCTGTTCGATAACCTGCGTCACGGTATCCTGCACCGTTTTGGCGTCAGCGCCCGGGTAGTTGGCGGAGATCGTGACTGCTGGTGGCGCAATGGTCGGATATTGCGCAATAGGCAGCTTCATGATCGACAAGATGCCCGCCAACATGATGATGATGGCGATTACCCATGCAAATATGGGGCGATCTATAAAGAACTTAGCCATGTATTACCGGCTCCTTTTTATGACTTCTTCTCGGGTTCAGACGCAGTCTGTGGCTTGCTATCAGCTTCTTGCGCTTTCACCTGAACGCCAGGTCTGATTTTCTGCAGGCCGGAAACAATGACGCGATCGCCCGGTTTCAAACCAGCCGTCACCAACCATTTGTCACCAATTGCCTGCGCGGCGGTCAGCGTACGCACTTCCACTTTATCGTCCGCACCTACAACCATCGCGGTAGCTTCGCCACGCGGGTTACGGGTGACGCCCTGTTGCGGAACCAGCAAGGCATCGGTACGCACGCCTTCGTCCAGACGGGCGCGCACGAACATACCTGGCAGCAAGGCATCGTTCGGGTTAGGGAAAATGGCACGAATAGTGATGGAACCGGTGGTTTCATCAACGGTCACGTCGGAGAATTCCAACGAGCCTTCTTGCGCATATTCCTGGCCGTTTTCCAGCAGCAGCTTCACTTTGGCTTTGCCGTTTTCCTGTTTCAGGGTGCCGTTAGCCAATTCCTGTTTCAGGCGCAGATAATCGTTGCTTGACTGGGTCACGTCGACATACATCGGATCCAGTTGCTGCACGGTAGCCAGTGCATTGGCCTGACCGGAAGTCACCAGCGCCCCTTCGGTTACCGATGAAAGGCCAATACGACCAGAGATTGGCGAAGTCACTTTGGTGTAAGCCAGGTTGATGCGTGCGGTTTCCACTGCGGCCTTGGCAGCGACCACGGACGCGTTAGCCTGCAGCAGGGTGGAGTTGGCGTTATCGAAGTCTTGCTTACTGATGTAGCTAGTACCCAGTAAAGGCTTGTAACGGTTGACCGTCAGACGCGCGATTTCTGCCGCGGCCTGGGCTTTGGCCAGATCGCCTTTGGCACTGTCATAGGCTGCTTGGTAGGTCGCTGGATCGATTTGATACAGTGAAACACCCGCCTTGATATCGCTGCCTTCAGTAAAGTTGCGTTTCAGGATGATGCCACTGACCTGAGGGCGAACTTCGGCGATGCGATATGCTGCGGTACGACCAGGAAGATCGGTAGTAATGTTGAGAGGTTCAGCCTTCAACGTCACCACACCCACGGCAGGAGCCTGGTGTTGGGCCTGTTGCTGGGTTTCTTTATCATTACATCCTGTAAGCACTAAGCTGCCTGAAAGCATCAGAACTGCCGCCAGAGGCGTTAACCCTCTGTTTTTGTTCATAGAAAAACCTCAAGTGTCCGATTTCAAATTGATCAATGGATCACAAGCTTTAAAACCCATTGCTGCGTTAATTTTATCTGCGTGCTATGGTACATACATTCGCGAATGTATGTAAATCACACCGCCCCTAAAAAACAACATCATGGCACGAAAAACCAAACAGCAGGCGCAAGAAACACGACAACAGATCCTCGACGCCGCAGTGAGGGAATTCTCCGAGCGTGGCGTTTCGGCAACATCTTTGACTGATATCGCAACCGCTGCCGGGGTTACGCGTGGTGCAATTTACTGGCACTTCAAAAATAAGGTAGACCTGTTTAATGAAGTTTGGGAGCTCTCAGAGTCGAAAATAGGCGATCTGGAGTTAGAGTATCAGGCAAAGTATCCTGATAATCCACTGCGTATTTTAAGAGAAATTCTGATTTATATTCTGACCGCTACGGTCGATGACTGTCGACGCCGGGCATTGATGGAGATCGTGTTCCATAAATGCGAATTTATCGGCGAAATGATGCCGTTGCATGACGCTCGCAAGGTGCTTTATCTTGAAGGCTATGAGCGTATCGAACGTGTTTTACGCAATAGTATGGAGCAGGGGCAACTCCCTACCGATCTGCATACTCGCCGGGCCGCAATCATCCTGCGTGCTTACATCACCGGCCTGATGGAGAACTGGCTGTTTATGCCGGAAAGCTTTGATCTCAAAGCCGAGGCGAGTATCTTGGTCGACAGCTTCCTCGAAATGGCGCAGCTTAGCCCTTCTTTGCGTGTGAACGCGCCAGCCCGCTAGACCTCGATAAGGAGAATCCCAATGTCATCTCTGTTACTGATTGCCAACGGTGCGGCTTATGGCCACGAATCGTTGTTCAATGCGCTACGTCTGGCCATCACCCTGAAAGAACAGCAGCCCGAGCTGCAGTTGAAGCTGTTTCTGATGTCCGATGCGGTCGTGGCGGGCATTGCCGGGCAGCAGCCGCGTGAAGGCTATCATTTGCAGCAGATGCTGGAGATTCTGACGGCGCAGCAGGTGCCGGTCAAACTGTGCAAAACCTGTGCCGATGCTCGTGGCGTCAGCCAACTGAAGCTGGCCGATGGCGTAGAAATTGGCACGCTGGTGGAGTTGGCCCAGTGGACGCTGGCGGCAGAAAAAGTGCTGACTTTCTAATATTGTAAGTGACTGGGGTTAACGCTCGCAGGTAACAACGCTGTAGCTTGAAAGACGACGGGGATTTGCGGTTCATCAACTGCAACGCTTTTCTTATTCATTGCTGACCTGCGATCGTGATAACCTTGGCGCTTCATTGTTAAACCGACGTTAAATCATGAGTCGCAGGCGTATTCTCCCCGTAGTTCAAACTGTTTCCTTGTCTTACGCTGCGGGCCAATTCCGCATTATTACGCTATGGTTTTTGTTGGCGGCGGCGCTGGTTCTGCCTTTGGGCTCGTTCGCTGCGCAGAGCGGCGATCTCCCCGCGCGTAGCGATATTCAGAGCCAGATAGAAACGCTGAACAAGCAAAAAAATCTGACGCCGGTCGAAAAACAATCCTTGCAGGATTTAACCCGCACGATGGAGTTGCTTGATCGCCTCGATCGCACCAGGCAAGAGTTCAATCAGCTTAAACAGCAGGTTCAGCAGGCACCGGCCAAATTACAGCAGGTCACGCGAGATCTGGAGTCGCTGAAGAACCCTGCTGATGAAGCGGTAACGCGAGCCGAATTGCTGCCGCTTTCCCTGCGCCAGTTGGAAAACCGCCTATACCAAACGTTGGACGACCTGCAGGACACCCAGGAAAGCCTCTCGACCTACAACAGCCAGCTCATCTCATTACAGACCCAGCCCGAACGTGTGCAGAGCAGTATGTACACCGCTTCCCAGCGCTTACAGGAAATCCGTAACCTCCTTAGCAATCGTGCGCCGGGGCAAGAGGTATTACGCAACACCCAGCAGGTCATGCTCAATACGGAGCAGGTGTTGCTGAATGCCGAGATAGACCTGCAACGCAGAAGCCTGGAAGCCAATACCACGCTACAAGATCTACTCCAGAAGCAGCGTGATTATACCACCATGAACATCGACGCCCTGGACCACCGGGTGCAGGTATTGCAGGATGTGGTAAACAGCAAACGGCTGACACTGTCGGAAAAGACGGCGAAAGAGGCGCAGAATCCGGAGGATGCCAGCGATATCCAGAGCGACAAGCTGGTGAGTAAAGAGCTGAACATCAACCGGCAAATCAGCCAGCGGCTGATCACCGCCACGCAAGAGAGCAATACCCTGTTCCAGCAAAATATTCAGGTAAAAAACTGGCTCGATCGCGGCCTGCAATCGGAACAAAACCTGAAAGAGCAGATCCAGGTGCTGAAGGGCAGCCTGGTGCTATCACGCATTCTTTATCAGCAGCAGCAAAACCTGCCGCCGGGCACGCTGGTGGCGGATATGAGCACTCAGATCGCGGATTTGCGGCTGGAGCAGTTTGAGATCAACCAGCAGCGCGATGAGTTGTTCAAGGGCGATGACTTCATCAATAAACTGGTGGCGGACAGCAAGGAAAAGGCCAACGGTGACGTGCTTGATGCCTTGAGTGAAATTGTCGACATGCGCCGTGAGCTGCTCGATCAACTGAATAAGCAGCTCAATAACCAACTGTCGTTGGCTATCAATCTGCAGATTAATCAACAGCAACTGACCAGCGTCTACAGCTCGGTACAGGACACGCTGACCCAGCAGATTTTCTGGGTTAACAGTAACAAGCCTATCGATTTCGCTTGGCTCAAGGGGCTGCCTGGCGCGGTGAAAGAACAACTGGCCGGGCTGGATTTTAAATTCGAACCCGGACAGTTGCTGTTGGGCGGACTACATGCCCTGGTGTTCCTGATCCCATTGCTGGTAGTGATTGGCCTACTGCGCTGGCGCTACCGCCTGATTGACAGGCATCTGCAAAAGCTGGCCAATGATGTCGGCCAGCTAAAGCGTGATAGCCAACTGCATACGCCGAAAGCCATTCTGCTCACCTTATTAAAGGTGTTACCGGGTTCTTTACTGCTGCTCGGTGCCGGGTTCTGGTTCTATCGGGCCGATTTCAGCATCAGCGATTTTATCTGGGCCTTGTCACAACAGTTGGCGCTGTTCTGGCTGGTATTTGGCTTCACTTTCCGCATGCTGGCCCCCGAAGGTATTTCACAGAGGCATTTTACTATCCCGGCCGATCGCTGTGCGCACTATCGTCGACAGACCTTCAGGTTGGGTCTTGCCCTGTTACCACTGATCTTCTGGTCGGTTCTGGGTGAAAAAGCGCCGCTGCGATTGGTTGAGGATGTTATTGGCCAGGTGGTGGTGATCCTGACGTTAGCGCTATTAGCGGTGCTGGTATTCCCCATCTGCCGCGACCATTGGCGTGAAAAAGACTCCCATAAAGTACGGTTGCTGATGGTCACCGCTCTGGCTGCCACGCCGGTTATCCTGCTAGGGCTGATGTTTGCCGGTTACTTCTATACCACGTTACGTTTGGCTGGCCGTTGGATCGATAGCCTGTACCTGTATTTCCTGTGGAATATCGTTTATCTGGCGGCGATCCGTGGCCTGAGCGTCGCAGCTCGTCGGTTGGCCTACCGCCGTGCCCTGGCGCGCCGCCAAAGCCTGGCTAAAGAGAAAGAGGGAGCCGAAGGCAACGAGCCGGTAGAGGAGCCCCCTCTGGCGCTGGATCAAATCAACCAGCAGTCGCTGCGTTTGACTACTATGGTGTTGTTCCTGATCTTCGCCAGTGCGTTTTATGCGATATGGTCGGATCTGGTAACGGTGATCTCCTACCTCGACAGCGTTACCCTATGGCATTACTCCAGCAGTGTGGCGGGCAGTGTGATCCCCCAGGCGGTGACGCTGGGTAACATGATGGTGGCCGTCTTGGCGGTGATCGTTGCTTACGTCATGACGCGTAACCTGCCCGGTTTGCTGGAAGTACTGGTGTTATCTCGCCTGCAGCTGCGACAGGGGGCGTCTTACGCCATCACCACCATTCTGACCTATCTGATCACGGCGGTGGGCACCATCACCGCATTAGGATCGCTAGGCGTCTCTTGGGACAAACTCCAGTGGCTGGTGGCGGCGCTGTCGGTAGGCTTGGGGTTCGGTTTACAGGAAATCTTTGCCAACTTCGTTTCCGGCCTGATTATCCTGTTTGAACGCCCGGTGCGGATCGGCGATACCATTACCATCGGCACGTACTCCGGGACGGTCAGCAAGATCCGTATTCGCGCGACCACCATTACGGACTTTGACCGTAAAGAAGTGATCATTCCTAACAAAGCGTTTGTCACCGAGCGGCTGATTAACTGGTCACTGTCAGACACCATTACCCGTGTGTTGATTAAAGTGGGGGTGGCCTATGGCTCTGATCTGGACAAGGTCAAGGCGGTGCTGTTGCAAGCGGCGCATGAAAACCCGCGCGTGATGACGGATCCTGAGCCGATGGTCTTTTTCCTCAACTTTGGCGCCAGCACGCTGGATCATGAACTGCGGTTGTACGTGCGTGAGCTGCGCGATCGCAGCTATACCGTGGATGAGTTGAACCGGGCGATTGACCGCCTATGCCGTGAGAACGATATTAATATCGCCTTTAACCAGTTGGAAGTGTATCTGCATAACCAGCAGGGTAACGAAGTGCAGGAGGTCAAACGGGCGCAGGTTCCAGGCATCGGTGAGCAACCTGCGGTGTAGGAACCAGATGATAACGCTAGCGGGCCATGATCATTGGCCCGTGGGCAAATACGGTGAGGTGATGCCCGCACGCTGCATCTTTTCCTGATAGTCTTTTCTGACAATGTCCAGCGCGGCCAGCGCCGTTGCCGGATCGATCTCGTTGCATTCCAGCAGGTAAATCAAGTCTACCGCCAGTTGTAATTCTGGGGAGGCATTCTCTAGCGACATAAGTCCAACGTTTGTGTGAGTAAAGGGATCTTCCCGTGTTTTAAACGCAGGAGAGACGAGATTGTGCTTTGGCTGAGTATAGTGAACCTGGCGCGGGGAGGGGAATAATCATTAAAATAATGTGACAAATATTCAAAAACCGTTTTCTTTTCGCTCGATACTGCGCTCTATGCGTGCCAACGCTTGCCGACAACGCACTAATCTGCCTTCGAATGCGGCCAGTTCCTGTTGTAATTTCTTCTGCGCGGCGAAGGTGGTTTGTTGCCCTAAAAGACTTTCGCGGTCCTGGATCATGGCGATCAGGCGGCGTTCATAATCCTGATGTTCGGCGAGCTTGTGGTACAAATCGACCACCGCCACTTCCTTCGGCTGATTTTTACGCCGTATCGTCTGGGTCGCCATTTCGCGCTGTAACGCGGTGAGCTGTGCCACCAGCTTTTCCGCCAGAAAGGCGACGTGAGCGGTACGGCTGTCTTTTACCGCCGTTTGTAGCTGGGCAAAGTTCTTTTGTATCTCGGCCAGATAATCTCGTAACCGCGTGCCGTGGTTGGAGAACAGGGCAACGTCAAACCGCGCCTGCGAGATCGGGGTATCACCTCGCGGTTGGATTTCGCTGGCCAGGGCGGCGATCTGTTGTTCAAGCGCCTGTAATAAGCGGTGCGTAGTCACGTGAGATCCTTCGATAAGGCAGTAGGTGCCTAAGCTTGCCCGTGAAAGAGAGATGAGACAAGCTTCGGATGGATAAAGCCGCCAACTGGCAGCATTATGGCCAAGGATGCTACAGTAAACGGGCCATCACGATAGGTAAGGGCAGGCATGACTCGTTGGTTGTTGATTATACTGGGTTGGTTAGCCGTGGTGCTGGCAACGTTGGGTGTGGTGTTGCCACTACTGCCAACGACCCCATTTCTGTTGTTGGCTGCCTGGTGCTTTGCACGTTCTTCACCGCGGTTTCATCATTGGTTGCTGTATCGCTCCTGGTTCGGTTCTTATTTGCGCCATTGGCAACAGCATAAGGCGTTACCGCCCGGAGCCAAGTGGAAAGCGGTGCTGGTTATTGTAGTGATGTTTGCCGCTTCCCTCTGGTTGGTGAACCTTTGGTGGGTGCGAGGCGTACTGCTGGCTATCCTGGTTATTTTGCTGACCTTTATGCTCCGGCTGCCAGTTATTGACCTGCCGCAACAAAAACAGCGCTGATCGTGCGGCGTCAGTTGCATTTATCCGCCATTTTGCATAGATTTGGGCGTTTTCGTGCGCAGGTTTCCTCCCGCCGTATTTTTGTTCAAGGCGTGGTAGTTGAAGGCCTGTGTGGAAGTTATCAGGTAGTTTTATCAGGCAATAACTATGACCGCGACTGCGCAACAGCTTCAGTATATTAGAGACAGTATCAAAACCATTCCCGACTATCCAAAGCCGGGTATTCTGTTCCGTGATGTGACCAGCCTGTTGGAAAACCCGCTGGCGTATGCTTCCAGCATTGAACTGCTGGTTGAACGTTACCGCGATACGGGCGTCACCAAGGTGGTGGGTACTGAAGCGCGTGGTTTCCTGTTCGGCGCACCGGTGGCGTTGGCGCTGGGCGTTGGCTTTGTGCCGGTACGCAAACCGGGCAAATTGCCGCGTGCGACGCTGAGCGAAAGCTATGAGCTGGAATACGGCACCGACAAGCTGGAAATTCACACCGATGCCATCGTTGCTGGCGACAAAGTACTGGTCGTTGACGATTTGCTGGCCACAGGTGGCACGATCGAAGCCACCGCTACGCTGATCCGCCGTTTGGGTGGTGAAGTGACAGACGCGGCATTCATCATCAACCTGCCGGACCTCGGGGGCGAAACGCGCCTGAATAATCTGGGTATCAATTGCTACTGCCTGCTCGATTTCGCTGGGCATTGATACCTTCGATAGACAACCCCGTGGTTCGCTGCGGGGTTGACGTATAACCACGACTTCCCCGTATTCTCCGCTGTATTCTATCCTCATCAATTTCTTGCTGAAAACACCAAGGTTCTGGCTCGCGGCAACATTTTAACCCACGGCCTCATATGATAAAGTCCATTCAGGCATGGTTGAAAAGTGATCGATTGTGAAAAAAAACAGCAAACTCAATTTACACGATGCGGTATTCAAACAGTTTCTAATGCACCCAGGGACAGCACAGGATTTCCTCGAAATCCATCTGCCAGGAGAACTACGCAAGATTTGCGACCTCAGCACTCTGAAGCTTGAATCCGGCTCTTTTGTTGAGGACGATCTACGCCAGTATTTCAGTGATGTTCTCTATAGCCTGAAAACCGCGGCGGGCGATGGCTACATTCATGTGCTTATCGAACATCAGTCAACGCCAGATCAACATATGGCCTTCAGGCTGCTGCGTTACGCCATTGCCGCCATGCAGCGTCATCTTGCGGCCGGGCACAAAAAGCTACCCCTGGTTATTCCTATACTGTTCTACACTGGCAAACGTAGCCCGTACCCGTATTCAACCAACTGGCTGCAGGAGTTTGACGCTCCTGAGCTGGCGAAAAAAATCTACGGTGCCGATTTTCCTGTGGTGGATGTCACTGTCATTCCCGATGATGAAATTATGAATCACCGCAGCATGGCCGCACTGACGCTGTTACAGAAACATATCCACCAACGCGACATCACAGAGCTGACTGACCGGTTAGCGACCATCCTGATGGCGGGATATCTTTCTTCGCAACAGGTGATATCGTTGGTACACTATTTAGTACAGGCTGGCGAAACCGCCGACGCAGAAGCCTTTGTACGCGAGCTGGCACAACGAGTGCCCGAACACGGAGACGAACTAATGACTATTGCAAAACAGCTGGAGCAGAAAGGCAGAATTGCAGGTCGAGAAGAGGGCCGAATTGCTGGGCTTGAAGAAGGCCGCGAAGAAGGCGTTCTGCTGGGTAAGCTGGACGTAGCCCGTAGCCTGCTCAAAATGGGCATGGCTCGTGAGGCCGTGCTTGAGGCAACGGGTTTGACCGAAGACGAGCTGGCCCAGATCCGCCACTAAAGCTTTAACGGCTGGCGTTCGTTGGCCGTTCCACCTTGTATCGTGATGGCCTTATTTTCAGAGGCAGCCGGTTACTGCCTGGTTAGCTAAAACTGCAAAAAGCCAGTTTCAGACGGCCGATAAAGCCCCATAGATAGCTCTTCACTGTCAAACACAGTATAAATTCTTTCAGGTGGTTAACCCTCGCCAAGGTGTTTCCCTGTCATTGACTGGCCACCAGGCTCGCGTCTGACAGGCATGATGCAAAGTTATAGGAATGACGGCGGGCGTACTGTTACACTAAAGTGTGCGTGGCCATCGGACGATAAAGGGTATCGGTTCAACCTCGGTACCCAGCAGGCCGCCCACATGGCAATGTCCTCGACGTTGTGATGTACTACTTGGGTTGAAATTACTCCATAAATCAGTGATGAAGTCTTAATGAGCTATCAGGTTCTTGCCCGTAAGTGGCGCCCCCAAACGTTTGCAGAGGTTGTCGGACAAGAGCATGTCCTGACGGCGCTGGCTAATGGCCTCTCTCTGGGGCGGATCCATCACGCCTATCTGTTCTCCGGCACACGCGGCGTGGGTAAAACCACCATTGCGCGGCTGCTGGCCAAAGGTTTGAACTGCGAAACAGGCATTACCGCGACGCCCTGTGGCCAATGTGATAACTGTCGTGAGATTGAGCAGGGGCGCTTTGTCGATCTGATCGAGATCGATGCCGCCTCCAGAACCAAAGTGGAAGATACTCGCGATCTGCTCGATAACGTGCAATACGCCCCGGCGCGCGGCCGTTTCAAGGTCTACCTGATCGATGAAGTCCACATGCTCTCGCGCCACAGCTTCAATGCGTTGCTGAAAACGCTGGAAGAGCCGCCTGCGCACGTCAAGTTCCTATTGGCAACCACCGATCCGCAGAAGCTGCCGGTCACTATTCTTTCCCGCTGCCTGCAATTCCATCTTAAAGCGATGGACGTGGAACAGATCCGCACGCAGTTGGAAACCGTCTTGCTGGCAGAGCACATCACCAGCGATGCCCGCGCGTTGCAACTGCTGGCGCGCGCCGCCGATGGCAGTATGCGTGATGCCCTCAGCCTGACCGACCAGGCGATTGCCATGGGGCAAGGGCAGGTGACGACCGACACCGTCAGCCAGATGCTGGGGACGTTGGATGATGAGCAGCCGCTGGCCATCCTGGAAGCCCTGGTGAGTGCCGACGGCGAAAAAGTGATGGCGCAGGTCGCCCAGGCAGCGTCACGCGGTGTGGATTGGGAAAACCTGCTGGTGGAAACACTGGCGCTGCTGCACCGCATTGCGATGGTGCAACTGCTGCCTGCGGTGCTGGATAACCATTACGCTGCGATTGAGCAGCGGTTACGTGAGCTGGCGCGCACCCTGCCGCCAACGGACGTACAGCTTTACTACCAAACCTTGCTGGTTGGCCGCAAAGAGCTGGCCTATGCCCCGGATCGCCGTATGGGCGTTGAGATGACCCTGCTACGCGCGCTGGCGTTTCACCCAAAAGCGGTGATCCCTGAGCCGGTGGCCATGGTGCAGATCGCGCCGGCGCAGCCGCAGGGGAATATGGCCGTTGCGCCACCTTCTGCCTATCCAGATGCCCCGCCCCCCTTAGGGCAGGCTGCACAGCCGCAGAATACTCAACCAACAAATTTACCGGATGCTACCGCGCAGCTACTTAAAGCGCGAACCCAGTTGCTGCGGCAACAGGGGGCATCCACCGCAAAAAAGAATGAGCCGGCGGCGCCAGGAATAGCGCGGCCGGCTAACTCGGCACTAGAGCGTTTAGCCTCGGTAACCGAACGCAGCCAGAAGCGTCAGGCCGAAAAGATCGTGACGGAGAAACCGGCCAAGCCGGAGGCTTATCGCTGGCGCGCGCTTACCGAACCTGAAGCCGCGCCGGAACCGCTGGCCACGCCAAAAGCGTTGCGTACGGCGCTCGAACATGAAAAAACGCCTGAGCTGTCGGCTAAACTGGTGGTTGAGTCCATCGAGCGCGATCCTTGGGCGGCAGAGATCGACCAGCTAAAAATACCGAAACTGGTGCAGCAACTGGCGTTAAACGCCTTTAAGCAACAGCTGGCACCGGACAGCATTTGTCTCCACCTGCGGTCTTCGCAGCGTCATCTGAACTCGCCTTCGGCGCAGAAGACGCTTGCGCAGGCACTCAGTGAGTTACATGGCCGCACGGTTGAACTCAGCGTGGTGGAAGACGATAATCCGGCGGAGCGGACTCCGCTGGAGTGGCGGCAAGCCATTTATGAAGAAAAACTGGCACAGGCTCGCCAGTCCATCGTTGCGGATACCAATATCCAGACCCTGCGTCGGTTCTTCGATGCAGATCTGGATGAAGAGAGTATTCGCCCTATTTAACGCGGCGCACAGTGCGCGGCCAATGCTATGAGAGACGACTATGTTTGGTAAAGGCGGTATGGGTAATCTGATGAAGCAAGCCCAGCAAATGCAGGAAAAGATGCAGCAGATGCAGGAAGAAATTGCCAAATTGGAAGTGACTGGTGAATCCGGCGCAGGCCTGGTGAAAGTGACCATCAACGGGGCGCATAACTGCCGCCGGGTAGAAATTGACCCAAGCCTGATGGAAGACGACAAAGAGATGCTGGAAGATCTGATTGCTGCTGCTTTCAATGACGCAGCACGTCGCATCGAAGAAACCCAGAAAGAGAAGATGGCGTCGGTTTCCAGCGGGATGCAGTTGCCGCCAGGCTTTAAGATGCCGTTCTGATGCAAACCAGCCCGCTCCTTGAATCATTGATGGAGGCACTGCGCTGCCTGCCGGGCGTTGGCCCGAAGTCGGCGCAGCGTATGGCGTTCCAACTGCTGCAGCGCGATCGCAGCGGCGGGATGCGGTTGGCACAGGCGCTGACCCGTGCCATGTCGGAGATCGGCCACTGTGCCGATTGCCGTACCTTCACCGAGCAGGATACCTGCACCATCTGCAATAATGTGCGCCGCCAGCAAAACGGCCAGATTTGCGTAGTGGAGAGCCCGGCGGATATTCACGCCATTGAGCAGACCGGCCAGTTTGCCGGGCGCTACTTTGTGCTGATGGGCCATCTGTCACCGTTAGACGGCATTGGCCCAGGCGATATCGGCCTGGACCGGCTGGAGCAACGGCTGGAGAAGGAAACCATCACCGAAGTGATCCTGGCCACCAACCCGACGGTGGAAGGGGATGCTACGGCCAACTACATCGCCGAGATGTGTGGCCAATATGGCGTACTTGCCAGCCGCATTGCTCACGGGGTCCCGGTGGGTGGTGAACTGGAAATGGTGGATGGCACCACGCTGTCGCACTCCCTGGCCGGACGCCACGCGATCAAATTCTGATGATTCTGTACGGGGCAGCCCTCTGCCCCGTAATTCAGTTGACAAAAAATTCCCCGCCAGCCGCTTGAAAAACCACAGAGTTAACCCCATCTGATCCTCATTGCATGATTTGGTCACTACTGTCTTTGAGGTAATCAATGAGTATGAAAGGTCAAGAAACCCGTGGGTTCCAGTCTGAAGTCAAACAACTGCTTCATTTGATGATCCATTCGCTGTACTCCAATAAAGAAATCTTCCTGCGTGAGCTGATCTCCAACGCCTCCGATGCGGCAGACAAGCTGCGTTTCCGCGCGCTTTCCAAGCCTGAGCTGTATGAAGGTGATGGTGAACTACGCGTGCGTCTGTCTTTCGACAAAGAGAAGCGCACCCTGACGATTGCCGATAACGGCATCGGTATGAGCCGCGAAGAAGTGATCGAAAACCTGGGGACGATTGCCAAATCTGGTACCAAGGCCTTCCTGGAGTCTATCGGCTCAGACCAGGCTAAAGACAGCCAACTGATCGGTCAGTTCGGCGTGGGCTTCTACTCAGCGTTCATCGTGGCGGACAAAGTCACCGTACGTACCCGCGCGGCTGGTGCAGCGGAAGATCAAGGGGTGTACTGGGAGTCTGCCGGTGAAGGTGATTACACCATCGCCGATATCAACAAGGCCGATCGCGGCAGCGAAATTACCCTGCACCTGCGTGAAGGCGAAGACGAATACCTCGACGGCTGGCGTCTGCGCTCGGTGATTGGCAAATATTCCGATCACATTGCGCTGCCGGTAGAGATCGAAACCAAGAATGAAGAAGACGGCACCGTCACCTGGGAGAAAATCAACAAGGCGCAAGCGTTGTGGACTCGCAGCAAAGCCGACGTGACCGAAGAAGAGTACAAAGAGTTCTACAAGCATATTGCCCATGACTTTACCGATCCGCTGAGCTGGAGCCACAACCGGGTGGAAGGTAAGCAGGAGTACACCAGCCTGCTGTACATCCCGGCCCAGGCGCCGTGGGATATGTGGAATCGCGATCACAAACACGGCCTGAAGCTGTACGTTCAGCGCGTGTTTATCATGGATGACGCCGAGCAGTTCATGCCGAACTACCTGCGCTTTGTGCGTGGCCTGATCGATTCCAACGATCTGCCGCTGAACGTTTCGCGTGAAATCCTGCAGGACAGCCGTGTTACCCAGAACCTGCGTGGCGCGCTGACCAAACGTGTGTTGCAGATGCTGGACAAGCTGGCGAAAGACGATGCGGAAGCCTACCAGAAGTTCTGGCAGCAGTTCGGTATGGTACTGAAAGAAGGGCCAGCGGAGGACGGCGGCAACAAAGAGGCCATCGCCAAACTGCTGCGCTTTGCTTCTACGCACAATGACAGCTCGGCGCAAACCGTCTCGCTGGAAGAGTACGTCAGCCGCATGACCGAAGGCCAGGACAAGATTTACTACATCACTGCCGACAGTTATGCCGCCGCCAAGAGCAGCCCGCACCTGGAGCTGTTCCGCAAGAAAGGCATCGAAGTCCTGCTGCTGTCTGACCGTATCGATGAGTGGATGATGAGCTACCTGACCGAGTTTGACGGTAAGGTGTTCCAGTCGGTCAGCAAAGCGGATGAAGCGCTGGATAAACTGGCGGATGAAACCGAAGAGCAGAAAGAAGCCGAGAAGCAGCTGGAGCCGTTTATCGAGCGGGTCAAGACGCTGCTGGGTGAGCGCGTGAAGGACGTGCGTCTGACGCATCGTCTGACCGATACCCCGGCCATCGTCACCACCGATGCCGACGAGATGAGCACCCAGATGGCCAAACTGTTTGCCGCTGCGGGGCAAGCTGCGCCGGAAGTGAAGTATATCTTCGAGCTGAACCCAGAGCATGCGTTGGTCAAACGCGCATCCGATGTGGGCGATAACGAACAATTTGCCGAATGGATCGATCTGCTGTTGGATCAGGCCCTGCTGGCCGAGCGTGGGACGCTGGAAGATCCAAACCAGTTTATCCGCCGCATGAATAAGCTGTTGTCCGCTTAATCAGCAAAATACGCCCCAGACCTTAGAGTTTGGGGCGTAATCTCTTCTATTCCGGTTAAATTTTCTCGCTGCTTGCCTCGTTTCAGCCCGATCTTTCCGCAACCGATTTCCTCTCGCTACCTTGAGCCACCCCCCTCAGAAATGGTAAGGTTGAGTGTTTTCGAAATTTAATAAAAACTCAAACCCGATAGACTTCCGGCCGCGGCCCGAAGAATGAAGGGAAATACATAGCAAGGGGATTTACGCAATGCGTATCATTCTGCTGGGCGCTCCAGGCGCTGGTAAAGGCACTCAGGCTCAATTCATCATGGAGAAATACGGCATTCCGCAAATCTCCACGGGCGATATGTTGCGCGCAGCCGTTAAGGCCGGTTCTGAGCTGGGCAAAAAGGCGAAAGAAATCATGGACGCCGGCAAGCTGGTGACCGATGAGCTGGTTATTGCGCTGGTCAAAGAGCGTATTACCCAGGAAGACTGCCGTAACGGTTTCCTGCTGGACGGTTTCCCACGCACCATTCCACAGGCCGATGCGATGAAAGAAGCCGGCATTAAAGTGGATTACGTGCTGGAGTTCGACGTGCCGGACGAACTGATCGTCGATCGTATCGTTGGCCGCCGCGTGCATGCGCCTTCTGGCCGCGTGTACCACATCAAATTCAATCCGCCGAAGGTGGAAGGGAAAGATGACGCCACTGGCGAAGAGTTGACCACCCGTAAAGACGATCAGGAAGAGACCGTGCGTAAGCGCCTGGTGGAATACCATCAGATGACCGCGCCGCTGGTGTCTTACTACCATAAAGAAGCCGAGGCGGGCAATACGTCCTACCACAAGATCGATGGCACCCGTAAGGTGACGGAAGTGAGCGCTGAGCTGGCGACCATTCTGGGCTAATCGGTGTCAAGGCTGTAGAAAACGCTGGGCTTGCTGTTGCTGCCCGGCGTTTTTTTTTGCCGCTTCATGCTAGGTTATCAGTGCTACCGTTTCGCCCGACAGGAAAAGCCGCATGCCCAGGCAGACAAATTTTTTGCAAGAAGCGACCGCGCGTCAGATCGTGCAACGCGCGATGAGCATCATTCACCATTCGGTCAACGTGATGGACAGCAACGGCGTCATTATTGCCTCCGGTAACGCCTCACGCCTGTATCAGCGCCATGAAGGGGCGGTATTGGCTCTGACCGAAAACCGGGTGGTGGAGATTGATGAGGCAACGGCACAGCATCTGAAGGGGGTGCAACCCGGCATCAATCTCCCATTCAGTTTCCGCAATCAACTGGTCGGCGCGATAGGGGTTTCCGGCGATCCGGCTCAGGTGCGAGCCTATGGTGAACTGGTGAAAATGGCGGCGGAGCTGATGGTGGAACAGGCCGCGATGCTCGATCAACATCAGTGGGAGAAGCGTTACCGGGAAGAGCTGGCCAACCAACTGCTGCAAGGGCACAGTGAACCCGGTTCGCGCGAGGCGATGGCGGCCTATTTAGAGCTGGATCTGCAACAGCCACGCATTGTCTGGCTGCTTGAGCTGTATGAGCCGCAGCCGCAGGCACTGAGAGGCTTGCTGGCAGAGCTGGAGATCACCCAGCGTGAGGCGCTTATCACCATGACCAGCTTTAATGAACTGGTGCTCTTGCGCCCGGCCTGTATGAGACAGGGCGTGTGGGACGTGCAGCAGGAGCGCAAGCTGGCCCAGCAACTCCAGCATGAGATCCAGCAACGCTTTGGCCTGCGGTTGATCGTCGGGGGCTTTTACAGTGGTGATGAGGGCGTCTACCGCTCCATTCAGACCGCGCGTGCAGTGCAAACCATGGCGCACCGCCTTAAGTTGCCCCAGCATACGCTATTTTATGATGATTACCCGCTGCCCTCTCTGTTGTGTGATTTGGGGGAGGATTGGCGAGCGCAGGAGCTATCCCGGCCCTGGCAGCAATTGAGCGCCCTGGATGAGAAAGGGATGCTGAGAAACACGCTGCGCCACTATTTCAATCAGAATTGTGACCAAACCAAGACTGCGGCACAGCTGCATATTCACGTTAACACCCTGCGTTACCGCCTACAGCGCGTAGAAAAAACGACTGGCCTGAAGATCAATCAATTGGCGGACGTCTTGCAACTGTATATCGGTATGTTGATGCAGGATTGAATTGTGTGAATGCACAAAATAACGTTATTTTTTACCCTTTTGTTTGTGTCTATCGCTAAAGAATTTCCGTTGTCGGCAGGGTATGGTATTCACTAACCGATGCAGTGGCATCCTCTGAAGATTAAGGCACTGTCGATGAACACCCTACAGAAAGTGGTAATTGCCCCCGACTCCTTTAAAGAGAGCCTGAGTGCTCAGGGTGTCGCAGAAGCGATCGAGCGTGGTTTCCGGCAAATCTATCCGCAGGCGCACTATGTGTTGCTGCCCATGGCGGACGGAGGCGAGGGCACCGTCGATGCGATGGTGGCCGCCACCGGTGGGGAAATCATCAATGTGCAGGTGAGCGGGCCGCAGGGCAAACCTACCGCAGCGTTTTATGGCCTGCTGGGGGAAGGGAAAACCGCAGTTATCGAAATGGCGGCCGCGTCCGGGCTGCATCTGGTGGCGGGTGACGAACGCGATCCGTTAGTGACCACCAGCTTTGGCACCGGTGAGCTGATCCTGGCGGCACTGCAACAAGGTGTAGACTCGATCATTTTGGGGATCGGCGGCAGCGCAACCAACGATGGTGGGGCGGGCATGATGCAGGCGCTGGGCGCTAAGCTACTCGACCATCATAATCAAGAATTACGGCCCGGTGGCGCGGCGTTGGCGCAACTGGCGCATATCGATCTTAGCCAATTGGATCCCCGCTTGCAGCAGGTGAAGATTACGGTAGCCTGTGATGTGGATAACCCGCTGTGTGGCGATCACGGGGCTTCAGCAATCTTCGGCCCACAGAAAGGGGCTACGCCGGAGAAGGTGCAGCAACTGGACAAGGCGCTGTATCATTACGGCACGCTCCTGGAGCAGAGCACTGGGCGCAAGGTATTGCAGGTGCCCGGCTCGGGTGCGGCAGGGGGCATGGGGGCGGCATTGATCGGTTTTCTGGCCGCTGAGCTGCGGCCAGGCATCGAAATCGTGATCGAAACGCTGCATCTGGAAGACGCGGTACGTAATGCTGACCTGGTGATCACGGGTGAAGGGCGGCTCGACAGCCAGTCGATCCACGGCAAAACCCCTATCGGCGTTGCGCGGGTAGCCAAGCGCCACCAATTACCGGTGATTGCCATTGCCGGTAGCCTGTCAAAAGACTATCAGGTGGTGCATCAACACGGCATCGACGCCGCTTTCTCGGTGATCGACCGCATCGTGACGCTGCCAGAGGCGCTGGCGGACGCGGCCCATAACCTGGAAGTCACGGCGCGTAACGTAGCCGCCGTCTGGCAACTGGCGCAAAAATAACCCCCGTTCTACCTGTTATTGATATAGGTTCCGGTCCGGCGCTTTTCCGTTACAATAGGCCGCATGAGTGGCTGTTAATACGCTGAGAAATAACAGGGTATTTGCCGGGAAGGACAAGGGGATCGGAATGAAACAAGAGAAACACGGGGTATTGCTGGTGAATCTGGGTACGCCAGAGGCACCTACCCCGCAGGCGGTAAAACGCTATCTGAAAGAATTTCTCAGTGACAACCGGGTGGTCGATACTGCCCCGCTGATCTGGTGGCCAATTCTTAACGGCATCATTCTGCCGATCCGTTCACCGCGTGTGGCAAAGCTTTATCAATCCGTCTGGATGGATGAAGGCTCACCGTTGCTGGTCTATAGCCGCCGCCAACAGCGGGAGCTGGCGGCGCGTATGCCAAATACCCCGGTAGAACTGGGCATGAGCTACGGTTCACCCAGCCTGGCACAGGCTATCGACAGCCTATTGGCGCAGGGCGTGACCAATCTGGTGGTGTTGCCGTTGTATCCGCAATACTCGTGTTCGACCAGCGCCGCAGTCTGGGATGGTGTGGCGCGGGTGCTGAAAGGCTATCGCCGCCTGCCATCGATTGGCTTTATCCGTGACTATGCCGAGCACCCAGCGTATATCCTGGCTTTGCAGCAAAGCGTTGAGCGGTCGTTCGCTGAACACGGTAAGCCCGATCGCCTGGTGATGTCGTTCCACGGTATTCCCAAACGCTACGCCACTCTGGGTGATGATTACCCGCAACGTTGCGAAGATACCTACCGCGCGTTGGCGGCGGCCATACCTCTGGCCCCAGATCGGGTGATGATGACCTATCAATCGCGTTTTGGCCGGGAGCCTTGGCTGACGCCGTACACCGACGAAACCCTGAAGAGCCTGCCAGCGCAAGGGGTGAAGCATATCCAACTGATCTGCCCCGGTTTTTCTGCAGATTGCCTGGAAACGCTGGAGGAGATCAAAGAGCAGAACCGCGAAATCTTCCTTGAGGCGGGGGGCGAGAAGTTTGAATACATCCCGGCACTTAATGATGACGCCGCCCATATCGATATGATGCAACAGCTGGTGGGTCAACGGCTGTAATCAAGCCGGCTTTTCACCGCTCGGCTAGCAAAATGCTCACGTGAAAGCGCAGCAATCAGGCGGGAATGTGCTAACATTCCTGCCTGTTCACCGCAACTCACCGCCAATCACATGAAATTTCCTGGTAAACGTAAATCCAAACATTATTTTCCGGTCAACGCTCGCGATCCGTTATTGCAGCAGACACAGCCTGAAAATGAAGTCAGTACCTCTTATGTCGTCGGTATCGATCAGACGCTGGTAGATATCGAAGCTAAAGTGGATGATGCGTTTGTAGAACGCTACGGCCTTAGCCTGGGCCATTCGCTGGTCATTGAAGACGACGTTGCCGAGGCGCTGTATCAGGAACTGAGCGACAACAACCTGATCACTCATCAATTTGCCGGTGGCACCATCGGTAACACCCTGCACAACTACTCGGTACTGGCGGACGATCGTTCCGTGCTGCTCGGCGTGATGTGCAGCAACGTCAAAATTGGCAGCTATGCCTATCGCTATCTGTGCAACACCTCCAGTCGTACCGATCTCAACTACCTGCAAGCGGTGGATGGGGCCATTGGCCGCTGCTTTACGCTGATTAGCGAGAGCGGCGAGCGCACCTTTGCCATCAGCCCGGGGCAGATGAACCAGCTACGCCCGGAAAGCATTCCTGAAGAAGTGATCGCAGGGGCTGCCGCGTTGGTACTGACCTCCTACCTGGTGCGTTGCAAACCCGGTGAGCCAATGCCGGAAGCCACCATGCAGGCGATCGCGTTTGCCAAAAAGCATGATGTACCGGTGGTGCTGACGCTGGGCACCAAGTATGTCATTGCGGATAACCCGGTGTGGTGGCGTGATTTTCTCAGGGAACATGTTTCCATTCTGGCGATGAATGAAGATGAGGCGTTGGAGCTCACTGGGTTGAGCGATCCGCTGATGGCCTCAGAGATGGCATTGGACTGGGTAGATTTGGTGCTGTGTACCGCTGGGCCAAACGGTCTGTACATGGCAGGCTACACCGAAGAGGCCAACAAGCGTGAAACTCAGCATCCGCTGTTGCCGGGCCATATCGCCGAGTTTAACCGCTTCGAATTCAGCCGTGCGATGCGCCGTGCAAGCTGCGAAAACGCGCTCAAGGTCTATTCGCATATCGCCCCGTATATGGGCGGCCCGGAAAAGATCATGAATACCAACGGTGCGGGCGACGGTGCGTTGTCTGCGCTGCTGCATGATATCGCCGCTAACGGCTATCACCGTAACAACGTGCCAAACTCCAGCAAGCATGTACGTAGCTACCTGACCTATTCTTCATTGGCGCAGGTCTGCAAATATGCCAACCGCGTTAGCTATCAGGTGCTTAACCAGCACTCGCCACGTTTGACCCGTGGGCTGCCGGAGCGGGAAGACAGTCTGGAAGAGTCTTACTGGGAACGGTAACCAACAACAACCGGTAAGAGCGCGGTTTTAGCGCTCTTACCGGCTTAATGGCTTCAGATTGGGCAGGCGGCCAGCTTTTCTTCGTCCGACAGCGTATCCAGCTTGAGGATATTCAACATGCTGTTGGCGATCTCACGTTCACCCATCACCACCTGATCGGCACCCCGGTCGGAAATATACGAAACCTCGTCGTCGTAATGAGCGCGGGCGATAATCTCCAGAGTAGGGCGTTTGGTGCGGGCCGAGGCCACGATCTCACCGGCTTCATAACCGTTGGGAATGGTCAGCAGCAACCAGCGTGCGCAGTCGAGCCGTGCCAGTTCCATGATCTCAGGATTGGCTGCATTGCCTAACACCGCTTTGATCCCTTGAGCGCGCAGCGCTTCTACTCGGGGGCGGGAGTTTTCTATCACCACCATCGAGACGCCTTCTTCGCTCAGCTTGGCCCCAAGCAGGCTACCAACCCGACCATAACCCACGACGACGGCGTGATTGCAGATATCGACCGGGATCTGCTTCTCTTCCTCCACCGCTTCTTCCAGGATCTGATCCTCGATGGTTTCCGTCTTGGCCAGATAGCGCTCCAGCAAGGTAAACAGCAGCGGGTTGAGCATGATTGACAGGATCGCTCCGGCCAGCACCAGATTGCGGCCATGCTGATCCATCATGCCCAGCGTGACCCCCAATCCGGCCAGGATAAAGGCGAACTCACCAATCTGCGCCAGGCTGGCGGAAATGGTCAGCGCGGTACGCTTGGAGTGACCGAACATTTTGACCAGTGCGAAGGCTGCCACCGATTTACCAAACAGGATAATCGCCAGCGTTGCCAACACCGCCAGCGGTTGGTTGATCAGGATCATCGGGTCGAACAGCATACCGACCGAGACAAAGAACAGCACCGCAAAGGCGTCACGCAGCGGCAGCGTATCGTGCGCTGCGCGGTGGCTCAGTTCCGATTCGTTCAGCACCATACCGGCAAAGAAGGCACCCAGGGCAAATGAGACGTCAAACAGGCCGACAGCGCCGTAGGCAATACCCAGCGCCAGTGCCAATACCGCCAGCGTAAACAGCTCGCGCGAGCCGGTACTGGCGGTTTTTGCCAGGATCCATGGCACCACACGGCGGCCGACGATAATCATCAGCGCGATAAAGGCGATAACCTTGCCAATGGTGATGGCCAACTCGGTGAGCAGTTGCGTGGTGCTGGCGGTATCGCTGTTGAGCATATTGGCAAATGCCGGCAGCAGCACCAGGGCCAACACCATGGCCAAATCTTCGACAATCAGCCAGCCGATGGCGATCTGCCCGCGTTGGCTATCGATCAGTTGCCGTTCTTCCAGGGCGCGCAACAGTACCACGGTACTGGCGGTGGACAGACACAGGCCGAACACCAGGCCGGAAACCAAATCCCAGCCCATCAGTTTGGACAACCCCATCCCCAACACCGTCGCAACGGCGATTTGGGCAATGGCCCCTGGGATAGCGATATTTTTTACTGCGAGGAGATCTTTAAGCGAGAAATGGAGACCAACACCGAACATCAGCAGGATCACCCCAATCTCCGCGAGTTCCGGCGCCAACGAGGTATCAGCGACAAAACCGGGGGTAAACGGGCCGGCAAGTACGCCTGCGGCTAGATACCCTACCAACGGGGAGATGCGCAGGCGGTTTGCCAGCATTCCGAAGAGGAAGGCGAGTACTAACCCTCCAACAATAGTGGTGATCAAGGGTGTTGAATTATGCATCCATACTCCTCTGGTTGTGCTCACGGGTGTTACGAAAGGATACATTTAGTTTATTGCATTTGAGCGTTTATTGCTTAGCTAATTTAGGGTTTTGTGTAAAAAACCAGACTATTCGTCTATTTTGGCAGAAGGAAGGAGAATTATGGCGTAATTGACCGGATTAAATGGGGTTTTGGAGTAGATAACCCGGTTTAACTTCTGCGCTAAACCGGGGTAATGTCAGGGTTATTGTTGGTTATGCTCCATATTCGGTAGTAATGCAGTGATAATGCCGATAAGCGGCAGGAATGCACAGATTTGATAAACCAGCTCGATGCTGGTCAAATCAGCGACATAACCAAGAACTGCCGCGCCTAACCCGCCCATACCGAAAGCAAAACCGAAGAATAGACCGGAAACCATCCCCACTTTGCCGGGGATCAGCTCTTGCGCATACACCAGAATGGCCGAGAAGGCCGAGGCCAGAATAACCCCGATGATCACCGTCAAAATCCCGGTCCAGTAGAGAGAAGCATGGGGTAAAGCCAGGGTAAATGGGGCAGCGCCCAAGATAGAACCCCAAATTACATATTTACGCCCAAACTTATCACCCAAAGGCCCGCCAATGATGGTTCCTGCCGCTACGGCAAACAGGAAGGCAAACAGATGGAATTGGGCATTCTGAACCGAAACGCCAAACTTATGTATGAGATAAAAGGTGTAATAGCTGCTAATGCTCGCCAAGTAGAAGTATTTGGAGAATATCAGTACCAGCAGGATGCTTAAGGAGAACATGACGGTACGTTTTGGCAGCGGTTTGACCAGAGAAGCGGCTTTTGGCTTGCCTTGGGCCGCCCGATGTTGCTGCTTATACCATTTACTGACCTGCAACAAGACTACAATAGCCAGCAGCGCAGCCAGTGAGAACCAGGCGACATTGCCCTTGCCGTAGGGGGCGATAATCAGGGCGGCCAACAGTGGGCCGAGGGAGCTGCCGAAGTTGCCACCCACCTGGAACAGCGACTGGGCCAAACCGTGCCGCCCCCCGGATGCCATGCGCGCGACGCGGGATGACTCAGGATGGAATACGGAGGAACCTGTGCCCACCAAAGCGGCCGCCAGCAGCACCAGAGGGAAAGTGTTGGCCACCGAAAGCAGCAGTAAGCCCGACAGAGTGAATCCCATGCCGATGGGGAGCGAATAAGGCTGCGGGTGCTTATCGGTGTAATAACCAATCAGCGGTTGTAGCAGTGATGAGGTGAGCTGATAAGTCAGGGTGATCATCCCGATCTGCACAAAGCTAAGGCTAAAATCGGCTTGCAAAATCGGGTAAATCGCCACGATCAGCGATTGCATCATATCGTTGAGCAGGTGAGAAACGCTGATAGCACCGAGAATAGAGAACGCCGTGCCTTTGGCCGCGCTGCTGGTTACCGGTGGAATATCCGTTTCACTACGGTCAGTCATATTATTATTAGCCTGGTAAGTGAGAGAGGGAAAGCGACATCTTATAACGTTCATCTTTCGTCCGACAACGGGGTAGCTGATTCTCTCTCGATCATTATGTGCTATCGGGAGCGCCGATAAAATTCTGACCGGCCGTGCCTTTCCGACATAATTTGACGTATGTCGCAAAAATTTGAAATTAGTTGCAGTCGATTCGCGTTACAATTTCGTCCTCATCAAAAAATACCCATTATTAACAATGGAGATCTGCCATGCGCTTTTCGCTTCACACCACCGCATGTGCGTTGGCTGTTTCCCTGACGTTGTTTTCAGGAACGGTCAGTGCCTGGGAAAAGGATAAAACCTACGATATCACCATCCTGCACACCAACGATCATCACGGCCATTTCTGGCAGAACGATCATGGTGAGTACGGCCTAGGGGCGCAAAAGACGCTGGTGGACAGCATCCGTCAGGAAGTGGCGGCGAAAGGCGGCAGCGTGCTGCTGCTGTCCGGTGGAGACATCAATACCGGCGTGCCAGAGTCGGATTTGCAGGATGCAGAACCCGATTTCCGTGGCATGACGCTGATCGGCTACGACGCAATGGCGATCGGCAACCATGAATTCGACAACCCGCTCAGCGTGTTGCGCCAGCAGGAGAAGTGGGCTTCTTTCCCGCTACTGTCCGCCAACATTTATCAAAAAAGCACCCAGCAACGCCTGTTCAAGCCTTATGCCCTGTTTGAAAAGCAAGGGGTGAAGATTGCGGTGATCGGCCTGACCACCGATGACACCGCAAAAATCGGCAACCCGGAATACTTTACCGATATCGAATTCCGTGTCCCGGCGCAAGAAGCCAAGCAGGTGGTGGAGCAACTGCGCAAAGATGAAAAGCCGGACGTGATTATCGCTGCCACCCACATGGGCCACTACGACGATGGTAACCATGGCTCCAACGCGCCGGGCGACGTGGAGATGGCACGTAGCCTGCCTGCGGGCTACCTGGATATGATTGTCGGTGGGCATTCGCAAGATCCGGTCTGTATGGCGAGTGAAAACCACAAACAGGTGGATTACGTACCGGGTACGCCTTGCTCGCCGGATCGCCAAAACGGGACCTGGATCGTCCAGGCCCACGAATGGGGTAAATACGTTGGTCGTGCCGACTTCCAGTTCCGCAACGGCGAGCTGAAACTGATGCATTACCAACTGATCCCGATCAACCTGAAGAAAAAGGTAGAGAAAGCCGACGGCACCAGCGAGCGGGTCTATTACACCCAGCAGATCCAGGAAGATCCGTCGATGATGAAGCTGCTGACGCCGTTCCAGGACAAGGGCAAGGCACAGTTGGAAGTGAAGGTGGGCAGCGTCAACGGCAAACTGGAAGGGGATCGCAGTAAAGTCCGCTTCGTGCAGACCAACCTTTCGCGCGTGCTGCTAGCCGCGCAGATGGAGCGCGCCAACGCAGACTTCGCCGTGATGAGCGGTGGTGGTGTGCGTGACTCGATCGAGGCTGGTGATATCACCTATAAAAACGTGCTCAAGGTGCAGCCGTTTGGCAACACGCTGGTGTATGTCGATATGAAAGGCAGCGAGGTTGAGCCGTATCTGGCAGCGGTAGCCAATATGAAGGTGGATTCCGGTGCCTATGCGCAGTTCGCCAACGTCAGCTTGGTGGCGGACGGCAAAGGCGTTAGCGACGTCAAGATCAAGGGTGAACCTTTACAGGCAGACAAGACCTATCGTATGGCGACGCTGAACTTCAACGCCCTGGGCGGCGACGGTTATCCGAAGATTGATACCCTGCCAAGCTACGTCAATACCGGCTTTATCGATGCGGAGGTGCTCAAGCAGTATATCGAGAAGCACTCACCGCTGGATGCGGCGGCGTACGAGCCTAAAGGCGAGATCGTTTACAAGTAAGGTGACCTAGGCCGTTGCAGAGGAAGCTAACGGCCTACTTTTTCAGTCCCGCTTGGCGATCTCGGCGAAGGTGCCGGACAGCAAGCGGCACAGATCGCTGGCCGCCAATTCAATATCCAACCCGCGTTTGCCGCCGGAAACGAAAATAGTGGCAAACTGTTGCGCTGGGCTGTCGATCACCGTGGGCAAGCGTTTCTTTTGCCCGAGTGGGCTGATCCCGCCAACCAGATACCCCGTCACACGTTGAGCGACTGCCGGATCGGCCATTTCGGCTTTCTTGGCCCCTAGCGCTTTCGCCACCTTCTTCAAATCCAACTGGGTCGCGACCGGCGTGACCGCTACGGCCAGATTTTTCGCATCGCCATTGAGGGACACCAACAGCGTTTTGTAGACCTGTTCGGCGTTCAACCCCAGCTTTTTTACCACCTCGTCGCCAAAGTTGGTTTCTTCGCTATCGTGGTGATACGCGTGGAGGGTGAAGGCCACCTTTTGTTTTTCAAGCAGAACCACTGCGGGTGTCATAATCTCTTTTCCAAAACTGTGGGACGTTGTCATCGGTGGCAACGAAACGATAAAAATGGAGACGAATGAGCAACCTGTGCCAAGGAGGATGAAAGGCAGTTGCCAATAGGTTCGTCAGGTTGCTACCCTGTCTATTGTAATCGTTAACACGGTTACAATGCGTATAACTAAAATATGAAAAATTCCTCTTTGACTGGCCAATAGCGATATTGGCCACTTTTTTATCGTGCCTGTAGCATGGCCGGTAAATTGTCTTCGCCATACAGATGCAAAGCACCGACCGCCACCACATAGTTGCCCGGCGGTAACGCTTCCAGCTTTTGCTGCCAGTGGCGATTGCGGCGATGCATCAATACATCGTACAACTCGGCACTGAAGGTGGAGGGCAGCGTTTCCAACGTGGCGTTCGGTTTGGCGTCCAGCCACCAGCTCACCATGGTTTGCAGCAAACGGGCGTTGGTGTGCCAGTGCTCTAACGTATCGTGCAGCAGGGCCATACCGCCTTCTGGCAGTTGTTCCAACATGCTCAGCTGTTCCTCGGCGCCTTCCAGTTCGATCACTGGCATCTGCTGCACTTTAGCGGCTTGCAATAGCTGGTAATCAATCCCGTATTCGGCGCGTAAACCCAGCCGCTGTGCCTGCCGCGCTTGCATCATCAGCGCAACCTGCCAGCCAGGAAGGGCAGAGAAGCTCTCAACATCCGCCCCTAACTCCTGGCATAGCACCTGCAACCTTTGGAATTCTTCATGACCAAGGCGTTGTTCAAGTTCGAGTTGCGGCTCAGCGTGGCCAAATGGCGAAGAGGAGCCGGTGATATCGGCCTCAACGATCAGCGCATCAGCCTGGCGCAGGCGTGCTGCCAACCGGGCAGGCAGGGGCGACATATCGACGGTGCCCATATGAATGCTGCCGACCAAATGCAGTTGGCGATTTCCCGGAAGCCTGATGTCCAGGGCCGGGTAGGTGTAGCTCTGCGGGGAAATAATACCGAGAAAGGTAGCAATGCGGCGTAACAGTTGACCCATACAGCGTGGCTCCTGATCCTTTCCACCAGCGTGCAGGATGGCTGCTGGCTTTTCCCCATGCTAAACGCTAAGTGGCTGACAATAAAGCCCGAGGGCAGGGGAATTATCTCAAAAGGCCGGAGCGCGATGGGTTGCGCCCCGGTGGAGGGTTACTGCTTGGGTTTAAAACGCAGTAATCGGTTGGCGTTGCTGACCACGGTAATGGAGGAGAGAGCCATGGCTGCGCCAGCGACTACTGGGCTGAGCAGGGTCCCTGTCAGCGGGTATAGCACACCGGCGGCAATGGGAATGCCAAGTGCGTTGTAGATAAATGCCCCGAGCAGGTTCTGCTTCATATTACGCAGCGTTGCCTTCGACAAGGCCAGCGCGTCCGCCACGCCGTTCAGGCTGTGACGCATCAGGGTGATCGCCGCGGTTTCAATGGCGATATCACTGCCGCTGCCCATGGCGATCCCGACATCGGCCTGAGCCAGCGCGGGGGCGTCATTGATGCCGTCACCAACCATCGCGACCCGGTGGCCAAGTGCCTGCAACTGTTTGATCGCTTCGGCCTTACCATCGGGCAACACGCCAGCAATCACGCGGTCAATACCGGCCTCTTTGGCAATCGCGTTGGCCGTCACCGGGTTATCGCCCGTTAACATCACCAGTTGATAACCTTGTTGATGCAGGCGCTGTAGTGCGCTCACGCTGTCACTGCGTAACGGATCGCGGATGGCGATCAGCGCGGCAGGCTTGCCATTGGCAGCCAGCAGCACCGGCGTGATACCGCGTTCAGCCTGTTGCTGTATCTGCTGCGTGAGCTCATCGGTCGCGATCTGATTCTCTTGCAACAGCTTGGCGTTACCCAGCAACAGCTGCACACCTTCAACCTCACCGCTGACGCCGGAGCCGCGCAAAGTACGGAACTGCTCTACAGTAGGCAATGTCTGCCCTTTAGCCTGTTCGACGATGGCTCGCGCCAGTGGGTGGTTAGCCCCTTGTTCCAGCGCTGCAGCCCAACGTAAGGCCTGCTGCTCATCCACCTGGTTAAAGGTGATGATTTCCACCACGCGCGGCTGGCCTTCCGTTAGCGTACCGGTTTTATCGAACACCAGCGTATCGAGATTGCTGGCCTGTTGCAGCGCATCGGCGTCACGCACCAGCACGCCAAACTCCGCGGCCCGGCCAACGCCAGAGATAATTGACATCGGCGTTGCCAGCCCCAAAGCGCAAGGGCAGGCGATGATCAGCACCGTGGTGGCGATCACCAGCGTGTAGACCAACTGCGGTTGTGGGCCAAAGAAGTACCAGATAGCGGCGCTGAACAGAGCGATGGCGACCACGGTGGGCACAAATACCGCCGAGATGCGGTCTGCCAGCTTACCGATTTCCGGTTTGCTGCTTTGCGCCTGGCGCACCAGCTTGATAATACGTGCCAGCGTGGTTTGAGTGCCAATGGCGGCCGCGCGAAACAGCACGCTGCCGTCGTCTACCACCGTACCGGCATGCACCGTATCGCCGACGCCTTTTTGCTGCGGCAACGCTTCGCCGGTCAGCATGGCTTCATCGATCCACACCTCACCCTGCACGATTTCGCCGTCAACCGGGATGCGATCGCCAGTCGTCAGGCGCAACGTCATGCCCAATTGCACCTCTGCCAGCGGGATACTTTGCTCACCCAGTTCTGTGACTAGCCTGGCGGTTGGCGGAGTGAGATCCAGTAGCCGTTCCAGCGCCTGGGAAGAACGCTGCCGCGCGCGCTGCTCCATGGCATGACCAAGGTTGATCAGGCCGATGATCATTGCACTGGCTTCGTAATACAGATGCCGTGCCTCCATCGGGAAGAAGTCTGGCCATAGGTTGACGCTGATGGAATACAGCCAGGCAGCACCGGTCCCCAGAGCGACCAGCGTGTCCATGGTGGCGCTGCCGTTCATCAACGATCGCCAGGCATTGCGGTAGAAGTGGCCACCGGCAAACACCATTACTGCCAGGGTAATGATGCCGACTATCAGCCACGGCCTCTGGGTTTCTGGCGTCAGTGACATACTGCCGCCAAACACGCCCCAGGCCATCAACGGTACGCCCACTGCCAAGCCTAATGCGGCCTGCCAGCGAAAGCGTTTCATATTAGCCTGCGCGGTTTGCTGTTGGCGTTCACGACGTTTGGTTTCGTCCTGGATCATCTCGGCGCCATAGCCCGCTTTTTCTACCGCAGCGACCAACGCCTGCGGTGTGGCCTTCCCGGTGATCAGGGCGCTGCGCTCCGCCAGGTTTACCCGCGCCAACTCAACGCCGGGGACGTTCTGTAATGCCGTCTGCACTTTATTGACGCAGCTGGCACAGGTCATACCGTTGAGCAACAGCTGGATGCTGTCGTCGTCGGTCTTGATTGCCGGAAGGGAAGAGGGGGCCGCTGCCTGGGGTTCCGGCAAGGTTGGTGCAGATTCAGTCAGCGGCTCAGTTTTTGGGTGGCTATTGGCTCCCGCCTGGCTGGCGTGATAGCCCGCATCCTCGACCGCAGCGATGAGCTGCTCTGGTGTGGCATCGCCATAGACTTTGGCACCCTCAATGGTAACATCGGCGGCGATCACGCCCGGCACCGCTTCCAGCGCTTTACGGGTGCTGCCCACGCAATGCATGCAGGAGAGGCCGGAAAGTTGTAACTCGGTGTCTGCCTGATGGGCGACTTCTGCCTGGAAGCCCGCGGCAACGACGCTGTCAATCAGCTCGGCAGCCGGGGCTGCGCCGGTGATTTTAGCGTAGTGAACGTTGACGTTGGCCTGTTCGACATCTGCGCGACTTTCCAAGGCTTTTTTCACCTTTTGCGCGCAGTTCATGCAGGAGAGTCCCTGCAACGCCAGCACGGTAGTTTGTGACATGATGGTTTTCCTCGCAAAATAATGGCGGTTGACCGCCTAGGTTCTTTTCATTGAGAATGATCTTAAACCTTCCAGCAAGGGTAAGGTCAAGGGAGATAAAGTGAATATCAGCGACGTTGCCAAAAAAACCGGTTTGACCAGTAAAGCCATCCGTTTTTATGAAGAGAAAGGATTGGTGACCGCCCCGATCCGTACGGACAACGGCTACCGCAGCTACAGCGCCAGGCATATTGAAGAACTGACGTTATTGCGCCAGGCTCGCCAGGTGGGATTCAACCTTGACGAGTGCCGTGAACTGGTCGCGTTGTTCAACGATCCGGCGCGGCACAGTGCCGATGTCAAAGCCCGCACGCTGCAGAAAGTCGCCGATATCGAAAAGCACATCAGCGAACTGGGGGAAATGCGCCAACGGCTGCTGGCGCTGGCGGATCAATGCCCTGGCGATGAAGGCGCAGACTGCCCGATCATTAATAATCTGGCAGGCTGCTGCCACAAAGGCTAGCGCGTAATGGCGCGGATCACCAAGGTGGTGCCTTCGACCGCCACCACTTCAACTTCGGTGCCGATCGGCAGATCCTCGTTGGCTTGCGCGCGCCAGCTGCTGTCGGCGATATTAATGCGGCCATGGCCGTTATGCATCGCCTCGGTCAGCGTGGCACGGGTGCCGATCAGTTGACGGTTACGCTGGTTGAGCACCGGGGAACCGCTGGTTGTCGTTGGCCGCTTGCGCAGCCAGTACCACCATAGATAGGCCACGGCGATGGTCATCACGGCAAACAGGGAACCCTGCCACTCCCAACTCAACTCCGGCAGCAGCCAGATAATTACCCCGACAATCACCGCAGAAACGCCGCTCCACAGCAGATAGCCGCTGGCACCGAGCATTTCCGCGGCCAACAGCAGCCCGCCTAACGAGATCCAGAACCATTGTGGGTTTGCTGCGATCTGTTCCAGCATAATTACTTACCTTTGCTGTCTTTCAGCAATTCGGTAATACCGCCGATAGAGCCCAGCAGGCTGCTGGCATCCAGCGGCATCATGATCACTTTGCTGTTATTGGCCGAGCCAATCTTCTGCAATGCGTCGGTGTATTTCTGGGCTACGAAGTAGTTAATCGCCTGGATATTACCGGTGGCGATGGCGTCAGATACCAACTGGGTTGCCCGTGCTTCTGCTTCGGCGGCACGTTCACGCGCTTCTGCCTGCAAGAACGCCGACTGGCGTTCGCCTTCGGCTTTCAGGATCTGTGATTGCTTATCCCCTTCGGCGCGCAGGATCGCGGCTTGACGTACCCCTTCCGCTTCCAGAATGTCGGCACGTTTGGTTCGTTCGGCCTTCATCTGGGCGTTCATCGCCACAATCAGTTCGGCCGGTGGACGAACGTCACGGATTTCGATACGGGTAATTTTGACGCCCCAAGGGTTGGTGGCCTCATCGACGATATGCAGCAGGCGGCTGTTGATACTATCGCGCTGTGACAGCATTTCGTCGAGCTCCATGGAGCCGAGCACGGTACGGAAGTTGGTCATGGTCAGGTTAACGATCGCCTGCTCGAGGTTACTGACCTCATAGGCGGCACGGGCCGGATCGACCACCTGGATAAAGCAAACGGCATCGATTGACACGTTGGCGTTATCGCGCGAGATAATTTCCTGGGAAGGGATATCCAGTACCTGCTCCATCATATTGATCTTGCGGCCAATACGATCCATAAAAGGTACTACCAGGTTTAAACCCGGCATCAGCGTTTTGGTATAACGGCCGAAGCGCTCTACCGTCCATTGGAAGCCCTGCGGGACAATTTTGATGCTCGAGAAGACGATAATCAACGCGACAACGATCACGATCGGAATAATGGTAAACATGGCACAACCTCCTGTCAGACATATTGCTAGATATTACGCCAGCGACAGGGGGAATGCCTAATGTATCACCAATGTAAGGCCATTTTTTGCAGAAAACGCCAGCATGTCGCCGTGAATGGGCAGTTTTAACCGGGTTTACCAAGCTGGCTTAACGTTGCCATGAAGTGATAATGGAGACTTCTTCAGGATCCGCGTCGAATTTGCTCAGCGTCACGGTGTGGCCGTCGGTCAGCAACACGCTGACCGCCATGCCGATCACGCCGGACTGCAGATCGGTCTGCTCGATATGTTGAAGCGCTTTAAGACAAACGAATTGCTGCATCTCGGGCAAATGTTTGAATCTGTCGGTTTGGGATTTTTTCAAGAGAGCTATCCTTTGGCGCTGCCGACGATTTGGCCATCACGCAGCAACACAATCTTGTGTTTCTGCCGGTACCAGATGGCGGTGTAAACACCTTTCTGATAAACCTGCGCATACTGGTTTTCTTCGGTCAACGCGGCTGCCGTTTGCTCAATGTAGCCCTGCTTGATATCCGGCGAGATCTTGATGTCTATCCCGGCAATGCGTGCCTGCAGTGTCTTGCTCTTCGTCGATTGCGCGTACTGTTTTGCCGCATTTTCCAACGCCTGCTTCTCTGCCGCAGCGTAAATGGCGGTCTGACGGTTTTGTTCGGCTAGATAGCAGGTATCCTTGGAAACGCCCTGTGCTTCACATTCAGCCATGCGCGACGCCGTAGAAGTGCAGCCAGCCAGCAAGATGGCAATCACCACGGTAGACAGTGTTCTAATTATCATTTTTAGTTCTTCGAGTTAGTCAGGATGACACCGGAGTGTTCCTGCGTTTATTTATGCATTTTTTTAGAAGCTATTAGCTACTAAATAAAGCGATGTTTAGCCTGGTTTGTTGATTTACCGAACTGATGCTACAGAATATTCTTAGACAAGCATCACGTTTTAACCATTATGTTGACCAATGTCAATTTTTGTCAGCTACTGAGAACAGATCTCAAAAATCATTTACACGTAGCTATTAGCTCCTTAATTTGAGTTAAGTTAACTCTGTGTCGGAATTTGCGTAGCTGTGGGGGACGGAATTTATGTGCTAAACTGCGGCATGTCTGTAGAGAGTAAGAGGAAATCGCAGGGTGGATAATCAAGCAGAGTTTAAAAGCTATCTGGAACGATTAGGCATTGAGCAGCCTGCACTGTGCATACTCTTGGGGGTGCAGCGCAGCACCCTGAATAAATGGGTGAATGGCACGGTAACCGCAATTCCGGCCATCGCCACGACCGCGGTCAAAATGCTGTGGTTTATCAAAGAGTCCGATCCGGAGCTGTTCCAGCGCTGGATGATGATCCAGGACTTTGGCGTGCCGGCAGAGTACGCGACCAATGACAAGGCGTATGAATTCCTGCACGTCCTGAAGCGTGAGCCGTCACCGCCGATTAAGAAACTCCGGGCCCAGGTGGCGGCCCAGAAGCGATAACATCGCGTGTTAAACTGGTAAATCAATGCTTTGCACAAAGCCGGTGATGCGTTCATCGCGCCGTTGGAACAGTGTGACAATTTCTTCCACGGCTTTACCACAGTCGTTACGCCAGGCCAGGGAGAGCGGTGACGGTTGCCGCTGATTGACCACTTCACGGGTGATCAACTGGCCGCTATCCAGATAGGGTTGGCAAAGATTTTTCGGCAAGAACCCTACGCCTAGCCCCTGCAAATGGCATTCGAGTTTACTGCGCAGATCTGGCACCTTGATCTCTTTTTGGCCGGGCAGCAGCCAGGCAACGCGTTTGGTCAGGTTGCGCGAAGTATCTTCCACGTTGATCGCCGGGTAGCTACGCAGCCGATCTTCATGCAGTGCCTTGTCCTGGCAGGCCGCGAGCGGATGATCTGGCGTGACCACAAAAGCCCAACTGATCCCCCCCAATTTCAATACGCTGACGTCATTAGCCAGTGATTCAGACCCGGTGGTGCCAATGGCCAGCTGAAAATCCCCGTGCAGCAACGAATCCCATACTCCCATATACACCTGACGCGAGATATGAAACTGCGTGAAGGGATAACGCTGTTGCAGGTAGGCCAACAGCCGGGCGACGCTTAGCGGGTTGTACAGCAGGTTGTTGATCACGATATTGACCTGATGCTCCACGCCGTCGTTGATCTGGCGTAGCTCATCGGGCATGGAGTCGAGCCAGTTGTGCCATTGGCGGCAACGTTCCAGCAGGTATTCACCTGCGGGGGTCAGGTTGACGCTGCGGGTGGTGCGGATAAACAGTTGGGTGCCGATGCTTTCTTCCAACGTTTTGATGCGGTAACTGATGGTAGCAGTGGTTTTGTGCAGTAATTCGGCGGCGCGGGAAAAACTCTGGCATTCCGCGACTTTGATAAACGATCGAATTGTTTCGTGATCCAGCATATCGATTCCTTAACCGGTGCGGCCATCATTCTCCTAGTGTTGCAAAAGAATTTACTTACCTTAGTTGCCTTGGGTTAGTCATAAAACGGCTTCCCGTGATCGCGCTCACGTTTTATTCCCCTTCCTCTGCTGAAAGTAACAGCTCTGTTAACGAACTGTATCGTTGCGGTGTGTTTTTTAATATGCTGATTTTTAATGAGATATTTTCAATGTGGCACAGAAAATGTGCAGCAGATCGTATTGTGGAAAATTTTTCCAATATTAACTTTTAAATTTAAGGCGACCTGTCTAGAGTGAACCCATTCAGTAATGTTCCTTTTTGAAACGATCCTGGAGAAACTGATGGACCTGATTGCCGTTGAGTTAACACCTGAAGCTTTTGCACCCTATGGGAATGTATTGCAGATCGAGGGGGCGCCCTTTTTCCATATTAATGGTGGTAAAACAGAACGATATCATGATCTTGCCAATGTAGAAGTGGCCGACGATCATCGGGTGCTGGTCAGCATCAACCGATCTGAGCCTTGCGATCTTCCGTTGGAGTTCTCAGTGTTGGAGAAACATCCTTTGTCTTCACAGGCTTTTATGCCTATGAAGGGGGAACGCTTCGTGGTGATTGTTGCTGAAGCCGGGGAAGGGGACGAAATTCCGTTACATACTTTGCGCGCCTTTATCACCAACGGTAAGCAAGGGGTGAATTACCACCGCAATGTTTGGCACCACCCGCTGTTTGCCTACGGTGCGATCACCGACTTTTTCACGGTGGATCGTGGCGGTGCCGACAACTGTATCGTCAAAACATTGCCAGAGACTTACCGGGTTGTGCTTGGATAGCGCTGTCCCCAAGCGCATAGGCTGTTTATTATAGCGGAGAAACCTTGAGCTAAATAAGGAAAGCCTGAATGAACGAAGTACGCAGAAAGGGAAGACCAACGACAGAAGCAGGGGCGACGAAAGGCGCGCAGGCGTTGGATCGTGGGTTGGAGATCCTGCAATTTCTGGCCAATGCCGGAGGAAGCTCATCCGTTTCCGTGCTGTCCGAGAAGTTGGAGTTACCGCTATCAACGACTTTCAGATTATTGAAAGTATTAGAGAAATCGGAATTCGTTTTTCAGGATCCCCAGCTTGGCTGGTGGCATATCGGCATCCAGTCGTTTACCGTCGGTGCGGCCTATATGAATGACCGGGACGTGGTTTCGGTTGCGGGCCCTTATATGCGGCGGCTGATGTTGCTATCAGGCGAAACCGCCAACCTGGCCATCAGGAATAACTTTGACGCGGTGCTGATCCGTCAATGTGAGTGCCAGGCCATGGTGCGTATGTGTGCGCCACTTGGCAGCCGCTTACCGCTGCACGCATCCGGGGCAGGGAAAGCGCTGCTGTATCCGCTGGCGGAAGAGGAGATGCTGGATTTGTGCGTACGTTCGGGGCTGCACTCGTTTACTCCGAAGACCCTGACCAGCGTAAATTTATTACGCAAGGATTTAGCGCAATCGCAGGCGCAGGGCTATACCGTTGATGCTGAAGAACATGCCCTTGGCCTGAATTGCCTGGCTTCGGCGATCTTTGACCGCAACAACAACGTCATTGCGGCCATCTCCATTTCAGGGCCCAGTTCGCGCGTTAGCAGCGATCGTTTCAAGGATCTGGGGGAATTGGTGCGTGACGTGGCCAACGACATCAGTACCGCGCTAGGTGAGTCGCGCAGCAAGAAATAGTACGTTTAAAGTCAAGCCTGTGGTCGCGATCGCGGCTGCAGGATGAGGTTCCCTCCCCGTTTATCACCTGAACGGGTTTTTTTGAACCCATTTTAAATTTGGAAAATTTTTCCAAAATTTAGGAGAACGTTTAGATGGCAATTATGCGAGCAGTAGATGCGGCAATGTACGTGTTGGCAAAGGAAGGCGTGAACACCGCATTCGGCGTGCCTGGCGCGGCGATCAACCCTTTCTATAACGCGATGCGTCAACACGGCGGCATCAAACACTATCTGGCGCGTCATGTTGAAGGCGCTTCCCACATGGCGGAAGGTTACACCAGGGCAAAACCCGGCAATATCGGGGTGTGTCTCGGGACTTCGGGGCCAGCGGGAACGGACATGATCACCGCGCTTTACTCCGCCTCTGCCGATTCCATTCCCATTTTGTGCATCACCGGCCAGGCTCCCCGGGCGCGTTTGCATAAGGAAGATTTTCAGGCGGTAGATATTGAATCGATCGCCAAGCCGGTGACCAAAATGGCGGTGACGGTCATGGAACCGGCGCTGGTGCCCCGCGTGTTGCAGCAGGCTTTCCACTTGATGCGCTCTGGCCGCCCTGGCCCGGTGCTGATCGATTTGCCTTATGACGTACAAATGGCCGAGATTGAGTTTGATCCGGACACCTACTCCTCGCTGGGGGCTTACAAACCGGCGGCCACTGAAGCGCAGATCGACAAAGCCCTGGACATGCTGTGTGCCGCAAGCAAACCGTTGTTCATCGCCGGTGGCGGGATCTTCAACGCGGATGCGGCCGACCTGTTGCAAGAGCTGGCGGAGACCTGCAACGTACCGGTGATCCCAACGCTGATGGGCTGGGGCTGTATCCCGGACGATCACCCGCTGATGGCAGGGATGGCCGGATTACAAACCTCACACCGTTACGGTAACGCCAACCTGCTGGATTCGGATCTGGTATTTGGCATCGGCAACCGCTGGGCTAACCGCCATACCGGTTCGGTAGATAAATATACCGCCGGGCGTAAGGTGATCCACATTGATATCGAACCGACTCAGCTTGGCCGAGTGATCTGCCCGGATCTGGGTATTGTTTCCGATGCCAAAATCGCCCTGCAAATGTTAGTGGCAAGAGCTCGTGAACGTGCGGATCAAGGGCTGCTGCCGGATCGTTCACTGTGGGTGGAAACCTGCCTCCAGCGCAAACAAACTCTGCTGCGTAAAACCCATTTCGACAACGTGCCCATCAAACCTCAGCGCGTTTACGAAGAGATGAACCGGGCGTTCGGGCGTGATGCCTGCTACGTCACCACCATCGGGCTTTCGCAGATCGCGGCGGCGCAGATGCTGCACGTGTTCAAACCGCGCCATTGGATTAATGCCGGGCAGGCGGGCCCATTAGGTTGGACTCTTCCTTCTGCTTTGGGCGTCTGTGCCGCCGATCCGCAGCGCAAAGTGATTGCGCTCTCGGGTGACTACGACTTCCAGTTCATGATCGAAGAGTTGGCCGTTGGCGCGCAGTTCAAGCTGCCGTATATCCACGTGGTGGTCAACAACGCTTACCTGGGGCTGATCCGCCAGTCTCAGCGCGGTTTCGATATGGATTACTGCGTCCAACTGTCCTATGAAAACATCAACAACCCGGAAGGGGGCGAATACGGTGTCGATCACGTCAAGGTGGTCGAAGGGCTGGGATGTAAAGCGATCCGCGTCGTTAAGCCTGAAGATATCGCTCCGGCCTTCCAGCAGGCGCAAGAGTTGATGCGTCTGCATCAGGTTCCGGTGGTGGTGGAGATTATCCTCGAGCGGGTCACCAATATCTCGATGGGGACAGAGCTGGATAACGTCACTGAATTCGAACCCGTTGCCGAGTCGCCAGAAGATGCGCCGACCTCGGTCAGCTACTTCAACTATCAGTAAGGAGCAGGCTCATGCCGAAGTTTTCAGCCAACTTATCGATGTTGTTTAATGAAGTCGATTTTATGCAGCGGTTTCGCTGTGCCAAAGAGCAGGGATTCACGGCGATTGAATATATGTTTCCCTACGATTATTCCGTGCAGGCGTTGAGGGGCGCACTGGAAGAGAATCAACTCACGCAGGTATTACAAAACCTGCCTGCCGGGGATTGGGCTGCGGGTGAGCGGGGTATCGCTTGCCTGCCTGGGCGCGAGGCCGAGTTTCGTGATGGCGTAGGTCTGGCGGTGGAATATGCCCGTGCGCTGGGCTGTGCGCAGATCAACTGCCTGATCGGTAACCCGGATAAATCCGTCGCCCAACATAAGACCGATGAGATTGTGGTCGCTAACCTGAGCTATGCGGCAAGGGAGTTGGCCAAGGCCAATATCCGTCTGTTGGTTGAACCGATCAATAAATACGATATGCCCGCTTTCTATCTGCAAACCACTCGTCAGGCGTTGGAACTGATGGATTGGGTCGCGAGCCCTAACCTGTTTATTCAATACGATATCTACCACATGCAGCGCATGGAGGGCGAACTGGCCCACACCATGGAAACGCTGTTGCAGAAAATCGCGCATATCCAGGTTGCCGATAATCCGGGGCGCCATGAGCCAGGAACCGGGGAAATCAATTACGACTATCTGTTCCGCGCGCTGGACAAGATGGGCTATCGCGGTTGGATCGGCTGTGAATACAAACCTGCGACCACGACGGCAGCCGGCCTGTCATGGATTAAGCAATATCAACATTGAGGGACATATCATGAAAGTAGGCTTTATTGGTTTAGGGATCATGGGCACGCCAATGGCTGAAAAGCTGATCGCAGGCGGTCATCAGCTGTATGCCAACACCTTGAATAAGGTTCCGCCGGAGCTGGTGGAGAAAGGGGCCATAGCCTGTGCTACTCCCAAGCAGGTGGCCGAGCAGGCTGACGTTATTTTTATTATGGTACCCGATACGCCGCAGGTGGAAGAGGTGTTATTTGCGGCCAAAGGCTGTGCCGAAGCACCGCTCAAAAACAAGATCCTGGTGGATATGAGTTCTATCTCGCCGCTGGAGACAAAGGAGTTTGCCAAACGCATCAACCAACTGGGCGCTGATTATCTGGATGCGCCGGTATCCGGTGGGGAAGTGGGGGCCAAGCAGGGCAGCTTGACCATTATGGTCGGCGGTGACGAAGGCGTATTTGGGCGGGTAAAACCGTTGCTGGCCCTGATGGGGAAAAACATTACGCTGGTCGGTGGCAATGGCGACGGCCAGACCTGCAAGGTCGCCAACCAGATTATTGTAGCCCTGACGATCGAAGCGGTATCCGAAGCGCTGATATTTGCTTCCAAAGCGGGTGCCGATCCGGCACGGGTCCGTGAAGCGCTGATGGGCGGCTTTGCCTCATCGCGCATTCTTGAAGTGCACGGTGAGCGGATGATCAAACGGACATTTGAGCCGGGCTTCCGTATCTCCCTGCATCAAAAGGATCTCAATCTGGCGTTACAGGGTGCGAAGTCGTTGGCGCTCAGTTTGCCTAATACTGCCACTTGCCAAGAGCTGTTCAACCTCTGTGCGGCCAATGGTGCCAAAGATCTTGACCATTCCGCGTTGGTACAGGCGTTGGAAATTATGGCTAACCATAAAGTGGCTGGCTAAAGAGTAAGACATAACAAGTTGCAGGTGCCTTTCGCCTGCAACTTAGATTCTGGTTATCGTATCGTTGTTTAATGGTTATATTCCTGTCTGTCTTGGCCGTATTGGTATTTGACTAATATAAAGATTAGAACATCAGTTTGTTGTAATGATAATAAACAAAAAAACCTACGCTATTTTCTTATTTAATATAAGAAGGACCTGTCATGGAATCTATTAGCAATAAGCAGAGAGAGATTTACCAACGGCGCGGCTATCATGAGGACCTATTACCCAAAGAAGCGGATAAGAAAACCTGGAAGGGAATTAACTATTTTACCTTGTGGATGGGTTCGGTACATAACGTACCCAACTATGTAGCCGTCGGGGGCTTCTTTATTCTGGGGCTTTCCACCTTAAGCATCATGGCCGCCATTATTCTCAGCGCCTTTATTATTGCCTTTGTGATGGTGATGAACGGCGCTGCCGGTTCGAAATACGGTATTCCTTTTGCCATGATCCTACGTGCTTCTTATGGCGTGCGTGGCGCGTTGTTTCCTGGGATCCTCAGAGGTTGCGTGGCCGCCATCATGTGGTTTGGCTTGCAGTGTTACGCAGGCTCGCTGGCTTTTCTGATCCTGATTGGCAAACTGTGGCCGCAGTTTCTGACTTTGGGCGGGGATTTCAACCTGCTGGGGATCGGCCTGCCTGGGCTGATTGCCTTCCTGATTTTCTGGGCGGTTAACGTGGCCATCGGCCTGGGAGGCGGCAGCATTCTCAACAAGTTTACCGCGATCCTCAACCCCTGCATCTACGTGGTGTTTGGCGGCATGGCCATTTGGGCTATTTCCATCGCTGGCCTGGACAACATCATCGCTTATGTTCCGGCCAATGCTATAACGACTCACAATGGCGGCTTTATGTTCCTGGTGGTGATCAATGCGGTGGTGGCGGTATGGGCCGCTCCGGCGGTCAGCGCCTCGGACTTTACCCAGAACGCCAGCAGCTTCCGCCAGCAGGCCTGGGGGCAAACGCTGGGATTGGTGGTTGGCTATCTGCTGTTTGCCGTCGCCAGCGTCTGTATCCTGGCCGGGGCCAGCATTCATTACGGCGTTGATACCTGGAACGTGCTGGATATCGTACAAAAATGGGACAGTATTTTCGCCTCGGTGTTTGCGGTGCTGGTGATCCTGATGACCACCATCTCCACCAATGCGACCGGTAACATCATACCTGCGGGTTACCAGATTGCCGCTATCGCCCCGAAAAAACTCACCTATAAAAATGGCGTGGTGATTGCCAGCATCATCAGCCTGATTATCTGCCCGTGGAAACTGATGGAGAATCAGGAAAGCATCTACCTGTTCCTTGATGTGATCGGTGGAATTTTAGGGCCAGTGATCGGCGTGATGATGGCGCATTATTTCATCGTGATGCGCAGCGAGATCGACCTTGATACCTTATATATCGAACCCGGTAATTATAAATACTACGATAACGGTTTTAACAGCGTGGCGTTTATTGTAACGCTGTTTGCTGTGTTGCTATCGTTGGGCGGTAAGTTCATTGAAATACTCGAGCCTTTATCACGGGTTTCCTGGTTTGTTGGCGTTATCAGCGCATTCTGTTTATATGCGCTACTCAAAAGTAGAACAGTGGTTAATCGGCAAGAATATACCTGAAGTGAATATGATAAAGAAGTAAATAACCCTAAGCGTAATAATATGATACTTTAATTTCACGAAGGAGCATGACCATGTCATACGATTTAATTATCAAGAACGGTAAGGTTGTTTTAGAACATGATGCCATCATTACTGATATTGCGGTTAAAGAGGGCAAGATAGCCGCCATCGGCAATGGTCTTACCGGTGCTAAAACGGAGATTGATGCCAGCGGAATGGTGGTGGCACCGGGCATGATCGATGCCCATGCGCATATGTCCGAGCCGGGCCGTACCCATTGGGAAGGGTATGAAACCGGTACGCGTGCTGCGGCCAAGGGCGGTATCACCACCATGGTCGAAATGCCGCTGAACCAACTGCCAGCCACGGTGGACAGAGCCTCGATAGAAATGAAGTTCTCGGCGGCAGAAGGCAAGCTCACCATCGATGCGGCCCAGTTTGGTGGCCTGGTTTCCTACAACCTGGATCGGCTGCATGAGCTCGATGAGATTGGCGTGGTGGCCTATAAATGCTTTGTAGCGACCTGCGGCGATCGCAGCGTCAGCAATGACTTCCGCGACGTGAACGACTTCGAATACTTCAAAGGTTTGCAGACCTTAGCCAAGCTGGATCAGTTAGTGGCGGTGCACGCCGAAAACGCCCTGATTTGCGATGCGTTGGGGGAAGAGGCCAAGGCGGAAGGGCGCGTAACGGCGCACGATTATGTCGCCTCTCGCCCGGTATTCACCGAGGTTGAAGCGATCCGCCGGGTGCTGTATCTGGCCAAGGTCGCGGGTTGCCGCTTGCATATTTGCCACATAAGCAGCCCAGAAGGGGTGGCGGAAGTGACTCGCGCTCGTCTGGAAGGGCAACAGGTCACCTGTGAGTCCTGCCCGCACTACTTCGTGCTGGATACCGACCAGTTTGAGGAAATAGGCACCCTGGCCAAGTGTTCACCGCCGATCCGCGATGCGCAGAACCAAAAAGGGCTGTGGGATAAGCTGTTTAACGGTGAGATTGACTGCCTGGTGTCCGACCACTCGCCGTGCCCACCGGATATGAAAGCGGGCAATATCATGCAGGCCTGGGGCGGGATCGCCGGGATACAAAACTGCGTCGATATCATGTTCGATGAAGCGGTGCAGAAAAGGGGCATGTCGCTGCCGGTGTTTGCCAAATTGATGGCGACCAACGCCGCCGATATTTTTGGTTTGAAGCACAAGGGGCGCATTGCTGTAGGGAAAGATGCCGACCTGGTGTTCATTCAACCCAACAGCAGCTACGTACTGGCAACGGGCGATCTCGAGTATCGCCATAAGGTCAGCCCTTATGTGGGGCGGAAAATCAACGCAAGGGTGGCCAAAACCATCCTGCGTGGCGAAGTGATTTACGATCTCAAGGCGGGTTTTGGCGTTCGTCCGATCGGTAAATTTGTGCTTAAACATCAGCAATAACGCTAGTTAATCAGCGCCCGTCACCGGGCGGGCGCGTGAATGATGGGATAGTGGATATGAAGGAAGCACCCATGAACGGGTTATGTGCCAGTCGTAGCAGTTGGTTATCGGGTTTGCAGTGGTTCTTTTTCATTTTCTGCAATACGGTGGTGATCCCACCGACCCTGCAATCGGCATTCAACCTCTCTGCTGGTGTGACCTTTTGTATTACCCAATATACCTTTATCTCAACGGCGCTGGCCTGTCTGGCACAGGTGTTTTTGGGCCATCGACGAGCCATTATGGAAGGGCCAACAGGTCTGTGGTGGGTGACCATTTTAACCCTGACCCTGGCGGAAGCAGCCAACGGCACGCCGCTGCCAGAAATTGGTGGCAGCCTTGCGGTGGGGATCCTGATCTCTGGCATCTTGACCATTCTTATTGGGGCTAGCGGTTTGGGGTTCCGCCTGGCACGGCTGTTCCGTCCGGCGGTGATGGCCACGTTTATGTTTTTGCTGGGGGCGCAGTTAATCACCATCTTCATGAAAGGGATGCTGGGGTTACCTTTTGGCGTTTATACCGGCGTCGTGACCATTAACTCCCCAGCCTTTTACTGGGCATTGACGGTGTTGCTGTTGATTATTGCCATTATTGCCTTTTTACCGCGGGCGATCGGCAAATATGCGCTGTTAATCGGCACTCTGGTTGGCTGGGGCGTTTACAGCTGGTGGTTTGCCCCCACCGGTGTGCCGATCACGGGCAGCGATTGGGTGCTGTTCCCACTCGGGTGGCCGCAGGAATTGCATTGGGGGATTGTGATCAGCGCCGTCCTGACCGGTTTGGTCAACGTATCGAATAACTTTGCCGCCATTCGTGGCACCGATATTTTTTACGCGGACGGCCCGGCGGGCAGAAGCCTGTTCCGGCGTAGCTTTATGGTCTCAGGTGGGCTGACCTGCCTGGCTGCTCCACTGGGCGTGGTGCCTTTCTCGCCTTTTGTCTCTTCCATTGGCCTGCTGACCCAGACACAAGACAGCAGTCAGCGCTCGTTTATTATTGGTAGCGTGGTATTCCTGCTGGTGGGGATGTTGACGCCGCTTGCGCAATTCTTCTGCAGTATTCCTCTCACGGTCAGCAGTGCCGTTATGCTGGCCTCTTATCTGCCGCTGCTGTTCTCCTCGGTGCTGTTTATCAACAAGATCGAACTGAATAGCCGCAACATTTATCGGCTGGCGCTACCGCTATTTTTGGGCGTATTCCTGATGAGTATGCCTTCCTCCTTTTGGCAGGGGGTGCCGATCACCATCAGGCCGCTATTCAGCAATGGCCTGTTGATTGGCGTGCTATTGGCGGTGTTGGTTGAGAATAGTATTCCGTGGGATAAGGTGAAACCACGCTAGCATTTATAATATAGCAATCAATATTGTTTAAATTCTCACCGCCCTGTCTTTGATGATGAGGGCGATTTAATCCAATGACACTGAAATAAAATCTGAAATAGCAGGATGCCAACCAAGGAGATCCGATATGGCGACCAATAATGCTGCGATTGATCAAGCTATTCTGGCCAGTCCCGACAAGGCTAAACTCTACCGTAAAATAGCCTGGCGAATTATGCCGATATTACTGATTAGCTATATCGTCGGTTATCTTGATCGTGTTGGGATATCATTTTCAAAATTCCAGATGATGCCGGATATTCTGCAAGGTAATGTGTCGATGGCAGAGGCGGTTTATGGCCTCGGTGCTGGTGTATTTTTTATTGGTTATATTATCGCCGGTGTGCCAAGTAATATCTTACTGAGTAAGTATGGTGCGCGGAAGGTCATCGCCCTGTTGATGTTGGTATGGGGCACGATTTCAATGCTGAGTATCTTCATTACCAATCCCACACAGTTTTATCTGGCACGATTCCTGCTGGGGTTAGCCGAAGCCGGTTTTTATCCGGGGGTGATCCTCTATCTGACACTGTGGTTCCCTTCAAGCCAGCGGGCAAAAATGACGGCGCTGTTTGTTTGTGGGATACCGGTGAGTAACATCATCGGTGGGCCACTTTGCGGTTGGATTATTGAAAACATGAATGGCATGTTCGAGCTGTCCGGCTGGCAATGGTTATTCTTTATCAGTGGTCCGCGTGCATTATTGATTGCGGTCGTCATTTTCTTCTTCCTGGATAATACCTATCAGAGTGCTAAATGGCTCAGTCCACAAGAAAAAGAGATGATCACCCAAGATATGGTGCAGGGAACATCGAAAAAGATAGGTGCTGATGGTGCAGCGCAGGAGTGGACAATGAAGACCATGCTGAAGTCTTCTGCTTTCACTAAAATGTGGTTGATCTGTTTCTGTACGGTGATGGGGCAAGGGGGATTGGCCTTCTGGGTGCCAACCATGATCCGTGATACGGGGGTAAGCTCGGTAATGGATATCGGTTTGCTGACCATGCTGCCGTATATGCTGGCCGTTGTCGCTATGCTAATGGCTGCACGCAGCTCTGACAAACACCGAGAAAGGCGTTGGCATATCATTGTTCCTTTTTGTATTGCTGCGGTTTCGTTGATTTTTATCGGCCTGTTCCCAGACAATAAAGTCATCGTGATGGTGGCATTATGTATTGCTGTTGCCTCCAGCCTGGTCCCTTCGCCGCTGTTCTGGAGTTTGCCAAATGCTATCTTTACCGGTACCTGCGCTGCTGCTGGGATAGCGCTAATTAACTCGATTGCCAATATAGGAGGTTTTATTTCTCCTTATATTATTGGTTACTTTAAAAACACCACGGAGAGTAATCTGGTCGCGATGTGTGTGCTATCCAGTATGATGATATTGGGGGCCATATTGACCTATAGCGTTCCGGCAAAACTGGTTAATAAATAATAGTCAATAGAAGTTCGGTTATTGATAATTGCTCCGATTGATAAAAAACCATGCTTTCTCTGCCTATGTGGTGATCTATTACATTGGCTGAGGGTGTGGTTTTTTTTGGTTAATGATGAAGAGGGGACCGAATGTGCCACGTATTAACTCCAGCGTATTAATGTCTTCACCGGGATCCTTAATTAAGGATTGGCAACGTGTTACCGATTAACATCAGCGTATCGAATCCATAGATTGAATCCAGCGTATTAAAGTCTTTGTCTTACCGATGGGCTTCTACACTTGAATGTTGCGCTGAACTGGCTCCCTCTCCCTGTGGGAGAGGGTTGGGGTGAGGGGAAATATTGATTGCTGAATGAGTAAGAAGACTCTGCTTTAATCAATTAGGCCACACTACTTAGAGCGTGGCCTTTGGGCGGGATTAGAAGTCAACGTCGCGGTTGCAGTCTTTCGAGTAGATATAGCTGAACTCTTCCTGGCCCACCGCATAGCCGGCTTGCGGAACATAGGCAGCCATAAAGATGTAATCCCCTTTCTTGACCGGGATCCACTCGTTATCCAGGTTGTACATCCCAGCACCGCTGAGAATATAAGCGCCATGTTCCTGCACGTGGGTCTCGATATAGCCATGGCTGGCGCCTGGCTTGAAGGAGAGGATATGGATGTTCATGTCGAACCCCAGATCCTTCGGCAGCAGATCTTGCAGGATCACATCGCTCATGCCTTCATAGTGAATTTTTTCCAGCTTGTTGACGTTGTTGCTCACCACGTGGGCTTCATAGCCCTTGATGCGGTTGTAGACACGCTTGTAGAGGAACAGCTGGCTTGGTTTTCCGCCGTTGGTGTTCTCCAGGCGCAGCATCACACCTGCAGGGCAATACAGATAGCCGCCCGTGGTGAGTGGATAATCGGTGCTGTCGGCTGACGCGGTGATGTTGCCTTCGATAACGTAGACCAAGGTTTCAATATTCTCACCGCCAAAGCCTTGCTGGTTACGGCCGCCATCATGCAGTGTCACCAGATAATCGACAAAAGTGGCGCCCAGTTTCGGGGTGGCAAGAATGGTAACGTCGCAGTTCTCAAAGCCTGGAATGATGTTACGCACCAGGCCATCCGGTGGGATCACGGCATAGTTGTCGCGTTTGATAATGGAGCGCGAAGCTAGGATATCTTTTGGATAGCCAATCTGATTATTGATATAACCCACGTTAATTCTCCTGATTAGTCAGGGCCGTAGCCCTACAACAAAAATTATGCCTGTGCCGCCGTTTGGCGATTGTTTTTCTGCTTCATCAACACGTTGACGGTAAAGAAGATCACGGTGCCGATCAGCAGGATGGCGGCCGAGATATAGAAGCCCATCACCTTGGAGCCGGTGCTGTCGGAGATCACCCCGGTGAGGAATGGAGCAATCACCGAAGAGGACATGCCGAAAAAGTTAAACACGCCAAAGCTGGTGCCGTAGCCTTTCTTCGGAGCGTTATCCGCGACGAAGGAGATCATGATTGGATCCACTGCCAGCTTACCGAGCAGGCCGTAAAGGATCAGGCTGACCAGCAGGGTGGTGGAGTCAGGTGAGATCACGGTGCAGACCAGCGTCACTGCGGCGCAGATTTGCAAGAAGATGATCAACTGCACTTTCTTGGCGCGGAAACGGTCAGACATGCGGCTGAAGAACAGCGCCCCAGGAACGGAGGCAAAGGCAACCAGCGCGGCGGAGAAGCCGATGGCCACGCCTTCGAACCCACGTTCCTGTTGCAGGAAGGAAGGCAACCAGGTCACGATCATGTAGTAGCCATAGCAGGTGGCGAAATACATCACGTAGGCGGAAATCATCCGCAGGCTGAACAACCCACTGGCTTCCTCGGTCTCTTCCACTGGAGTGGCCGCGGAGGCAGCCGGGCTGGCGGCCAGAGAGGCGGTATAGGAGCCCCCTTTGATCACCAGGAAGAACACCACCGTCATTACCACCAGCAAGCCGGTGATGATAAACAGCATGATTTGCCAGTCCATCCCCATGCTTTTCACCAGCAGGCTGGAGGCGATCAGGCCAATGGCCATCCCCAGCGCAGAGCCGCTGTTGATAATGGCGGTGGCCAAACCACGGCGTTCCAACGGAATGTTTTCTGATGACAGCGAGTAGGCTGAACCGTAGTAAGAGCCACAGCCCATCCCGGCCAGCAGGCTACCGGCGTAGATCATGGTCAGGCTGGTGGCGTTGCCGATCAGTAAGGTGGCGATGATGAACAGGCAAAAACCTGGGATCAGCACCACCTTTTTGCCGAACTTATCCACCAGGATCCCGGCCGGGATTTGCATCCCGGTATAGGCAAAGAAGTAGAAGCTGGCGATCAGGCCCATCTCGGCGTTGGAATGCGAGCCGATGGTTGCCTGGATCTCAGGGAAGATCGGTGTCAGCACCGTGCGGTAAATCCAGATCACCGCCCAGCCCAGGCACAGGACCACCACGATTTTTTTCCAATACAGCGGATCAAATCCGGTGTTGGAGGCGGTTTTACTGTTGCTCATAGGCGGGCTCCCTGCTCGGTATAGGCCAGTTGGTATAAGGTATGCGCCAGAATTTTCACCCCTTCGGCCAGGTCGGGCAGTTCGGTTTTTTCCGCCGGGTTATGGCTGATACCGGCAATGCTTGGCACAAACATCATCACCGTCGGCACGTGCGGGGCAAAAATCTGTGAGTCATGGCCTGCACCGCTGTGGATCATGCGGTAGTTCAGCTTATGGCTTTCGCACAGGTGGCTGACGCAGGCCAGTAACTGTTTGTCCATGGGGATCGGCGTTTCATCCATCCACAGGTCGATCTCGACCTCAATGCCCATTTCGGCACAGATGCGCTGAATATCGGCTTCGATCTCTTGGGTAAAACGCAGCAGCGTCGCTTTGTCGGTGTGGCGGCAATCCAGGGTGAAATGAGTGAAACCAGGCACGACGTTGACGGTGTTAGGCTTGGGCTCTACCTTGCCAAAGGTCAGCACCAATGGGTCGCCTTCCGCTTTGGCCTTGGCGATGGATTCGCAGCAGATCCGGCTGAAGGCATAAACGGTGTCCTTACGGTAACCCATTGGCGTGGTGCCCGCGTGGTTGGCCTCGCCCTTGAGTTTGATATCGTAGCGGCGCTGGCCGACGATGCTGGTGACCACACCAATGGTTTTTCCTTCGGTCTCCAACACTTTGCCCTGCTCGATATGCAGTTCAACGAAGGCGGCGATATCTTTGCGCAGCGGCTGGTTTTGCGGGCGGAAGTCAAAGCCTGCGCTATGCATGGCGTCAACGAAATTCACGCCTTTGGCATCACAGATGCTTTTGACTTCTTCCGGGCGAGCGGAACCGATAATGTTTTTACTGCCCCAGAAAACGTAAGGGAAACGGCTGCCTTCCTCCTCGGCCAGCGAGATGACTTCCAGCGTGCGCAACGGCGCACCGTAGGTTTCTTTCAGATGTTTGATCGCCAGATAGGCGGCTTCGATACCAAACTGACCATCAAGGTTGCCGCCGTTGACGACCGTATCGATATGCGAGCCAGAAAGGATCACCTGATCGGGATATTTGCTGCCCTGCAGGCGGCCGGATAAATTGCCGACGGCATCAAAAGAGGTCGCCAGACCGGCGGTTTCAAAAGCCTGCTTCAGCGCCTGTTGGGCTTCCACCCACTCAGGGGTATACAGCAAGCGCGTCATGCCGCCGCTGGGATCTGCCCCGATCTTGGATAACCAGCCAGAAGTTTCACTAATTTCTTGTTGGAAATTCTTCATATTTATCTGCCTGCTTGTAACGTCCCTGAGACATGCGCCAACTCAGCTTTGTCGGGAGGGTTGATAAGGAAAATGGCGGCGAAAATAGCTTTTCTCCGCCTGATTTAATTAATCTGACGATTAACTGGCAAACGGATCTTTATGGTCGTAGGAACGCTGGTAAATATCGTCAGAAATCAGGTATTGATAAATGTCGTCAACAATATCGATGCCATTCTTTTCATTTTCTATTTCACGCATATGGCTACCCTGGCCAGGGTAGAGCACTTGTTTCACGCCAGGTGCCGGTTTGATTTCGTTCAGTTCTCTCATTACCTGGCTGATATGTTTGCGGAAGGTCACCTCGTTGGTGAAATAGCTTGGGTTGAGCACGATATGCAACTGGCCCAATTCCCGGCCTGCACTTAAGTCGTGATACATCGAGCTGACGTGTTTACCGAACGGCAGGCCAAGCAACACGCCGGATAGAATATCGACCATCATCATCAGGCCGTAACCTTTTGGCCCGGCGATAGGCAACAGCCCGCTGACGGCGAAAGGATCGGTGGTGTTATTGCCTTCGCTGTCTACCGCCCAGGTATCCGGGATGGGCACGTTGCGTGAGCGGGCGTCCAGCACCTTGCCCCAGGCCTGAACCGTGGTAGCCATATCGAAGGTCATGATGTCGTCGCCTTCGGCCGGCGCCGAGAAAGCGATAGGGTTGGTGCCGTAATAGACCTCTGCACCGCCATAAGGGACGACCATCGGATCTGACTGACACACTGATATACCAATCATGCCCGCATGGGCGGCCTGCTGCACAAAGTAAGACAGCGCGCCACTGTGGCCGATGCGGCGAACGCCTACCACCGCGACGCCGTTCTCTTTCGCCATTTCGATGGCGTGGTCCATACCCAGCTTGGCTGCGACATGCCCGGCACCGTTGTCGCCATCAAAAACTGCGCTGCAAGGGCCGGTTTTTTCAAAGGTGAAATGCGGGTCGTTATTGGTGCCGCCTTTGCTGATGCGTTCAGAATAATATTCCACCCTCACCGCGCCATGGGAATGGATCCCGCGCGCATCTGCATGGACCAAAACGTCCGCGACAATCCCGGCGTGTTCCTGGCTTAGGCCTGCAGAATGAATTTTATTTTGAATCAGTTGATGCAGTTGCTGCTTAGAGACTTTCATTGACAGTCCTTCCATTGATATACCCCATGGATTTCAAGCTGCAGCTTGAAAGACGACGGGTATACGGTTTATTAAAACTATCTCTGTCTCCTACTGTATAAACATAGCAAGGGAATAATGTGATCCAGACGGCTATTATTTTATTGGCTTAAATTTTCGTTGAATGGCATTACCATTGTTAGATTATTTTTAACAAAGCGCCGTCTTTCTGACGATTGAATTCAATTAATCCCCGCCAGACTTGATGATTTTTTCTAACAATGGGCAAAGTGTGATGAGACTCACCTTCGTCAATGGGTTTTATTTGTAGCTTGGCCAATAAGAATATGGGGTCTGAAATAAATAGGTTACTAAAAATATCTGAGAACGCCCATTGAGAAGTTCACATGCTGTTTTAAGGATATCACTATGATCCATGCTTTTATAAAAAAAGGGAGCTTTCAGGATTCCGTCAGCCTGATGCTAATTTCCCGTAAGCTCAGCGAATCACCCAACGTCGAAGAAATATCGGTCATGATGGGGACGCCGGCCAATAAATCCTTACTTGAAGCGACCGGTTTCTGGCATCCGCAATTCAGTGAAGCGACCCCCAATGATATTTGCGTGGCGATCAAGGCGGAATCTGCCGATGACAGCATCACCACACAGATCGGCGAAGCGTTAGACCTGGCGTTGAAAGCCATTGCCCAGGGGCAGCAGGGCGGTAAACGCCTGCTCAAGGCACGCAGTTGGCGCATGGCGCGGCAGAAGTTGCCGGATGCCAATATGGTGCTGATCTCCATTGCAGGGGAATATGCCGCGCAGCTGGCCGATCAGGCACTGGACGATGGCTGCAACGTGATGATGTTTTCCGACAACGTCAGCGTTGAGCAGGAAGTGGCGCTAAAAACCAAGGCGCGTGACAAGGGCCTGATCGTGATGGGGCCAGACTGTGGCACGGCCAATATTGCCGGGGCACCGCTGGCCTTTGCCAACGTGGCCCCCAAAGGCATGATCGGCATCATTGGCGCCTCGGGAACGGGTATCCAGGAGCTGACCTCACAAATTACCCTGGCTGGGCAAGGCATCTCTCACGCCATTGGCTTGGGCGGGCGTGATTTAACTGCCGAAATCGGTGGTATCAGCGCTATCAGCGCACTGCGTATGTTGGCGGCCGATCCGCAAAGCCAGGTGTTGGCGTTTGTCTCCAAGCCTCCGGCCGAAGCGGTACGTCAACGGGTTATCGGTGAGATGAAAACCCTTGGCAAACCGGTGGTCGCGCTGTTCCTGGGAGCTAAAGCGCCTGCGAAACAAGAGGGGAATATCTCCTTCGCCGCGACGTTGGATGAAGCCGCCCGCCTGGCTGCGATGTTGGCAAACGTGCAGCAAATGGCCGCACAGCAACCTGCGGTATGCGGTGGCAAAATATCCGGCCTGTACGCCGGTGGCACGCTGGCGGCGGAATGCGCCATGTTGCTGGCCGATCGATTGGGCGTGGAGGCCGACAGCAAGCATCAGCATGGCTCAATGCTCAACGCCGACGGACACCGCATTATCGATATGGGGGACGATTTCTACACCCAGGGCAAACCACACCCGATGATCGACCCGTCCACCCGTAATCAGGAAATCGCTCGCCTTGCTCAGCAGCCGCAGATTGGCGTGTTGCTGCTGGATGTGGTGATTGGCTATGGCGCGCAGGAAGATCCCGCAGATTCCTTGGCTACCGAAGTCAAACGCGTACGCGAAAAACGTGGTGCGGCCCATCCGTTGGCAGTTATCGCCACGGTGACAGGCACCGAACAAGACCCCCAGCAGCGCTCCAAACAGATTGCCACGCTCACCGAGGCGGGCATTGCCGTGATGAATTCGCTGCCTGAAGCGGTCGCGCTGGCCTGCCAGTTAATCGCCCCTCCAGCGCTGGGTAATAACGAACCAGCACCCGCCATGCTGGCCGGTGTTTCCGTGATCAATGCAGGCTTGCGTAGCTTTGCCGACGATCTGCAAACCAACGAAATTTCAGTGGTGCATTACCAATGGGCCCCGGTGGCCGGTGGTAATCAACGATTGGCTAACATACTGAAAAATTTAAAGTAAGGGATTGATATGACCGCAACTATTGAACAAGCAAACGCTGCCGTTATCGCCAGGATCCGTGAAGCCCGCCCTCATTGGCAGGATGTTGATTTAGCGAAAAACCTGATCCCGCAGTTGGCGCAGGGGAGAAAACTGCTGCATGCCGGGCCGCCGGTTACTTGGGCGGAAATGAGTGGCCCGGTACGCGGTGCCTGCATTGGGGCATGCCTGTTTGAACAGTGGGCTGAAAGTGAGCAGCAGGCGCTGGCACTGCTGGAAAACGGTGAGATTGAATTCATCCCTTGCCATAACGTCAGTGCCGTTGGCCCGATGGGGGGCATCACCTCGGCGCATATGCCGCTGGTGGTGGTGAAAAACACCGTTCATGGTAACCATGCCTACTGCAACCTGAACGAAGGGATCGGTAAGGTGATGCGCTTTGGTGCCTATGGGCCAGACGTGCAGGCGCGCCTGCGCTGGATGCGTGACTCACTGGCACCGGTACTGAAAGAGGTGCTGGCCACCTTTGATGAGGGGATTGACCTCACCGCCGTTATGGCTCAGGCCATCACCATGGGGGACGAGTTCCACCAGCGTAATATCGCAGCGTCGGCGCTGCTGATGCGTTTGTTAGCCCCTAAAATCAGCCTGCTTGAGCGGGACAACGTTGAGCTGGCCAAGGTCATGCAATTCCTCAGCATCACCGATCAGTTCTTCCTCAACCTGGCGATGGCCTATTGCAAGGCGGCCATGGACGCCGGGGCCGAGATTAAGCAAGGCACCATCGTGACGGTGATGACGCGTAACGGTAAAAACTTTGGCGTCAAGATCAGCGGCATGGGCGACCAATGGTTTACCGCGCCGGTCAATACGCCGGAAGGCCTGTTCTTCTCCGGCTATAGCCAGGCTGACGCCAACCCGGATATTGGCGACAGCGCCATTACCGAAACATTCGGCATTGGCGGTGCGGCCATGGTCGCCGCGCCTGGTGTGACACGCTTTGTCGGTGCCGCCGGTGGCATGAGTGCCGCGACCGATATCTCCGAAGAGATGGCCGAAATTTACCTGGAACGCAACATGATGCTGCAAATCCCAACCTGGGACTTCCAGGGCGCTTGCCTGGGGCTGGACGCCCGCCGGGTGGTGGAAACCGGCATTACTCCGTTGATCAACACCGGGATTGCCCACCGTGAAGCCGGGGTTGGGCAGATTGGTGCCGGTACCGTGCGTGCTCCATTGGGCTGCTTTGAAAAAGCCATCGAAGCACTGGCAGAAAAGCTGGGTATCAGCGCGTAACAACCGGTTCGCCCGGAGGAGACTCCGGGCTAGGGAGCAAGTTATGGACATCACCGCGTTAGCCATTAGCCGCTATGCCACGCAAGATTACGGCCCGTTACGCTGCGTGGGGCGTTTCAACAATGCCATCAACTTTCTCTCGCCTAACGATCGGCTACTGACATTGCACCGTGAAGGGCGTGGGCTTAGCCCGATGGGCTGGGAAATTGGCGACGATGACTTCGACGAAATCTTTGACAGCCTGCCTGCGGCCCAGCATTGCCAGCTTTCACCGGCGGGGATCGAACTGGAGGATATAGCCATCTATCGCCAGGGGAGGTGCTTGGATCTCTGCCTGAAGGTGAGCGGAGAAATTGCGTTGCCGCCATTGGCTACCGCGCTGGCCGATGTTGATGCCCAGACCGGCCTGTTTGGCCGCCTGGACAACCTCGTTGACCAGCCGCATTGTCTGGAAATTCGCGAACTACGGCAGCACTTTACCGCCTGGTTGTTGGGGCAGAAAGTAGACTGGAGCGCCGTGCTTGGCAAAGGCCCTGGCTTGACGCCAAGCAATGATGACACGGTGCTGGGCATGTTGCTGGCGGCTCATCTTGATAGCCGCGTGGATGTCGCAAGGTTGTCGTCCTTTTTTGCCGCCAGCCAACCCTTAAGCCAGTTGACCACCTTGGTCAGCGTCCACTATTTGCAGTTTGCCGAGCAGGGGATCTTCTCCACCCCGGTACAACTCCTGGCACGCGCCTTACTCAGACCACAAGAATTACCCGCAGCCATCAACGACATGTTGGCAACCGGGCATTTTTCCGGTGCGGATACGCTATTGGGCGTCTGGTTGGGCGCGATGGCAATCAATCGTCTTTATTAATTTATCAGCGGAAAACCATGCCGAATGCCGTTCGGTATGGGCTGCTATTACTTGAAAAATGGGTACCTGAATGGAAACGTTAGTTATTGCCTTGGGGGGCAACGCCCTGTTAAAGCGTGGCGCGGTGTTATCTGCAGAGAATCAGTATCAGAGCATTGCGTTAATTGCCGATGCCATTGGCAAGCTGGCCAAGAAATACCGCATCGCCATCGTGCACGGTAACGGCCCACAAGTGGGGTTGTTGGCACTGCAAAACCTGGCCTATCGCGATGTTCCCCCGTATCCGCTGGATATTCTGGTGGCGGAAAGCCAGGGCATGATCGGCTATATGCTGGCCCAGCAGCTAGGGGCATTCCATCCTGCTCAGCCGGTGTCCACGTTGCTGACTCGCGTCTTGGTAGACAGCGAAGATCCGGCGTATCGGGAACCCAGCAAATTTATCGGGCCGGTTTATGAGCCGCAACAGCAAGCCGAGCTGGAAAAAAAGTATGGCTGGAGCATGAAGCTGGATGGGAAATACCTGCGCCGGGTGGTGCCTTCCCCTGAACCGAAAAAGATCATCGATATTGAAGCGATTAATCTGCTGCTGGCGAAAAACCACATCGTGATTTGCAACGGCGGTGGCGGTGTTCCGATGGTGGCCAGCGCACAGGGAATGATCGGTAGCGAAGCGGTGATCGACAAGGATCTGGCCTCTGCGTTACTGGCCGAAGCCCTGGACGCCGATCACCTGGTGATCCTCACTGATGCTGATGCGGTGTATCAGCACTGGGGCACCCCGCAGCAAAAAGCCATTCGTTCTGCCACCACCAAAGAACTGGCCCCGATGGCCGTAGCCGATGGTTCGATGGGGCCAAAAATCATGGCGGTCAGCCGCTTTGTGCAGCGCAGCGGCAAGGTGGCACATATCGGTGCCCTGCAAGATATCGAGTCGGTACTGGCAGGCACCGCGGGGACATTAATTACGCCGTAATACTGGATGGGCCGAGCGGCCCATCAACCAAGGGAAAATGAATATGCAAACTATAAAAACAGAGCGAATGCCCTATTGGATTAAAACCGTAGTGATCTTCTTCCTCGGCTGGGTCGTTATCTATGCCGGGCGTTCGGTACTTAGCCCCATCATGCCGCAGATCCAAACCGAGTTCGGGCTGTCAAAAAGCCATCTGGGCTTAATCAGCAGCCTGTTCTTTCTGACCTACACCATTTTACAGGTGCCTGCGGGGCTATTGGGTGACCGCTTGGGCAGAAAACGCATTCTGGTCAGCGGCTTTATGCTGTTTGCGCTGTTTATCGCTGCCGTCAGCATCTCATCCAACTTTCTGATTTTCATCGTGTTATGGATGCTGACCGGTGCTTCGCAAGGCGTCTATTATGGCCCGCAGTATGCGCTTTCATCCGAGGCCATCCCCAAGAAATGGATCACCTTGGGCAGTGCGGTGATCGGCAGCGGGATGTCGTTCGGTATCGCGCTGGGGTATTACCTTTCCAGCTTTATGATCGAACACTTTCATACTTCGTGGAAGATGCCGTTCCTGGCGATGGCGGTCCCGGTATTGATTGTGGCGCTGCTGATGCTGTTTTTCATTCGGGAAAAAGCGCCGCAAAGTGCCAGCGACGCTCCGGTAGCGGCGGCAGCAAAGAGCGAATTCAGTTTCCTGGATCTGTTTAAAAACCGTAACCTGCTGATGGCCTACATCACCATCTTTTGCTCGATCTATGGCTTCTTCGTGATCATTACCTGGCTGCCGTATTATCTGCAAAAAGAACGCGGCATGGATATTGTGCACGCAGCCAGCATCGCCTCTATCGTACCGTGGATCTCGGTGCTCGGGACGCTGATTTGCAGCTATATCTCCGACAAGCTGGGCCGCAGAAAACCGGTGGTGCTGTTTATGCTGCCTTTCTCACTGCTGGCGATCTTCGGCATCGTTTATTCCACCAGTGAAGCGGCGTTGATTGGCGTATTGGTGCTGTATGGGTTTATCGGCAAAATCAGCCTCAACCCGGTACTGATCGCCCTGGTAGCAGACAACGCACCGCGTGCCGCGCTCAGTACCGCTTTCGGGCTGTATAACTTCTTTGGTATGGCGGCGTCGATCTTTGCGCCTTACGTGACCGGCTTCATTGCCGACAGCACGGGAACGTTGAATGCGGGCTTCTATTTTGCCGCGATGATCACGGTGGTGGGCTTTATCGCCATGTTGTTTGTCAAAGAGGGGAAACCGGGGCAGGAGGCTTGATGTTTGATGCAGGGCGCAACCGTTCGGCTGCGCCCATGTTCGATTAATACAGCAGTGAATACAGTTGGCGGCGATACTTGGCGGCCAGCGCATCGCCAGTCCCCAGTGCGGCCAGAATATCCATCAAGGTCTTGCGGGCGCTACCGTTAGCCGCCGCCAAATCCTTTTTCAGATGACCCATCAGCAATTCCAGCGCCTCTTCGTTACGGCCAACCTGATGCAGTTGCAAGGCTAGCTGCACGGCAAGTTCGACGTTTTCCGGCTGTTGCTGAGCCTGCTGCTGCAACTGCTGAATTTCCGGCGTATCGGCGGCCTGCTTCATCAGCTCAATCTGCGCGACCAGGCCGAGGTAACGGGTATCGCGATCCTGCAATGGGATGGTCGCCAGCACCGCTTCGGCATCATCCGTCTTGTTCAGGGCGATCTGGGTTTCCGCCAGCGTCAGGCCGATATCGCTGCGCTGATTGCTGAGGCTCCAGGCGTCTTTCAGCAAAGGAAGAGCTTCTGCAGCACGGTCTTCTTGCAACAGTTCGGTGGCTTCTGCCAGCTTGAGGTCTTCGGCTTTTGGCAGGAAACGCTGCAGGAATTCGCGGATCATTTCTTCCGGCTGCGGCCCTTGGAAACCATCAACCGGCTGACCATCCTTGAACAGATAAACGGTTGGCAGGGAACGCAGGCCAAACTGGGCGGCGATCGCCTGCTCGGCATCGCAATCCACCTTCGCCAGAACGAACTGACCTGCGTATTCCGCCGCCAGTTTATCCAGTATCGGGGTGAGTTGCAGACAGTGCTGGCTGCGATCCGACCAGAAATAGAACAGCACCGGCTGGGACATGGACTGTTCCAGCGTTTGGTGCAGGTTAGTTTCGTTAATATCAACAACGGCTTGAGCTAGCATGGTTTCTCTCTAATCTGATCTTGCGGAGCCAATCTATTCTAGATGGGGGCAAAGCGGCGCGCTTCAACCCTTAGCCCCCGTTTGCTTAACCATTACTGCGCAATAACCAGTCCAGCGCGCGGCCTGGCAACAGGCGGCGCAGGATGCTCATGGTATGCGCCAGCAGGGTGACCGGGTAGCGCAGCTTGGCTTTGGGGCTTTCCAGCGCATGGCGCAGCTTTGGTAACACCGCTTCGGCGGGTAGCGTCAAACGCTTGGCAATACTCGGGTTATGCACCGGTTTATCGCTCTGCGTCTGATTGACGTTCTGGGTGAAATGGGTCGTCAGCGGGCCTGGCTCGATCAGGCTGACCTGAATGCCGCTGCCGTGCAGTTCCATACGCAACGCGTCCGACCAGGCTTCCAGCGCAAATTTGCTGGCGGCATAGGCCCCACGACCGGCGCTGGAGATTAACCCCATCACTGAACTGGTCTGAATAATGCGCCCTTCACCGTGCGGCAGCATGGCTGGCAGCAGCAACTGGGTGAGCTGGTGGGTGCCAAACAGGTTGGCGGAGAATTGCCGTTCCAGCTGTTGGCGTGAAACCGAGCTGAGTGGGCCGTAAACGCCGAAACCGGCATTGTTGAACAGACCGTACAGCCGCCCGTTGGTCAGCTCGATCACCTGCGCGGCGGCGCGTTCTACGCTGGCGCTATCGTCCAGATCCAGTTCAATGCCTTCCAGCCCAAGCTGGCGCATGTTTTCCACGTCTTCCGGCTTACGGCAGGCGGCCAGCACACGATAGCCACGGTTACGCAGATCTTGCGCTGCAATCAATCCTATCCCGCTGGAACAGCCGGTTATCAATACCGCTTTTTGCATAACTTTACCTAGTAGCTAACCCTATTCAGTTAGACTCATGTTTAACTAGTGGTTCCAGCTGTTGCGCCATCCAGGTGGCGATAAACGGCTGGGCATCCTGATTGGGGTGCAAACCGTCATCCTGCATCCATTCCGGTTTGATCACCACCTGTTCCATGTAAAACGGCAGCAGCGGAATGTTGAACTGCTTGGCCAACGCCGGATAGATCTCACCGAAGGCCTCGGTGTAGCGGCGGCCATAGTTTGGCGGAATATGAATTTGCATCAGCAGCGGTTTGGCCCCCGCCTGCAAAACCAGCGTGATAATCTGGTTGAGATCGCGCTCGATATCCGCAGCCGGGAAGCCGCGCAGACCATCGTTGGCACCCAGTTCGATCAGCACCCAGCGGGGTTGATGTTGTTTCAACAGCTCGGGCAAGCGTGCCAGCCCCTGAGCGGCGGTGTCACCGCTGATACTGGCATTGACCACGGTCGGGTGGCCAGGTTGTTTCTGCCACTCATCGGCCAGGCGAGTTGCCCAGGCTTGCGCTACCGGCAACCGATAGCCAGCACTTAAACTGTCGCCTAAAATCAACAAGGTATCGGCCGCGACAGCACGTAAACTGAATAATCCCAACAGCAAAAGGAAGGGAAGATGCCAGCGGAAAACGTTCTTGAAGTTCATCATCTTAGTAAACACGTTGGTCAGGGTGAGCATCAGCTTACCATCCTTACCGGAGTCGAGCTGGTTGTCAAACCCGCACAGACAATTGCGCTGATCGGCGAGTCCGGTTCAGGTAAATCGACCTTGTTGGGCATCCTTGCCGGGCTGGACGACGGCAGCGAAGGAGAAGTTAGCCTGCTGGGGGAGTCGCTGACCGCACTGGATGAAGAAGGGCGCGCTGCGCTGCGGGCAAAAAACGTCGGTTTTGTGTTCCAGTCGTTCATGCTGGTCCCCACCTTGAACGCGTTGGAAAACGTACAACTCCCCGCGCTGCTGCGTGGTGAAAGCGATCGTCAAAGCCGGGACCAAGCGGTGCAACTGCTGGAACAGCTGGGGTTAGGCAAGCGTCTTAGCCATCTGCCAGCACAACTTTCCGGCGGGGAGCAACAGCGTGTGGCGCTGGCACGGGCGTTCAGTGGCCGTCCACGGGTGCTGTTCGCCGATGAACCTACCGGCAACCTCGATCGCCAGACCGGTGAGCGCATTGCCGATCTGTTGTTCTCCCTCAACCGCGATTTCGCCACCACACTGATCCTGGTCACCCATGACGAGACCCTGGCGGCGCGCTGTCAGCGGCGGCTGCGCTTGCGTGAAGGCAAGCTGTGGGAGGAAGCATGATTTGGCGTTGGTTCTGGCGTGAATGGCGTTCGCCTTCGCTGCTGATCGTCTGGCTGGCGTTGACGCTGTCTGTCGCCTGCGTGTTGGCACTGGGGAGCATCAGCGATCGCATGGACAAAGGCCTGAGCCAGCAAAGCCGCGACTTTATCGCCGGGGATCGGGTATTGCGTACCGCGCGCCCGGTGCCGGAAGGCTGGCTGCTCGATGCCCAACAACAGGGGCTGAAAGTCAGCCGCCAGCTCTCTTTTACCACCATGACCTACGCCGGGGATCGTCCACTACTGGCCAACGTCAAGGCTACCGATGCGGCCTACCCGCTGTATGGGCAGTTGGAAACCCTGCCAGCCAATCTCAAACCTGTGCCGGGCAGCGTGTTGGTGGCTCCGCGCCTGTTGGCATTATTGGATATCAAGGTCGGCGATAATCTGGAGGTGGGGGATACCACGTTACGCATCGCCGGTGAAATCGTGCAGGAGCCGGATTCTGGCTTCAATCCGTTCCAGACTGCACCTGGCATTATCATCAACCTGGCAGATGTGGATAAAACCGGAGCGGTACAGCCGGGCAGTCGCCTGACCTACCGTTATATGTTTGCCGGTGCGCCAACCGATATTCAACGCTATGAAGAACGCCTCAAACCGCAGCTCAAACCCGATCAGCGCTGGTATGGGTTAGAGGAGTCCGGCAGCGCACTGGGCAAATCGCTACAGCGTTCCCAACAGTTCCTGCTGCTTTCGGCGCTGCTGACCTTGCTGCTGTCGATCGCCGCCGTAGCGGTGGCGATGAGCCACTATTGCCGCAGCCGTTATGATCTGATCGCGGTGCTGAAAACCCTGGGCGCTGGCAGAAAGGCGCTCAGTAAGCTGATTATTGGCCAGTGGCTGGCGGTGTTATTGCTGGCGGGAATATGCGGTAGCGTGATTGGTCTCGGTTTTGAAGCGGTGCTGATCCGCTTGCTGGCACCAGTGTTGCCGGGGGAACTCCCCGCCGCCGGGGGCTGGCCGTGGCTTTGGGCGATGGGGGCTCTGGTCATGATTTCGCTGCTGGTTGGGCTGCGCCCGTACCGGCAACTGCTGGCGACTCAGCCGCTGCGCGTACTGCGCCGGGATGTGGTAGCCAACGTCTGGCCGCTGCGTTACTTCCTGCCAGCCACTGCGGTGATTGTGGTCGGGCTACTGACGGTATTGATGGGGGCAAGTACCCTACTGTGGGCCATTCTGGCCGGTATAGTGGTGCTGGCCTTGCTGCTAGGGGGAATTGGCTGGGGCAGCCTGTTGCTGCTGCGGCGCATCACTCTTAAGAATCTGGCGCTGCGGTTGGCGGTGAACCGCCTGTTGCATCAGCCTTGGGTGACGATCAGCCAGCTAGCGGCATTCTCGCTGTCGTTCATGTTGCTGGCTCTGTTGCTGGTCTTGCGTGGCGATCTGCTCGATCGTTGGCAACAGCAGTTACCGCCAGACAGCCCGAACTATTTCCTGCTGAATATGACCACGGCACAGGTTCCGCAGGTGAAAGCCTTCTTGCAACAGCATCAACTGCATGAGGAAACCTTCTATCCCATCGTACGTGTGCGCCTGTCAGAAATTAACCAGCAGGTGGCGACGGAGCGGGTGCATGAAGACGATCCCGGTGGCGAGGCGGTGAACCGTGAACTGAATCTGACCTGGCAAAGCGATCTGCCGGATCATAACCCGCTGACGGCAGGTACCTGGCCGCCGAAAACCGGCGAGGTCTCGATGGATGAAGGGATCGCCGGCAGGCTCAAGATCCAACTGGGTGATACCTTGACGTTCAGCGGCGATACCCAATCGTTCAGCGCCAAAGTCACCAGTCTGCGGCAGGTAGATTGGGAAAGCCTGAAGCCGAACTTTTACTTTATCTTCCCGCCGGGTGCATTGGACGGCCAACCACAAACCTGGCTGACCAGCTTCCGCTATGACGGCGACGGCAAGGTGCTAACCCAGCTTAACCGCCAGTTCCCAACGCTGAGCCTGCTGGATATCGGTTCGATCCTCAAGCAGGTCGGCGGCGTGTTGCAGCAGGTGAGCAGGGCGCTGGAGGTGATGGTAGTGCTGGTGGTGATCTGCGGTGGTCTGCTGTTACTGGCACAGGTACAGGTAGGGATGCGGCAGCGTAGGCAGGAACTGGTGGTTTACCGCACGCTAGGCGCAGGCAAACGCCTGTTGCGCGGTACGCTGTGGTGCGAGTTTGCGTTGCTGGGGTTGGTGGCTGGCATCGCGGCGGCGGTGGGGGCAGAAGCGGCACTGTGGCTGTTGCAAACCAAGGTGTTCGACTTCCCGTGGGCACCTACGCCGGTGCTGTGGTGGGCGTTACCATTGCTGAGTGCCTTGCTGCTCTCGCTGTGTGGCGGCTGGCTTGGTGTACGCCTGCTGCGCGGCAGGGCGTTGTTCCGCAGCTACGAAGGTTAATTTTTTACTGGCTGTAGCGATGGTAGAGCAAGGTTAATTGCCCCTCACCCCAACCCTCTCCCACAGGGAGAGGGGGCCGTACGGGGTTGCTATCAGGTGAAGGCGTTAGTCTTTAACGGATTGATGTAAAGGATGAATACCGTAGTTAATTTGTGGCACGGTAAGTCCCCTCTCCCTGTGGGAGAGGGTTAGGGTGAGGGGAATACACCGAGATTAAATGCCTATCACCCCACAAGATCACCCCAGCTTTTGCTGCGCCCAGGCCAAGCCACTTTGGTACTCGGCTGGCAGCAGCTGTGCTAACGCCTGCAACGCCTGTTGCAAAGAAGCTGCGTCGGGATCGTTGAGATTCAGGTGACCCACTTTACGCCCCTCACGCACCTCTTTCTCATACCAGTGCAAATGTACCAGCGGCAGGCCCAGCCATTGCTGATTCACCGCCGTGCCGATCAGGTTGACCATCACGGAAGGCGTATTCACCACCGGCTTAGGCAGCGGCAGCCCCAGGATGGCACGTAAATGCAGCTCAAACTGGCTGATGGAAGCGCCGTTCTGCGTCCAGTGGCCACTGTTGTGGACACGCGGAGCCAACTCGTTGATCAGCAGGCTGTCGCCGACGATAAAGCACTCCATCGCCATCACGCCTACGTAGTTCAACTCATCGAGGATCGCAGCCAACATCTGCTCGGCCTGCTGCTGCAACGCCGGATTGGGCTGTGGCAGCGCTACGCTAGTACGCAGAATGCCCTCTTCGTGCAGGTTGTGAGTCAGCGGATAGAATACCGACTGGCCATCGTGACCACGAGCGCCCACCAACGACACTTCGCCAGAGAAATTAATCCCCTGCTCAACGATGCATTCGCCATAGTTATCCGCCGGTAACTCCGCCTCTTGGCCCGGGCGCAAACGCCACTGGCCACGGCCGTCATAACCACCCACGCGGCGTTTAACGATCGCCAACTCACCCAAGGTGGCAAACACCTGCGGCCATTCGCCAGCATTTGCCAGCAATTGCCAAGGGGCGGTAGCAAGATGAAGCTGATCGAGCAGTTGCTTCTGTGTCAGGCGATCGGCCAAACGCGGGAAGATATCGCGGTTGACGAAGTTATTGTGCGTCGCCAATTCGCGGGTCAGGGCGGTTTCTGGCCAGCGTTCGATCTCTGCGGTGATCACCGCATTTTGATAGGGCACCGCTTCCGGCTCGGCATCCAGGCCGACAGGATAAACTGCAATTCCCAGTGGTTCACCAGCCTGACGCAGCATACGTCCTAACTGGCCGTTACCCAGTACGCAAACCGGCTTCATGCGTCCTCCCGTGGGTCCGGGTGGTTCAGCACCTCGTCGGTCTGGGCCTGACGCCACTGCGCCAACCGCTGTGCCAGCCCGGCATCGTGCAGCGCCAGAATTTGTGCTGCCAGCAACCCGGCGTTGGCCGCACCGGCTTTGCCGATGGCGAGCGTACCCACCGGAATGCCACGTGGCATTTGCACAATGGAATACAGGCTATCGACACCGCTCAATGCGGCGCTTTGTACCGGCACACCCAGCACTGGAACCAGCGTTTTGGCCGCCAACATGCCTGGCAAATGCGCAGCACCACCGGCACCGGCGATGATCACGTCAAAACCCATGGCCTTGGCATGTTCGGCAAAGCTGAACAGCTTATCCGGCGTGCGGTGGGCGGAGACAACTTCGACATGGAACGGGACATCCAGCGTGGTCAGAACTTCGGCCGCGGACTGCATTGTGGCCCAGTCACTTTTTGAACCCATTACGATTGCGATTTTAACCCCAGCGTTGGCGGCTGAAGTAGCGGTGGCTCCCATGAGTGCATGGCTCCTGTGATGTGGACAAACGTCGGCTGGCAGGCCGTATGAGGGCGTAGAGCATACCATGGGTACAGGGCGAGGAAAACGGTTGCGTCGACGGTTTTTGCCATCAAAAGCGTGAAAACGGCCTAGAAGGGGAACTCGATCAGTTCGACGGCATCTGCCGTGACTTTAATCATTGAGCCTTGTGTATGCCAGGCTCCCAACACCGCGCGATGGGCTTCTCCGTTTGGTAATGCCAGCGGATGGATTGCCGGGCGATGGGTGTGGCCGTGGATCATCCAGTGGACGTTGTGGCGCAACATGGCCTGCTCAACGGCCTGCGGGTTGACGTCCATAATCGCGGTGGATTTGTATTGGTTGCTTTGTTGGCTGCGCGCACGCATTTTAGCGGCGATCTTCAAGCGCCAGCGCAGAGGGAGCGCGAGAAAAGCACGTTGGATCCAGGTGTTATGAACTTTCTTGCGGAATTCTTGATAGGCCTGATCGTCGGTGCATAGGGTATCGCCATGCAGGATCAGGATCTTGCGGCCATACAGCTCAACGACCTGCTCTTCAGGTAGCAGGATCATACCGCTCTGCTTGGCAAAGCGCTTACCCAACAGGAAATCGCGGTTGCCGTGAATGAAGTAACAGGGGACTCCAGCCTGGTGCAACGTCTTGAGTGCGGCGGCAATTTCGCTATGCAACGGCTCGGGGTCATCATCACCAATCCAGGCTTCGAACAGATCGCCCAGAATGTATAATGCGTCGGCGTGAACGGCTTCTCGCTGCAAAAAACGCAGAAAACCGGCAGTAATTGCCGGTTCCTGTGCGCATAGATGCAGGTCTGCGATGAACAGCGTGCTCATGCAGCCGCGATTACTCGCTGACGGTAACGCTGGTGATCACGACATCTTCAACCGGTACATCCTGGTGCATACCGCTGCGGCCAGTTTTTACCGCTTTGATCTTCTCGACCACGTCCATGCCTTCTGCCACTTCGGCAAATACGCAGTAACCCCAACCCTGGGAGTTTTCAGCACGGAAGTTCAGGAAGTCGTTATCCACCACGTTGATGAAGAACTGGGCGGTGGCAGAGTGTGGATCGTTGGTACGAGCCATTGCCAGGGTGCCACGGGTGTTTTTCAGGCCGTTGTTAGCTTCGTTCTTGATGGTTGCTTTGGTGTCTTTCTGATGCATACCAGGTTCAAAACCACCGCCCTGAACCATAAAGCCGTTGATGACACGGTGGAAGATGGTGTTGTTGTAGAAGCCTTCACGGCAGTAGTTCAGGAAGTTTTCAACGGTAACCGGTGCCTTGTCAGCAAAGGTCTTGATAACGATATCGCCGTGATTGGTGTGGAAAGTAACCATAGTTTTAGTCCTAGCAAGATGAAATGAGCTGTCACATAGGAAGGCGTGTGAGCAATCAGACCGACTTTATAACATATCTCAATTAATCAGTCAGCAGTGGCTAGGGTGGCAGTTCAGCGGCAGAAATACACGTGTTGTTGTCTTGGTCTGGATTGGGTTAATTCCGATCTCACGCAATTTTCTGCCGATCAATTCAGCAATCCTTGGGCTTGACCTTGCAATAGAGCAGCCTTCGGGTTTCAATATGCGGATATGTTTGTTATCACGCACACCACGGACAGCCCTGATGCTAAAGATATTTAATACCCTGAGTCGTCAAAAAGAGGAATTTAAGCCCATTCATGCCGGTAAAGTCGGTATGTACGTGTGCGGGGTAACCATTTATGACCTGTGTCATATCGGCCACGGGCGTACCTTTGTTGCTTTTGACGTGGTAGCGCGCTACCTGCGTTACCTCGGCTATTCGCTGAACTACGTGCGTAACGTGACCGACGTGGATGATAAAATCATCCGCCGCGCGGCAGAAAACGGCGAAACCTGCGATCAACTGACCACGCGTATGCTGGCAGAGATGCACGCCGATTTCGATTCGCTGCTGATCGAACGCCCGGATCAAGAGCCGCGTGCCACCCACCATATCGAAGAAATCATCGAGATCACCCAACGCCTGTTGGCGCGCGATCATGCCTATGTGGCCAGCAACGGCGACGTGATGTTCTCCATCGATAGCGATCCGCAATATGGCCTGCTGTCCCGCCAGGATCTGGAGCAGTTGCAAGCCGGTGCACGTGTGGAAATCGACGACGTGAAACGCAACCCGATGGATTTCGTGCTGTGGAAGATGTCCAAGCCGGGCGAACCAAGCTGGGAATCGCCGTGGGGCCCAGGCCGCCCAGGCTGGCATATCGAATGCTCGGCCATGAACTGCAAACAGCTAGGCACCCATTTTGACATTCACGGCGGTGGTTCCGATCTGATGTTCCCGCACCACGAGAACGAGATTGCCCAATCCAGCTGTGCGCATGATGGTCCGTACGTCAACTACTGGATGCACTCCGGGATGGTGATGATCGACAGAGAGAAGATGTCCAAGTCATTGAACAACTTCTTTACCATCCGCGACGTGCTGGGCTACTACGACGCCGAAACCGTGCGTTACTTCCTGATGTCTGGCCACTACCGTAGCCAACTGAACTACAGCGAAGATAACCTCAAGCAGGCGCGCGCCTCGCTGGAACGTTTGTACACCGCACTGCGTGGCACCGATGCCAATGCGCAACCTGCTGGCGGTGAAGTGTTTGAAGCGCGCTTCCGTGAAGCCATGGACGACGACTTCAACACCCCAGAAGCCTATTCCGCGTTGTTCGATTTAGCGCGTGAAGTAAACCGTCTGAAGAGCGAAGACATGGCGGCGGCGAATGGGTTGGCGGCAGAGCTGCGTAAACTGGCCAAGGTATTGGGCCTGCTGCAACAGGAGCCAGAACAGTTCCTGCAAGGTGGTGCGCAAGCGGACGACTCGGAAGTGGCAGAGATTGAAGCGTTGATCAAACAGCGTAACGACGCACGTGCCGCCAAAGACTGGGCGCTGGCAGATGCCGCTCGCGATCGGTTGAACGAGATGAATATCGTGCTGGAAGATGGCCCGCAAGGGACTAGCTGGCGTCGTAAGTAAACTAAGAACTTATTAAGTTAATAAAACCGGGTTGCTGTGGCTTCCCGGTTTTTTTATGCCTTAAGCATGGGCTTCGCTGAGCAGGCGCTGGTTGATGTAATCAATAGCTTGCTGCGGATCCATTATCTTGTTCACGACGTTGGTCACGCCCTGGCCGATAATGATCTCCGCATGGCGCAGGTTAAACAACTCGCCCTGTAAACCCCGAGATTCACGGATGCCGATACTAGGATTATCTCGCAGCAGGTTAAACCACGGATAGAGATGCAGAATGCGTTGGTTCTGATAGATGCTGCGGTGGGCGCTGTTACCGCCCAACAGCACCAGATGCTCGGTAATTTCAGCCGAATACAGCCAACGGAAGAACTGCTCTACCTGCGCCTTCTTATCACTGAAACGAGACATGCCTAACGAGCCACCGCCCATCTGCGGCATGTTGCCAGGAACTGGCGCGTAACCAATCGCCGGTGATAGAGGGCTGTGGGCGACGTCGTTGAACAGATTCATATACATGATCAGCATCGCCAACTGGCCTTGCTCAAACTGGGCCACCGCAGCATTCCACCATTCACTGTTGAGATTGGTGGTGACGGTAAGCTGTTGCTGATATTGCCGCAACGCTTCGATGGCCAAGGTTGCCTCCAGTTGCACCGGTTTGTCTTGGTGCACTAGCCGCCCACCTAACGCGTAATAGCGCAGTAGATATTCGGTAGCAATTAACCCGGAACTCCCGAGAGTCGTTGATGAACCTATCGGACGTTGCGGGTTGCCGGATTGATGAGTCGCCGTGAAAAAGGCCGTAATGTCATCAAACTCGGCGAAACTGGTCGGGATCTTCAGCTCTTTGCCCGATTTCTCATAGAACATGCGTTTGACCGTGGGGTCTTCGAACAGATCTCGGCGATAGAACAGCAACTGGGTGCTGGCATCAAACGGCAACGCATAGGCTTTGCCGTCAATCTGGCTGAAATGATGGCCAACCTCTGCCGAGAAGTTTTCCAGCAGTTCTGGTAGTGCTGGCGCGATCTCTGTCAACGGCGTGAGGGCCTTTTCCGCAAACCAGGGGAGGCAGGCCATATCGATACGCAGCAAATCGTAATAAGGATGCAGATGCAGATTCGAGAGGATCTCAAACACTTCATCGTAAGGATAAACCGCGAGATTAACCTTGATACCGGTCTGACGATAGAAATGCGGCAACAGCTTCTTCAGCGCATCGGTCGAGGGGCTAGGCAAGATCAGCATGTTCAGCGTTTCACCCTGCTCAGAAACGGCGGGCATGGGTTGAACGTCCAGAGCAAAGCCACGGCTATCCAGTATCAGCTCATCGGCCAGTGTTGCCAATCCGCAGATATATCGGGCAATTTCCAGGCCCAGCCGGGCGTAATCCATCTGATAGTGGTACTGATTGGCTACCACGGCGGGTTCGTTATCGCTGAGTTGCCAGATCGGTGGGCAGGGTGCTGCGCTACCCAGATAGGCCGCCTGCGTCAGGCAACGGGCTTTTTCACTGTCTTGAGCAATAAGTAGCTGTGGCGGCTGGCCAGCAAAAAAAGCAAAAGCGGCGGTGTGACATTCACTGGCCGGTGACGGAACGACCGTTAACTGGGTCGATGGGCTTAACTGTGCCAGCGTATCTTTCAATGCCTCGACAAAACACTGGCCGTTAGTATAAGCGAGGGGCTCACATAGCACGCCAACGTGCGCGGGTTGTTCGCGGGCGATCTCGCTGGCAATGGCCTGGCCCGCCTGGCAAAAGTTCAGGCTGAATGTGACCTTGGCCTGCGCTGGATGGCGATAGACAAACAGGATCTGCTCCGCTGGCAGCCTTAGCGTCTGATAATAGCTTTCGCTGTCGGCAAGGCAGGAGACGGTAACGATGGTTTGGTAGGATTTTGCGGCCAGCGTCTGCAAGATATCCCTTTCGGCAGAGGGCAGATCGTTAGTGACGTACAAATCCAGATCGCCCGGGAAAGAAGATCGTAATGATTGCTGAAGCCCACGGTAGAGCTGGTGATACTGCTCGCTGTTGATATCGGGCAGGATCAGCGCAACGCCACTGCTTTTGCTGGCGCGTAGCGACTGCGCCTGGGCATTGATCTGATAACCCATTTGCTGGGCAGCCTGTTTGACCGCCTCGATCTTTTCAACGCTGACATTGCCGCGCCCGTTGAGCACGTTGGAAGCGGTGCCGTGTGATACCCCCGCCAGCTTCGCTATATCCTTGATAGTTGCCATTTTCCCACCGCTTTGAGCCGCCTGTTTTGATGCTAACACCGGCTTGGGCGCTTCGCTATCTCGATTTCTCTTCAAGCATAAAATTTGGATCGTTCCATCATTAGGTGGTTGTTATTTGTCCTTAATTAATCCAGTGCCACAAAATTGATGAAAAACGTAATAATTACCAATGTTTATTTTTAGTTGTTTGATTTTAATAAATATTAAATTAAATTTTTGAAGCAGATCACCAATATTCATTGCAGTATTAACCGTTTTTTGCCCTCAAGACTATGATTGACACGTTCCAAAATCACTTTCGTCGACCACATTAACGAAGGGGATAGGAGCAATAGGTCAGTAATGTACTGAATAAAAAGGATAAAAAATGAAAATACATTTCCTGGGATCGGCTGCATCTGAAGGGGTCCCCAATCCGTTTTGCCGCTGTGAACATTGCCAACAGGCCCGTTTTCTCAAGGGGAAAGATCTGCGTACCCACTCTTCGGCGATTATTGATGATGTGATGTTGATCGACGTCGCCCCGGAGTTCAGTCAACAGCTGTTGCGTGATGGGCTGGACGCAAGTGGTATCACCGACCTGCTGTTTACTCACACTCATCCAGACCATTTCAACGTCGGTGAGCTGTTTAGCCGCATGGAGGGTTATGGTTTCAATATCGACCATCCATTGGAGATTTTTGGTAACGATCGAGCGATCAACGGCTGTGCTGCGGTATTGCCGGGCTACAGCAAACAGCGCTTTGGTTTTCACTGCCTGGTGCCTTTCGTCACCGTAGAAAGCCATGGCTACAAGATCACACCGCTGCTGGCCAACCACGCCAAGTGGGAGCTTTGCTACGTGTATGTGATCGAAAAAGACGGGCAGACGATTTTCTATGGCCATGATTCGGGCTGGTTCCCGGAACTCACCTGGCAGTGGCTACAGGGCAAAGCGTTGGATTTGGTGGTGCTGGAATGCACTTACGGTTTCAACGGCGACGATCGCACCGATAACCATATGAGCCTGGAAACCGTGTTTGCCGCGCAAGAGAAACTGCGTGCGATGGAGTGCCTGCATGCCGGCAGCCAGATCGTGGTGTCGCATATTTCTCACAGCGGCAAGTTGCTGCATGAGGAGTTGGTGGCGGCCTGCCGCGATAAAAACATCACCGTTGCGTATGACGGCCTGACCGTTAACGTGGCATAGGGGGATAACTCATGGACTTTAACAAGACTCCTCGCCTGCTGATCATGATGTTTGTGCAGTATTTCATGCAGGGTGCCTGGAATATGACGATGGGCCTGGTGCTGAGCACCTACGGCATGGCCGCCATTATCGGTTCATCTTATGCGCTGCTGGGATTGGCAACCATACTCTCGCCGCTGTTTATCGGCATGGTCGCAGACCGCTTCTTTGCTTCGCAGAAAGTCATGGCGATCCTGCACCTGATCAACGCCGGGGTGATCCTTTGTGTGCCACAGTTTATCGAGGCGCAGGACACCACCATGACGCTGGTGATGATCTTCCTGGTCGGGTTGCTGTTCTATCCGACTACCGCGCTGGCCAACAGCATCAGCTTTAGCCATATCAACGGCGTGAAGTATTTCCCGGTGATCCGCGTGTTTGGCACCTTCGGTTTTATGGCGATAGGTTTCATCATCGGGCAGATGGGATATTCCGGCGATACCATGACCTGGTACATTGCTTCGGCCGCTGGGGTGGCATTGGGGCTGTACTGCTTTACTTTGCCGGATACACCGCCGAAGGCCAAGGGCAGCACCTTCACCCTGCGCGATCTGCTGTGCCTGGATGCGCTGTCGCTATTTAAAGATCGTAACTTCTCCATTCTGATGCTGAGCATCTTTGTGTTGATGATCCCCAAAACGGCCTATTCCGCCTATATTCCGGTATTCCTCAAAGCGCTCGGGTTTGATAACGCCGCCTCCATGATGCAGGTAGGGATCGCCTGCGAAGTGGTGTTTATGTTCCTGCTTTCGTTCTTCCTACTGAAAGCGGGCTTCAAGGTGACGTTGATGATGGGCGCGGTGTGCTGGATCATCCGCTCGGTGCTGTTCTCCCAGGCTGCACTTGACGCCAACATGACGTTTGTCCTGATTGGCCTGATGCTGCAAGGCTTCTGTTGGGACTTCTTCTTTACGGTGGGGGATATCTATGTTGACCGTAAAGCACGGCCCGAAATCAAAGCCCAGGCCCAGAGTCTGCGCTTTATCGTCTCCAATGGTTTTGGCTTGCTGTTCGCGTCCACCATTTGCGGCCAGATCTTCAACAGCACGGTGACGGAGCAGGGGCCACAGGCGTTACCGCAGTGGGAAAGCTTCTGGCTGTTCTCGGCGATTATCGCCGGCGTTGTTTCGGTCTTCTTCTTTATTTTCTTCAAGGACGATCTTTCTAAACAGAAAACACCGGCGGCAATGAAACCCGCGAAGCAATAGGAAACAACATGGACAGCTGGTTATCGGTGCTGGGCGGGTTGGGGCCGCTCCATCTGGCGACGGTAGGCAAGATAGTCGCGGCGTTTGTTCTGGGGGGCGTGATTGGTCTGGAACGTGAATCCAAGGGTAAGCCCGTTGGGTTTAAAACCTGCGTGATCATTGCCGTCGCCAGCTGCGTATTAACGGTGGTGTCGATTCAGTCTGCGGAGTATTACGCCGAGATCTCCGTCAATATTCGCAGCGACCCCATGCGGTTGGCCGCACAAATTATCAGTGGGGTGGGCTTCCTGGGCGCTGGGGTGATTTTGCACCGGCGTGATGACGCCATTTCCGGTCTGACGACCGCCGCGATCGTGTGGGCATCGGCGGGAGTGGGGATTGCCTGTGGAGCCAGTTTTTATTTGCACGCACTCTTGGCTACCGCACTGTTTTTACTGGCGATAAAGATCAGCCCCTATATTTTCCTGCTGCAATCGAGGAATCAATATCTGGGGAAGGTCAAAGTACGGCTGATACTTGATGAGCAGGCAGGGCTAGCCAGCCTGATGGCCCAGCTTAATCAGCAGAGAAACCTGATTGATGCAATGACCATACGTGACGTCAAAAAACACAAGATTGAAGTTAACTTTAAGCTGACGGTAAGGAAAAGGACGACCCTGGACGAACTGTATGGCTCACTGCGCGCTATGCAACACGTGTGCTTCGTCGCATTGGAGCATTAGCGGGTTTGAGTGGATCAAAAATGCCGGGTAGCTTAGCCGACCCGGCATTTTTTTGCTGGCGCTTGAACAATCAGGCTTTAACCGTGACGTTCATGCCTTTGTAGCTGACCTTCTGGCCATCAACGATCTTGCAGCGCTTACGCGTTTCGACCTGACCGTTTACTTTGACCTGCCCTTCGGCGATCACTTCTTTCGCGGCACCGCCGCTGTCACACCAGCCCTGGAACTTCAGCAGATCGCACAGTTCGACATGAGGGTGACCTTCCAGATTAAAAATTTCCATACTGCCTTAACTTAGTTAGGTTGAACGTCGTGAAATTCCTCGCAGGCTTGCAAGGTATTTTGGATCAGTGTAGCAACGGTCATCGGGCCGACGCCACCTGGAACCGGAGTAATGAAGGCCGCACGTTCGCTTGCGGCTTCGAAGTCTACGTCGCCGACTACTTTACCACTTTCCAAGCGGTTGATGCCGACATCGATCACGATCGCACCCGGTTTGATCCAATCTCCTGGGATAAACCCAGGTTTGCCCACGGCAACGATCAACAGATCGGCATTTTCGACGTGGTGACGCAGGTTTTTGGTAAAGCGGTGCGTGACGGTGGTGGTACACCCGGCCAGCAACAGCTCCATACTCATCGGGCGGCCAACGATGTTGGAGGCACCCACCACCACGGCGTTCAGGCCATAGGTATCGATGTTGTAGCGTTCCAACAGGGTGACAATGCCGCGTGGGGTACAAGGGCGCAGTTTAGGTGCGCGCTGACACAGGCGGCCGACGTTGTAAGGATGAAAACCGTCTACGTCTTTATCCGGGCTGATGCGCTCCAGCACCTTCACGTTATCAATGCCTGCTGGTAAGGGGAGCTGCACCAGAATGCCGTCAATTTCTTTATCGGCGTTTAATTTGTCGATCAGCGCCAGCAGTTCAGGCTCGGTGGTGGAGGCGGGCAGATCGTAAGAGCGGGAAATAAAGCCCACTTCCTCACAGGCCTTGCGCTTGCTGGCGACATAAATCTGCGAAGCCGGATTCTCACCAACCAGTACCACCGCCAGGCCCGGCGCACGCTTGCCGGCCGCCAGACGTTGTTTCACTTGCTCAGCCACTTCGTTTCTAACCTGCTGCGCAATCGTTTTGCCATCAATAATCTTTGCTGCCATCAGTGAGGAAATCCATCATTTAAGAAAAGCGGGGGATGGCGCTATTTTGGCAGAAGAGAGGCGCGCTGTCAGGCTTTCGATCGGGTTAATGCAGAGAATAAGCACACGATTGCGTAGCGGTTTATACATTTTTTACACCAACGGAATGATCCTCTACGCTTTTTTTACCTCCAGTCTTTTAGGCTTTACCCATTGCCCCTGGCGTTTGGGGTCTATGGAGGCAGGATCATGCAGACGATTACTCGGCTCTATCCATTGCATCAACCTGGTGGAAATACAGCAGATGAACAGCGGCATATTGGTGAAACGGTGTTTGATTCCTCCCTGCATCCGGCGCAGGTGGCGTTGTTGCAGGCATTACATCGGCTTTGTAAGCCGAAGGAGGGCCGCCCTTCCTGGAGTCAGCGTATGGCGCAGTGGTATAAAAGGGGCCACCAATGATGCGTAGCGTTCCTTTAGTGCTGGTATTGCTGCTTGCTACACCACTTTGTCAGGCATCGATGAATACCTTGGCAGCCAGTGAATTGCCTAGGGCAATGCTGGCGCAGACCTGTAATGTGCTAAATGCCCCGCAGGCCGATTGGGGGGATATCAACGCCGTGGTGCGATCGGCACGTGCCTGTATGTCGCAAAAAGCAGGGCAGAGGGCAAACCCACGCCCATTGGCACCCACGGTTGAACCACAAGGGGTTGATGAGACGGTATTGTGGCAGGGGATTAGCGTAGCCAGATCATTGCGTTAGGGTGACTTATCATAGCTTTTGTGTGCGAAAAATCGCCATAAAGCACCTCTGCCACCACCACAGAGTCAAAAGGCATTGACTCAATAACCTCTGACCGTATAATCCAACTCCGCAACCTCGGTTGCCGCATCCGCATTTCAATGCGCCCTTAGCTCAGTTGGATAGAGCAACGGCCTTCTAAGCCGTAGGTCACAGGTTCGAGCCCTGTAGGGCGTACCATTTTTACTTCTCCCAACGTCTACTCAAATCTACTAAACCCCTCTATAATGCCTGATACAGCTGATATCACCGTATCCCACCGTCTACCTAGTTCTACTGAAATCTACATGCATGTGGGGGTATGTCTGGTGGTATGTCCAGGTTCAATGAAGTGGGGTACCCCCAATGAAGTTAAATGCCCGCCAAGTAGACACCGCCAAGCCCAAGGACAAGCCCTACAAGCTTTCTGATGGTGGTGGTTTGTATTTGCTCGTTAATCCGACCGGTGCCCGTTATTGGCGTCTGAAGTATCGCGTGGCTGGAAAAGAAAAGCTTTTAGCCATAGGCGTGTATCCAGACGTACTACTCGCTGATGCCAGAGCCAAGCGTGATGAAGCTAAACGACTGTTGGCTGCTGGTGTCGATCCTGGTGAAGAGAAGAAGTCAGAGAAACAGGCTAAGAAGGTGAGCGTTGAAAACACATTTGAAGCACTGGCCAGAGAGTGGCACGCCTACAAAGTGCCGAACTGGTCTAAGGGCTATGCCGAAGATCTGATGGAGTCCTTCGAAAAAGACATATTCCCCTATATTGGGAAACGACCTGTTGCCGATATCAAACCCCTTGAAGTTTTAGAGGCTCTGCGCAAGTTAGAGAAGCGTGGTGTTCTCGATAAGATGCGCAAAATTCGCCAAGCCTGTAGCCAGACGTTCCGTTATGCCATCGTCACTGGCAGGGCTGAGAACAACCCGGCCAGCGAATTAGCTGGAGCGCTCGCCATCCAGAAGCATACACATTACCCCCACCTGGTTGCGACAGAGTTCCCAGAGTTTCTCCAATGCCTCAATGAGTACACCGGCAGTCCAATAACAAAAATTGCGACCCGGCTATTACTACTGACTGGCGTTCGCACCATTGAACTTCGTGCTGCTGAATGGGCGGAATTCGATCTGGATAAAGGGCTTTGGGAAGTCCCTAAGAGCAGAATGAAAATGCGCCGCCCGCACTTGGTGCCATTGTCTGAACAAGTTCTGATTCTGCTCCGCCAGCTCGAAGAAATGACAGGACGCTTTAAGCTGGTTTTCCCTGGTCGGAATGACAGCACTAAACCGATGAGCGAGGCCAGTATTAACCAAGTGATAAAGCGTATTGGTTATCACGGTAGAGCAACCGGTCACGGCTTCCGCCACACCATGAGTACCATCCTGCACGAACAGGGCTATAACACCGCCTGGATTGAAACCCAACTGGCCCACGTCGATAAGAACAGTATCCGGGGAACCTATAACCATGCTCAGTACCTGGATGGGCGCCGGGAGATGCTTCAGTGGTATGCCGATTATATGGAGAGCCTGGAGCGTGGTGGGAATGTTGTGCAAGCCTCATTTGGACAACGCGCATGACTGGATGTATAGACAGTGTAACTAGACCGCAGTAGACTTAGATATACGAACAAAGAATAGGCTATGTCTAGGCTGATCCCCGAAAACTCGTACACCTCTACGGGCTGGCATAGCCGCCAAAACTTAGAGGGCGTGAGGTGGCGTGATGGTAAGTATTCCTAAGAGCATTGATAATCTAAGTCAGCAGTTGCTTGAAATCGAAGAACAAACAGAGTCAACCAGTGAATTTTTCACTATTTTGCGTGAGCAGAAACTTACTGCGAAAGAGATTGCCAATATAATAGATGTGAAAAAATATGACGAAATAACTAAGGATTTTGAGCTTATTCAGTATTACCTTTCTTTCCAAAAAAGAATGGAAGCACTATCTATATTAGAAAACATTGATGAGGTTATGAATGAAACTTATGAAGACTACTTGTCTGCGGGCTATGAGTTCGTAACGGAAGATGTTTTTTTAAAGGAGAAAGAGGAAAGAATACATGATGACCAAATAGATTTGCTTTATGTCGTTACTCGTATAATTTCAGGGGACAATGTAAACATATTTCAGGAAGACTTGAAATATGCCAATGGCTGGCAACTACAAACACCGATTACACTCTTTGATATGAAGCAAGTAGCCTTAGATAACGTTGGTGGATGTCTTCTTGGTGGGATGAATGATGATAAATATAACAAAGTAATTTGTAAAATTCTAAACAGAGAGGCTAAAGGGGATGACCTTAAAAAGGTAAGAGAGATACCTGATGGGTATGGGTGGCCTACGCTTGGGCTTAATCAAAGAGTATGGGCCGTCATTGATGTTAATACGCCCGATGATATTTTAATTGATGCTTTTAAAGGTTGGCTTAAAGAGGTAAGGGCATTACCTCTTTTTGCCGATAGCTCTACTCCATACCATATATTTTCAGATGGCGTTATAAAGTCTAATCATATTAAAAAATGGTATTCGCTCAGGTTGTTAGCTTACCTTGATTTAAAAATACTTTCGTTATTTACAGGTGCCAATCTTACAATGAAGCAATATGCTGACATTGTTTATTTTGATGAGTTTGATATAGATGCGACTGAAAAAGTAAGGAAAACGCTTATCCCTTTAGCGAAAGAGGTAATGAGGACTGGTTACTTGCATAATTTGCTAAGAAAGGTATTGGCGGAAGGAAGTTAGCAAAGATTATACCGGAAGAAAAAAATGAAAATTTCTTCCGGTACGAAAAAGTTTTTTTTCTTCCCTTCAGTTGCTTTACCGTAGTAATGAAAATGGCTCCTGACATCTACCACCGTCCACCAGCGACGATAGAAAGAAACAGGGGGCTACATGCCGCAAACAGCACAATCATTTATCCGCCTTCCAGAAGTACAGCGCCGCACTGGCTACAGCAAAGCTTGGATTTATCGTCTTATGAGCCAGAGGCGCTTCCCCTTGTCCGTGAAAATTGGCACTCGCTCAATTGCTTTTGTTGAAACTGAGATCGACGAGTGGATCAAGCAGCGCATTGCTGAATCTCGCGGGGAGGCGGCGTAATGCAAGAGAAAACCCGCACAGAGGCGGGCATTGTCGGACAGGTTAGCGCCTCCGATAATACCGCCACCACCTATGCAAAGGCAATGCCGAAAAAGCACCGCGCTCGTCTTTTCATGCTGCGCAGCGGTCACGCTGGTTTCACTGAAAACGATATCCTTTTCTACTGTCGCCTTTCTTCTGGCCGGAACTATGCCAGCGAGATAGAACGCCGACTGAGTATCCGCCTGGAGCGTATCAGCGAGCAGAACCCAGACGGCATCGGGAACCATTACCGCTACCGTATTGCCAACCGTTGTGATGCTCAGCGCATTATTTCCCTAGTCAATGCAAGGGCAAAGCAGCAGGGGCATCCACAGGTAAGCCAGCATGAAATCAACCGTATCCTGAATCTTTACCCGGAAACTACAGCAGCAGTTTAACGGAGCCTAAACGATGAATATGAAAAATACGGCCAACACTGGCCGGGGACAAACTCACCCAAAAGAAAGTTACGGCATTATTAACGGTAATGATTTTGCATCCATTGTACCGGTTATCTCCGGTCGAATTGGTGGGCGTGAAAGTAATATTGTGAGCGCCAAGGCATTGCATAAAGCTCTCGGCGTAGGGCGTGTCTTTTCCAGTTGGTTTAATGCGCGGGTGGACGAGTACGGCTTTATAAACACGACTGATTACGTCGAGTCTGATCCCTTCGATTTCAGGAACCAAAGTACAAGCGTTGACCAATTAACACCGGAATGGGTGTTTAATCCAAAGCGTGGCCGCCCTGAAAAAGACTACCTAATTACTCTGGACATGGCTAAAGAACTGGCAATGGTAGAGCGCAACGAGCAGGGCCGCGCCGTTCGTCGTTACTTTATCCAGTGTGAACAAGAATTACACCGCAGCGTTCCAGAGATAGCCGCACGTTTACGCCACCAGCTCAAGACCCGCATTAGTGCCGCCAATATGTTCAAAGCGATGTGTGCCGCTTTAGACGCTGCCTATGTTGAACAGGGTAAGCAGGCCTCACAGAAGCACTACACCAACGAAAGCAATATGATTGCTCGCATTGTCTTGGGCGGTATGACGGCCAAGCAGTGGGCTCAGGCAAATGATGTTGATGGTGATCCGCGTGACAACATGAGCGCGGAGCAACTGGATCACCTCACCTATCTGGAAAGTACCAACATAACGCTGATTGACATGGGGATAGCTTACGACCAGCGTAAAGCTGAACTGAGTCGCCTCTCTCAACGTTGGATGGCGAAGCGCCTCGGGGCCGACCATGCATAGCTACAGTTTCAACAAGAAAGAAGCCTTTCCCCTGGCTGGCCTGTTATCAAATGTTATGGTGGAAGCCGCCAATTTGTTGTCAAAAGTTGACATTTGTAATGCCTGGAACCTCACAAAACTAGACATGCGCAGCCGGTTAACTGGTGGCTCAGTACCAATGAAAAAGGGCAGCACTGCGAATGCCGCCCTTTGGGAGTGGGGAGATGGTTATCATCCCTTTGGTTCAATGCCCAGGCGTTCAAGTTCTTTGCGCCCTAGCGTCTTCATCCAGTTAGCCAAACTCATACCAGCATCCGAGGCGGCAACCTCAAATTGCGCCTTTAGTTCAGGCGTTATTCTGACCTGGAAGGCAGGAGCTTTACCGCCACCTTTTGGCTGTTTATCCCTCTGTATTATCGTTGACATGTGTGTACCTATTGGACTAGTATCAATTGAAATAGGTACACACCTTAACACGGTGGAATCTATAAAAACAACGCCCTGGAGTGGTGGAACACTACCAGGGCGTCTAACCAGTAACGTTATGGAGACTAACGCTATGGCTAAGCCGCAGTGTAACCAAACTCACCCTAAATTTCAGTATCGCTTTCTGGCGATATCACGCTCAGACTGTAACGCCAAGCCTTGCCGCATGTCCGTAGAGGCACACACCGAACGAGAAGCCCGCCAAGTACTGGCCCCTCACTTCATCTTGTCATTTTCTGCCCGCCTGCCGGTTCAGGAGGTGCGCCATGCGTAATCAACCTGCGATCGATATGCCTGACACGCTGGCGAAAATCGTTGCGCTGGCCGGTGCTGCCCAATTCCTTACCGATGGGGCTGAACAGCGTCAACTTGCTAATGAGCTGGTTTCCATGATTGAGGATATAGCCCGTAACGCACTGGATTTGGAGGTCAACCATGTTTGATATTGCCAACCCACCAGCGCCAGACTGCCGTGTCTTGCTGACCTACCGTGACGGTGTTATCGGCGATGTGAGAACCGCTGAAGTAAGCGAGATGCTAACCAGTAGCGCCGGTTTTGCTGATTACCTGGATAAGCGAGGTTACAGCCTGGTATCCAACGAGCAGATCACCGACATTCTGCGGGTTATCGAGACACTGAACCATGGCAACCCTCTTTACGAATGCCTTAAGGGCCATTTGCAAGCCTTACTGAACGATAAGGGGGCTTCTCATGGCGCATGAAATCACACTGGCCGAAGCCAACAAGAAGGCATATCAAGCCGAAGTTATTCTGATGATGTTATCCAGGCAGGTGGAGGACATGGCTCCTTGTGAAATTGAGGTGGCTATCAACATGGCTAAAGACTTATCAAGCTGTGTTGCTGCCTGGCTTGGTGAAGAAACAGCGATGCGGGGTGAACAGCAATGAAAGCCGCTCCAAATCTTACATATCTGCCTGCAGATGCCTTTGCGGAGGCGATCATTTTCGCCGGTGCGGATGCCTGGATACACGCAAGAGACTGGCAGGACAACAATAAGGCCGGTGATACGGTGCCACCGATCGTGCTGGCACCCGAGCAGCTTAAGAACTTGGCAAACCTGCGCATAGTCGATGATGGTCGTCGCTGTGTTCGTGTTTACCGCGCTGGCGCACTGGAGCAACTGCAAATCACGGCAATAGCCCACTACCTGGCGCTGGCCGGTGTCATGGAGGCCCGTTTTTATTCCGAATCCCTTGAGCTATTGGAGGACTGGACGCAGAGCCTGGCCAGGTTAAAAACTGAGGCAGAACGCGGGGAAAATGTGGTGATCGATTTGCCGGTGACCAATCAGCGTCAAGTACAGAACAGCAATCGGGATGAATTAAAACCACGTGTTGAAAGCAGGAAAGACGGCATTTTTCAGATCGTGCCGAAAGTCGAAAAAAATGGGGATATTGTCAACGATGAGTCTTGGCTATGTTCACCGCTGGAAGTGATCGGCACCGGCAGGGACGACAAAGATCAATACCTGATTATCCGCTGGCTACCAGTGGGCGAAAGTTCCCCTACAACCGCCGCGGTCCCCCTGGCCGATATTGGTGAGCGGGAGGGTTGGCGAACGCTCAAGGCTGGTGGCGTGAACGTGACTACGAAAAACTCCCTCAGGGCAATCCTGGCCGACTGGATGCAAAATAGTGGCACCCGTGAAATCTGGCGTGTGGCACAGGCTACAGGTTGGCAATGCGGGGCATACATCATGCCGGACGGGGAGATCATCGGCACGCCAGAAAGGCCCGTGTTGTTCAACGGCCGCAGTGCTGCCGCTGCCGGGTACACCGTGAAAGGAACGCCAGAGGGATGGCGTGATTCGGTGGCGAGTTTGTCCCGTGGTAATCCGTCGATGATGGCGGGTATCGGTGCGGCGTTGGCCGCCCCACTTATCGGGCTGGCTGGTGTTGATGGGTTCGGCATTCACTTCTACGAACAATCAAGCGCGGGTAAGACTACCACCGCCAATCTTGCCAGTAGTCTGTACGGAGAGCCGGATGCTCTACGCTTAACCTGGTTCGGCACAGCGCTAGGGATAGCCAACGAGGCCGCAGCGCATAACGACGGCCTGATGCCGCTTGATGAGGTGGGGCAAGGCGCTGATCCGGATAGTGTGGCGAAATCGGCCTACACCCTGTTTAACGGTGTCGGTAAGCTACAAGGGGCCAAAGAGGGCGGCAACCGAGATCTAAAGCGCTGGCGTACTGTGGCACTCAGCACCGGGGAAATGGACATTGAAACTTTCATCGCTACCGCTGGCCGCAAAGTGAAAGCGGGCCAACTGGTACGCTTGCTGAATATCCCGCTGGAAAAGGCGCAACAGTTCCACGGCACGGCAAACGGTAAGGCACACGCCGACGCTTTGAAAGATGCCTACCAGAGCCACTACGGGGCGGCTGGGCGCTTCTGGATCAAGTACCTTGCCGATCATCAGCAGGGGGCTATTGCCGCCGTGAGAGAGGCGGAAAGCCGCTGGCGTTCACTGATACCAGCAGATTACGGCGAACAGGTTCACCGGGTGGCCGCGCGCTTTGCTGTATTGGAAGCTGCCTTAGTGCTGGGCTGTGTGGTAACGGGTTGGGATGTGCAGGAATGCCGGGACGCGATACAGCACAACTTCAACGCCTGGATCAAAGAGTTCGGTACCGGCAACAAAGAGCACCAGCAGATTATCGAGCAGGCAGAGGCCTTCTTGAATGCCTACGGTTTGAGTCGGTACGCGCCGTTGCCCTATGACCCTCAGGATATGCCTATTCGTGACTTGGCTGGGTACCGGGATAAAGGTAAGCGTGATTGTGACGCCATGGTGTTCTACACGTTTCCGGCAGCGTTTGAGGGTGAGATAGCGCAAGGGTTCAACACTAAGCATTTCGCCAAGGCGCTGGCAGATGCCGGGATGCTGACACCACCAGCCAGTGGGCGGGGTTATCAGCGGAAATCACCGCGCATTGATGGGCGGCAAATCAACGTTTACGTGATCCACCACCTGCCGGAGGGTAATCAGTCAGAGGAATAAAAAATCTACATGAGATAAAAACATGTTGGTTCAGTTAGTTCAGTTGGTTCAATATGCAAAGATGGTTGTTTTTAAACGTAATTATTTTTCATATTGAACCAACACTGAACCAACAAATGCCGGTTTTGAACCAGCAAATTATTGTGTTTCTGGCTGGAGACCCTAATCACAAGCCAGAAAACTAGTGGAGTAAGTGGAAAACCCGTTCGATGAATTGGGAACAGCGTGTGGCTGAACGTCAACACAGAGCCTAGGGGGCAGGGATACGCTTCCAGAGCCTCATACGCTCTCGGACGTGGTGAGGGTGTGGAGTTTTTGGGATTGGTTCTTCGGTATGCATCAGGCGGCTTACAAGGAACTATATGGCGATACCATGATAGATAGTGAGCAATATTGTTATGACCGTGAGGATTATTTTGCTGGCCGGTTGTCGCAGATCCGCCCGCTCCACCAGCGTGAGGCTGTGGATGTGTTGAAGTGGATACTGGTTCAAGATCGATTTGACGATTACAACGAGACAATATTGTTTAATCTCATTTGTGCCACAGGAATAGAATAGTCACGTTGATATATTATTGCGTTATTATAACTAAGCCTGCGATCTAGCAGGCTTTTTTGTGTCATTGATCAAAAGGCGAGCAATTTGATATAGCAATAAAACCGAGTATGGAACACTGTAGACGTACTAATGTTTGGTATTCGAAGGAACGGATCATGAAAAGAATAATTTTAGCTGTATGTCTATCGTTGTTTGCGTTCACAGTTACAGCAGCCAACACCCCATGCTCAGGCAAGAAAGGCGGCATCTCACACTGCTCTGGTGAGAAATTTGTCTGTAATGATGGCTCAGTGAGTCAGTCTAAGAAGGTTTGTCGCTGATTAACAGAGAGTTCTCAAGCTCTAAGATTGCTGAGCCCAAGATAAGGCTGGTTAAGGGGCAAGTTTTGTGCAGATGCCTACAGTGCAAAACAGGAAAAAACGGATTGACGTCCGATCACTCGTGCACAACAATGAACTTGTGATAGTGGGCGTTTTTTACTTGGTGGAGATTATGGCTAAGCCAAATCCTGAAATACTTAAATGGGCAAGAGAAAACTCTGGCTTGAGCTTGGATGAGGCTGCAAAAAAGCTGAATCTGAAAAGCTCAAAGCAGTCAGGGGCTTCTATTTTGTCTGCTTATGAGTCAGGGGAAAAAGTGCCAACGAACAAAAAAGTTGGTGAGATCGCCAAGCTATATCATCGCCCTCTTCTCACATTCTATCTTTCTAGGCCTCCTGTTATTCAAAAAAAGGGGGAGGACTATAGAACCGCTATAGACTCAATGCCCATTGAGGCTAATGGTAATGTGGATGCGATTGTTAGAGATATCTTCGTTCGGCAAAGCATTGTTCGAGAGGCATTGATTGATTCAGATGATGCAGAAAGTAAAGATTATGTTGGGCAGCTAAAAGGGTTGCCAGAGGTTGATGTTGCTTGCTCTTATATTAAGAAAAGGTTCAATATAAGCACTTCTGAATTTAGAATCCAACTAAATGCTCATGACGCAATGGGGTATCTCAGAAAGCAAGTTGAAGACCAAGGCGTCTTCATACTATTGATTGGTAACCTAGGCAGTCACCATTCATCTGTCAGTACAAGCTATTTTAGAGGTTTTGCGATAGCTGATAATATCGCCCCATTTATTGTGATCAACGATAATGATTCTAAAATGGCTTGGAGTTTCACGCTACTCCATGAGTTGGCTCATATTTTAATTGGTGAGACAGGAATTAGTAATTCCGGCATTGAGCACAAAATAGAGAAGTATTGTAATGATGTAGCTAGCAACATTCTCTTGCCTGCGGAAGATCTATCTACTGTAAGAATAGAGGATTCATCTGATTTTGAAGAAATCCTTGGAGTTATTCACGAGAGATCTGCATTTTATAATGTGAGCGCCTCTTTGATAGCTTATCGACTTTTTCGCGATGGAAAAATTAGCTTTGCTGATTGGGAAAAAGCATCTAGTCACTTCAAAGAATTGTGGCTTCAGAGCAAGGTAAAAAAGCCAGATGATAAAAAATCATCAGGCACATTCTATGTTACAAAGCGTCATAAGACTGGTAGCGCGCTTTTAAAGGTTGTCAAAAACTCCATTCTAGAAGGGGTGATAACCGAAACGAAAGCAGGGAAAGTTCTAGGCGTTAGCCCTGGGAATGTCGCTCGAATGGTGGGATTATAATGTCTGAAGAAAGGGGCAAGTTATATCTACTAGATGCTAACATCTTGATCCATGCACATGATTATTACTACCCGCAAAAAAGAGTCCCTGAGTTCTGGGAATGGATTTTATTCCACGCAACAAGTGGGAGACTAAAAATGCCGCGGGAGATAATTGATGAGATTAAGGGGGGTGAAAGTGACATCCATGCTAAATGGGTCCACCACAAGATAAATAAAACGCACATTATGCTTCCAGAGGATTTTGATGCAGGCATCCTTCATCAGGTCGTTAGCGATGGTTATGCCGAAGACTTGTCGGATCTTGAGATAGAGAAAATTGGTAAAGATCCTTTTTTAATTGCATACGCAATGAAAGACATCAGGAACCGTGTTGTAGTTACTAATGAAACACCAAAGCCAAGCAAAACAAGAGCAAATAGGAAAGTGCCTGATGTCTGTAGTAAGTTTGGGGTACAGTGCTGTAATGTTTATCAGCTACTAAGAGACTTGGATTTTTCAACAGACTGGAAAATACGTTCGCTCTAATTTTCTACCCGGCCCCGAGCCGGGTTCTCTTCTATGAGTAACTGGAAACACAAGTTCTTTACTTTGCAGGATGGCACATAAACATCGGTTAGTTAAGATGTTGCATAACCTTTTCTTTTACAAAGTCTTTTTGCGCTTTTTTATCTATCAATATTACAACACCGTTATGTTCCATCATCTGTAACAGTGACTTAACACTACCGACGTACCAGCCTTTTGGAACAAGCTTTGTGCTAACTGTAACGCCATTCTCAATTCTGACTAGTACCTCACAATTTATAGGGAGAAGAGAGGGAGTGATAGGTACACTTTCACGAGGACAGTATTTTTCATCAAGTGGAATATGAGCTGCCAATAACAGTGCTTCTATAAATTGCTCTTCACCAATCTCCTTGTATGAACAGCCGAAGTGGGATTTTAATGCTTCCCATAACGTGTTTTGTACTTTTTCCCGATTCTCATTTTGGATAGGTTTCACACGAGCCGTTACTAATTGCTCAATGGCTTCCTGTTGCTCGATAGTGATTTTCTTGAATCCGTCATTCTTTACTTTGGAGGGAGTGATAACTTCTTCCCTTGCCCAATATTCATGTAGAACATTATCACATTCTTTTCGGCACAAGATCACCTTGTTACGGATTCCAGGATTAACCTTGTTGGGGCTGATAGTGTTTAACCATCCAGCAAGTTTAGGCAAAGCCAAGCAGATCATCGTGCGGGGTTTACCATCTTCAGCAACCGTTGTGATTTCCACAATGCTTGAAGCAAATCGCCGTTTAAGCTTAGTGAGTTGCGAAGCCCAATCCATACCTATGCCTTTTACGATAGGTTCCAATGGGACGTAAGGTTTTCCTTGGTGTTTGATGATGTAGAGGGTTGAACCGTGAAAAGGAACGCTGATCGCTAAATGGGCCATGTTAATACCTCCGTGGTGAGTGTCTCCTTAGTGGCCTTGGTTGTATCGATTGTATGTTCAGATCGATGTAATACTGACCACAAATGATCATTAAGTGAACATATTTTCTAATGTGTGTAACAAAAGTGAGATCTAAGTATCTTTTTTGAACTCAATGAGATTGACCATTCGCTCATCAAGTATCTCCCCACCCTGCAACCTTGTTGTAGCAGACCCGCATTCACTCATTCTTGAAGTGATTTGCATAACCACCAGCAAATTCGATCTCAATGATCGAAATATATCATTTCATTTTTTGCAATATAAATTGCAATTATCCCATTTAATGAAATACTAATTACTGGATTAATAACCAGTGAGGTTGTTGCTATGGCAGCGAAAGCAAGTGTTAAACCGGTGCTTTTATCTGGTGAGCAGATGTCGGCGATCCTTCAGATTCAACGTCAGGAAAAACAGAAATCACCGTTGGGCATTACGCCAAGTATTCATGAGATTGCGCGTGGATTGGTTGGCAAGGCACTCAGCAATATGGCTGTAGGTTGAGCCCTATGCCCAGCATAGTGGATCACGGCGGTGCCAATGACAGTGGCTTGAGGATTAACCAGCAAGTTGCCCACATCCTTCGTGATGTGGCTTGCGCTGTCGCTGTGGAGAATGTGGCAAACCATGGGCAAGAGTCTTTGCTGATCATCACACCCGGTGGCCGCCATGTTGAAACGCCACTCACTCCCTCGGATGTCGCAGAGCTCATTGACGCTTATTTATTTCCAATACTGAAACGTGAGCATGGGGATACCTGGCAGTTATTCGCTATCACTTTGCTGGAGAGGGGAATAACAGAAAGCGGATTACTGTCGGAGTTTGGCGCTGCGATGTGGCAAACATTAATTGGTTATATCGCTGAGTGGATCGAAATGGTGGGTTATGGCGATGTCAGGCATTGAAGGGGTCTTCTCAGCAAGGCCACTGAGCGCCAAGAGGTAATCGACTGATGATCACATTTGTCCCTACGCGAAACATCGATGTGATAGAGGCTGTTGGTAATCACCCGGACATTATCGCCGGTAGCAACAACGGTGATGGCTATGACTACCGGCCAGAGTGCCGCTATTTCGAAGTACATGTGCATGGCCAGTTTGGCGGCATTGTCTACTACCACGAAATACAGCCTTTAACATTCGATTGTCACGCCATGTTCCTGAAAGAAGAACGGGGCTTCAGTAAGGCGATAGGTCTGGCGTTCTGGCGCTTTATCCTCAGCCAGACAAGCGTCCAGTGCGTTACCTCGTTCGCCGCCAGGAAGTTCCGCCACGGCCAAATCTACTGCGCCATGATCGGCCTGCAGCGCGTGGGCACTATCAAGAAGTATTTCAAAGGCGTTGATGACGTCACGTTCTATGCCGCCACTCGTGATGAGTTGACGGAGTTTCTTTCCAAACACTCTCAATAGGGATCACGCTATGTTTGATATTTTTGAAAATACCCGCTGTGGGAACTCCAAGCGGATGAAAGAAAGCAGAATGCGGAAGGGCGGTAAAGGTGGTGGTGATAACGGCGCTGGTGCTCAGGCTGACGCATTAAACCGCTCAACAGATCTGCAGCGTGACCAATGGCAAACGGTGATGAACAATCTGGCCCCATTTACGCCCATGGCTCAGCAGTATGTTGGGCAGTTGCAGGGACTATCTACGCTGGGCGGGCAAGAATCAGCGCTAAACGATTACTACAATTCCGGACAATTCAAGGGACTCGCTAACCAGGCGCGCTACCAGCAATTGGCTGGAGCCGAGGCTACTGGTGGGTTGGGTAGTACCGCAACGTCAAACGGCCTAGCCTTCATCACTCCACAATTGGGGCAAAACTGGCTATCTGGTCAGATGAACAATTATCAGAATTTGGCCAATATCGGTCTTGGCGCATTGCAGGGCCAAGCGAATGCAGGGCAGACATATGCAAACAATACTGGGCAACTGTACCAACAGCAGGCTTCATTAGCCGCAGCTAATGCCAATAAGCCATCAGGCTTGCAATCCGCAATCACTGGTGGTCTCGGTGGTGCTAGTGCGGGTATGGCGATTGGTGGGCCATGGGGTGCCGCCATTGGCGGAGGGTTAGGTGTGCTTGGGAGTTTATTCTAATGGCAACATGGGAACAGGGTATCAATGCCGGTGGATTCCTTGCTGGAATGGGCGGCAATAACCAAAACGCCCCTCAGGCAGGCGATATTAACGCCACGCTCGGACTTATCCGCGATAACAATGAGTTTGCTCGTGCTGGCGGTAATAATGTTGCCCTTCAAGGTTTGCAGGGACTTGCTGGACTGTCTCAGCAATACAAGGAACAACAGCAGCAGCAAGCCTTGAGTGAGTTTAACAAGGCGCATGCTGACGCATGGAATTCAGGTGATACAAGTGGGCTGAGAAAGTTTGCCGCTTCTAATCCTGCATTCGTTGCTCAGGCGCAACAGGCGGTAGCGGGACTTGATGAGGGGCAGCGTACTGATATGACAAATCAGGCCGCTAAGCTGCGATTTGCGTTGGCTCAGGGGCCGGAAGCATACACACAATTTGTAAGCCAGAATGCGGCAGAGCTATCACGGGTTGGAGCCAATCCAAACGTTCTGGCACAAATGGGAGTGGAGAACCCACAAGGCGCAGCGCAGCTATTCGATACTCTCGGATTGGCCGGTAGCGGCGATAAGTACTTCGATATCGTCGATAAGCAGCAAGGGCGTGAAATAGATCGTGGACAACTGGCGGAGACTTCTCGGCATAACCAGGCTGGCGAAGGTTTGCAGGCACAGCAAATTGCGGTGAGTCGTGAGAACTCCATCAGGTCAGCTTATGCACCAACAGCCGCCATGCAGAACTACTCGCAGTATGCACAGATGCTTAAATCAGATCCTGACGGCGCGGCGGCATTCGCAGCCGCTGCTGGTATTAATACCAACGCCAAAAAACTGATGAAGGTTGAAAAGAACGATGACGGTACGATTACCAAATATTATACGGATGGCTCTGAGGAGGCAGGGAAACTACTTCAACCAATTAGCGCGGATGGTATAAAGCCAATAAGTCTGCCCCAAGCGCAAGCTATCATGGAAAAAGCTCCAGAGGGAGCAAAGAAAGCGGCAGGGTTCGCTTACCGAGTTCGTAATAATCTGGATTCAATGGATACCCTAAAGGTAGACCCAAAGCGCATCGCAGTGATTAATACTGCCTTGGGTGATGGAAGTATCGGCAACTTGAATCTATCGGGCCCCGAGCAGCAATACGTTTCATATGCTGGTGATTCAATAGCTGCCATATTGAGGCAGGAATCAGGGGCAGCTATTCCACTGGAGGAACAGAAAAGTTATTACAAAAGGTATTTCCCTCAGATAGGTGATGCTGACGGTACGATTAAAACCAAGAGGCACTTGATGGAGAACCAATTTAAGGCACTCCGTGGGGCTTCTGGCCGCGCCTACGATGCCCTTACTGTCTCATCAGCTGCAGACAATACCGAGGCTCCTGCAACTGTAGCCGATTCAAGTGGATCCCTTCCTACGTATCAGCCTAAACGCCAATACGGACAAACCCAAGAGCAGGCCCAAAAAGCAGCGCAAGCTCAGCAACAGCAGTTATCCGATGATGATCTGGTTAGCAAATACCTTGGGGGTAAATAGTGGCATACGACCGCGAGCAACTCATGACAGCCTTGCGTAACGCTGACGCAGCTGGGGATACAGAAGGGGCTACGAGAATTGCGCAGATGATCCAGGCTCAAGGTGGACAGCAATCCGCGCAGCCTTCTTCAGGTATGATCGAACCAGGAAATATCGATATCCATAACCGGCCTGTTGTTAAAAACGCCGATGGCAGTATTAGCACTGTGCGCAGTATGTCCACGAACATTGATGGGCGCGAGGTATTAATCCCGACTGTCAGCGACGACGGTAGGATCATGTCTGATGATGAAGCTATCGATAATTTCATGCGAACAGGAAAGCACCTAGGCATGTTCAGTTCGCCAGAAGCAGCTACAGCCTACGCTGAAAGCCTGCACAATCAGCAGGCAGATGAGTACTTGCCAGAACAATCGCAGACAACCCACCAGCAGCAACCACTCAGCCCTTATGCTCAGGGCATGGCGAACACTAACGCAACCCTTGCGCAGAGTCGTGAAGCGGATACCCAGGCAGCAAAAGGCTTTAGGGAGCGTGTAATAGAAGCCGTAACTGGTGATAGTCAAATGACGCCTGAACTTGAAGGGCTTAAGAATGTTGGTGCTGCCCCTGAACTTAATGAATGGTCAATGAATGCCCTCAAGGCTGGCATAGGTCAGCTTTTTGGTTCTGATGCTTCACAGATGAAGATATTACAAAGCATGGGAGGGCGGCTTAGTCAGGACTCAAAAGGCAATGTTGTAGTATCCCTGCCATCTGGTGACTATGCATTAAACAAACCAGGCGTTTCTCCTCAGGACGTAACCTCATTTTTGGCAAATGCTGTGGCTTTCACCCCGGCAGCTCGAGGGGCTACAATTCTTGGGGCGGGGGCCAAGTCAGCCGCAACGGATGTTGCCTTACAGGGGGCGACTCAAGCGGCAGGCGGAGATAAAATTGACCCATTGCAAGTGGGGATATCTGGTGGCATCGGTATAGCAGGGAAAGCAGCAGAGCGGGGCATCAGTGCCGTTGCTCGTGCTACCCGCGGAACGATGACACCCGAAGCGGAGCAAGCAATTAGGTTTGCTGAACAAAATAACCTACCCCTGATGACAACTGATGTATTGCCACCAAAAACAAACGTAGGGCAACAGGTTAGAACGCTTGCCGAAAGGATCCCGTATGCTGGAACTGGGGGGCAGAGGAGGACTCAGCAAGAGGCCCGAGAAAACCTTGTAAAGACTTTTAGCGATGAGGTTGGCGGGATTTCAGACGATGCCCTGTACAGATCGGCCAGCGCGGGGAAGCAGCAGTTTATCAAAGCAGCTGGGCAACGTTATGATCGCGTAATTAATGCCATGGGAGATACTCCGGTAGATATTAGTGGAACTGCAAAAGCCATTGATAACCAGATAGCCAGACTAACCCGGCCTGGGGCATCGCAAGACCGTTCAGCGGTTAAGGTGCTCCAGCAGTACAAGGATGATATTACCAGCGGAGCTAATAATTTAAGGCTTGCTCGCGATAACCGCACTGACCTTAGGAAGCGGTTTATGGCCGCACCTGATGAAGTTGATCGAGATGTCCTTGAGAAGGCACTGGAGCCGATTTACAAGGCCTACACTCAGGATATGGCCAAAGCGGTTAGTAAGAAATTAGGTCCGGAAGAGGCCAACAAGCTTTATCGCGCAGATCGCTCATGGGCCAGGTTTAATGACATGATGAGTAACACACGGGTTCAAAAAGCCATACAAACTGGTAGGGTGAATCCCGAGGATGTCTCTAAGCTGATATTCAGCCAGAAAGCTGCGGATCGCTCACAATTATTCCGGCTTCTTGATGATAATGGACGGCAGAACGCGAGAGCTGGGCTTGTGCAAAATGCGGTTAATAAGGCGACTGACGCATCGGGCAACGTAAGCGTTGAGAAGTTTATCAATGAATTACACCGAACAAGGAAGCAGGCCGATACTTTTTTCCGTGGTGAGCATGGTCGACGCCTTGAGGGGGTGGTTAGATATCTCGACTCGACAAGGGAGGCAGCAAAAGCTGCCGCGAGCCCTTTGACAGGGCAAATATTCGCCAGCCCTACAGCCTTGGCCGCTGCTTTAGCTTCATATGCCAATCCTGTAGCAGCAAAGGTGGCGGCTGGAGCCGCTGGTGTTGGTCTTTCTGGTAGGGCCTACGAGTCCCAAATCGCTCGTAATGCCCTTCTGAGATTGGCTAACACGCCACGCGGAAGCACTGCATATGAAAAGAACATTGAAGCGGTAACCAGAGCTTTAAGCGTCAATACTCAAGCAGAAAATAGATAGGTAAAAGCCAAGGATGGCTACTCGTTTCTCTGTGATGAATTTTCAACTCTTTTTTCGAGTTCGGCAACTTTCTTGGATAGCTGGTATGGCTCAAGGTCTTCGAGAGCTTTGACACGCTTCTTAAGAGCTACTGTCTCCGCATAAAGAGCGCAACATGCAATGCATAACGCGGAAATAATTAGAATCAGCACAACCAACTCCTATGTTTTTGGCACCATAGCGCCAACTTGACGCAACAGAAAGCAGCATAACCAAGCATTGAAGGTTAGACAATCTACCTGCCGGAGTTTGTACCTGATAACCACCATGCATTATGTGTAAAACACATATTATTTCGTATTCAAAAATCAGGAAATCGCGCAGATGAGAGAGCACACCAGGAACTATACAAACGCACTCCCCCGCATCGGTTTAGCGTTCCTGGGGAATATGCGCCGAGATTTGGCAAATGTGCCAGGCGGCTACGCCACCTACACCACTGAAAGCGGGACGCTGTGGATCACCAGAAATGGCAACGGGTACACGGCCACCATTAATGGGTATTCGTTCACGCTATCACTGACAACTACCCAAGCAGGTTACGGTATGCGCCATTGGTACCTATGCCCACACTGCCACCAGCGATGCGCAAAGCTCCATATCGGGCGTAAAGATATTGCCTGTCGTAAGTGCTGGGGGCTTCACTATGCCAGCCAGAGCGAGGATACATTAGCCAGAATGCGCCGGTTAATCAGAAGCAAGCGTCTTGCCATCTGGGGCTATGACACACCGGACCTAATGAACCTGGCCAAAGCGCCTTTTCAATTCGCCAAACCCAAAGGTATGAGATGGGAAACGTTTGAGCGTAAACGCGGTCAGTTACTCCGGTTGGAGGAAAGCTATTGGCACGCATTCATGCCGGTTGTCGAACGCTTAGCGAGTGGTGTGTATCGCAAGGCTAACCGAGCGTAAAATCGGCCAAAGTACTATATCCCTTACCAACTGGAGTCAATGCCATGTTAAACCGCCAAACCATAGAACAGGTGCTAATCAGCGCAGCACGCCAGCAAGGTTTTACACTGAATGGCAAAGATCTGCTGGATATCCGCACTAATGTAGCGGTATCACTGGCGGCCAAGGAGCGCCACCGGCAGCGCATGAACGCACCAGCTTACCAGTGGAAGAAGCCAGCACCCCGCCGATAACTGCTTGGGCTAATGCTCACAGAAGAGAGATTCGCACTGAAAAGGCCAAATCAGAGCGCGAACAAGCTAACGATTTTCTACGCTGTAACTGCGCAGAAACGAAACCGGTTACTGCGCAAAAGAAACTGCACAGTAATTCTCAAGTAAATAGGGCGAAGGCCCCACATGGTAAGGTTTCACTATTTCCGCTCTACGCAAAACTGTTGCGTAGGCTGTACCGAAATGTACCGGTAAAGTGCGCAATTTCTGCGGTCTGAGATGAAGGCTGATGAGGTGGATTGTCTTCCCCGGCGTGAAAGACGGCAAGATTACGGCAAGGCCATAGGTTCGGTATATGAATTGCAGGATAGTGGGTGTAAGCGCAGAACCACAACAAGATCACAACAAGATAGACACTGCTCCAGCATGAAGATCGGCACTGAACCAACAGAAAAAATCCGTTTGTTGGTTCAAAATGGCCTTTTGTTGGTTCACTTTTAGAAAATAAAACCATATAAAACAATCATGTTTACAGATTGAACCAACTGAACCGACTGAACCAACATACTTTTGCTTATATAGATAAATGTCAGGGAAAAAACGCTTTCAAACGGTGGAATCACGATTCATTCTGTATAAGCTTCTAGTCATGATAATTTGAAAAGGAGGACACAAATGCTTTCCGAAGCCTTGCTTGAAGAGTTACGTTATAGAGGTGAAGGTTCTGATTTGGACTATAAATCAGAGCGTTACAATTTTTCCAGGAAGGTTGGCGACGAAGAAAAATCAGAAATGCTGAAGGATATCCTAGCATTGGCAAACACACACAGGGAAGGCACCGCCTATATCTTGATGGGCTTCAAGGAAAATCCACCGCATCCAGCAGAGGTCGTAGGGTTATCCAAAGAAGGAGTTATTGACGATTCGCGGCTTCAGGAGTTTGTTAACGGAAAACTAGAGACTAAGTTGACTTTTCGATACGAAGAGCGGCTTTTTGATGGCAAACATATCGCTGTGATCTCCATTCCGAAACAACAACGACCGTTCTACCTAAAGAGGGACTTCGGTAAATTAAGCAAGGATACGGTTTATGTACGTAGGGGAAGCTCTACAGGAATAGCTTCTCCAAGAGAGATTGCGATGATGGGGGCGGCCAATTTGGCAAGAGGGGATGCTCAAGTAACGCTCGTGTTTCAAACCGCAGAAAACCAGCTCTTGCCATATGCCTTCGAAAAGAGTTTTCTAAATTTTCCAGATGATTTGCCCGATTTTGAGCAAAGAAATAGTGGGATGTTTAGTGTCGGTCAAATTGTGAATAGAGATTATTGGCGTGACTGCGCAAGGTACCATTCTAGTAGTAAACGGTTAATACAAGTGAGGCTGTCTCTTTCCAACCAGTCAGATTTTTCTCTTAGAGATGTGTACTTGGAAATCACATGCTGCTGTGCAGAGGGGGGATCTATGTCGTTACTGCGAGCTGACGATCTACCCCAGGAACCAGATTCGGAATTACGCTTAGATGGTATATCTTCTTTTCTAGAACATGCAAAACGACAAATGCGCGTAGATGAACAAGGTAGCGAGCCTGTAGTACACGCTACGTTGGGCACTGTACGGCCAGGCCAAACGATTCGTACTGAGGAGGATTTGGCAATACTTCCATCAGGCCCAGGAAATTATGTTCTTTATGTGCGTATCTTTGCTAACGAAATTCCTAATCCAATATTGTTCGAACACTTATTTAGCGTTTCTGGCAAAGTAATGGAGAAGGGGATTGTAGACCTCAATCAATTGAACCACTCTGCATTAAGCGGCAACGACGACTAAACACTAACAGGATTGGAAGCTTACGGCATGGTTCGCAGAAGAAAGGTACACAAGCAGGTTCGTACCGAAAAGGCGGTTACAGAGCGCGAACCAAGCATAGGGCGCGTGCTTAAATCAGCTTAAACTTTTGACAGGGTATGACAGGATCACGGGCAATGGCAACGTTACCAACAGAGGTTAAGGCTTTCATTGTTCAGGCGCTGGCCTGTTTTGATACGCCGACTCAAGTGGTCAAGGCCGTACAGGCAGAATTCAACCTGAACATAACGCGCCAGCAGGTGGAATCGCACGACCCCAATAAAGCCAATGGTAAGAAGTTGGGCCAGAAGTGGATTGAGCTTTTCCACTTCACCCGCGAACGACTCCAGAATGAAATCGCTGATATTCCAATAGCCCATAAGGCCTGCCGGTTGCGGTCACTTGATCGGATGGTTGCGCAGGCCGAAAGTGCGAAGAACTACGGTATGGCGGCACAGCTTATAGAACAGGCGGCTAAAGAGGTCGGGGGTGCTTTTACCAACCAACAAAAGCGAGGGCGTTCCAGGAGGTGAAACTGGTATCCAAACGGGAGGTATCCACTCAGGTATCCACCGAAAAAACTATTTCAGATTGGTAACCACGGTACGCAAAGCAGAAGTACGCAGACCGGTACGCACCGAAAAGGTTGTTTTGAATTGCGTACCTGGTATCTTGCGCCGGGTATCCACTTTGGTATCCACCAGATAGGTACTACCTGAGCGGATACCGGAAAAAGATTCCGGTAGTGCCATGCGAGGTAATCGAGCCACAAAGGCAACCGCTCCAGATGCGGGATAATCCCGTATGTACCAGAGGACAAAAAAGTGCTGTGGATAATATTTCAGCGGCGGAATCGGTTAACGGTGACCGACGCGGCTGGTTATCATAATGGCTACCAGATAGTGGTTCATTCGATTTCAACCGATATCAGATTTTTCGCCCTTCCAGATGGCACTTGTAGGCAGTTCCTCCATGCTCGCCAATAAGCCAATCTACAGCCTGTCCTGAAAGTCGATTGATTGACACATTTGACACTAACCCCCAAGTTTTCTTATCCCTTGATCCTTCTATCTTGTACTCAATTACTTTGTCGGTGATGGACGGGCGTATGACTCGGAACCAAGTATCATCCCGGCCCTGTGGTTCGCCGTTGATGTCTACAATTACAGCTTCGACAAACCAGGTAGTGGATTGGCCGCTGCTAACACATGAATTACCTGAGGCGACTCGCATGTCAAAACATAGCTTATCCTGTGATAAGTAAGGAGAAGGCCAAATGCCGGTGGCGGTTTGGTCATTTTCATTTTGTGGCTGACACACGATAAGAGAGGGCTCTGCTGCTATCGCGGGCAGGCTTATGAGAAGGGAAAACGCAAAGCATTTATAGTTCATATCGTTAGCTATCCGTATCAGAGGTAAAAGTATCATAGGGTTATAAAACGGGATAATAACGTGGGTCAAGTGTTACACATCTTGCTATAGATATATCGAGGTGCTAAACGCAAATGGTGTGGTGTTGAGACTCGCGGATGACAAGGTAGATTTATTGTTCGGCTAATCATTCTTATGGCTGGGAACTTCTTAAAGCGGATTGTACCAGAGGACAAATATGTCCTCTGGCCGGATCTCTGTTCAAGGTACTCAGGTTTCAACCAGCGGTAGCCGTAGGGTGAAAAGTGAGCAATCTAGGCGGCACAAAAACATTTGGGGGTATAATTGGGGGTATGATATGAAATTGAATATAAAAATATTCATATAAATCATTTTATTATTATTTTAAATCGACTCCTGTAGGGATTAAAATCAATAGCTTACGATAAATTGGTCAACGGCAGTTACAAGCGATAAAATTTATGTAACGGCTGGTGTGATACCACTCAGTTTTAAGTCACTACGTAATACCTTGTTTGAATAAGCTTTATCAGCAAGAACTGCCTAGCCTCGATGCTTCATAAAACCATTTTTTCTAAGAACGCCGATGCCATCTTATAGCCGTAACGCAAACTGACTTTCATGAGCTTGACTCGCATTCAGCGCGGTATTTAAAGGGAGACTATTTCCGTCTGCTGCCAGATGGATTTTTGTGCCATACCCAGCCCATGAGTACTGGTTATATCGGGATGTTTTTTTGGGCATCGACAGCAAAACGTATTGCACGAATATTGCTACCATCCAGAGATATAGCAGACCAGTCGAGCAACTTATACTCATCAAAAATGCAAAGTAACTTATTGAATATAGAAATAATGATGCTTTTTTTTGCACACTGGTTGAAACGGTTGTAGACGGTTTTCCATGATCCATAGAGTTCGGGTAGATCACGCTAGGGAGCCCCAGAGCACAGCCCCCAAAACATGCCATTGATGACTTTGCGGTTTCCAATATAGGGATGCCTAGGGTGCAGAGAGCGTTCTGGAGGTAATAATGGCAGGATGAGTGCCTATGTAGCATCAGGAAGATCGTAGCGAGCCATGACGATAACTGTATGAAAGCTAGGTGATTAGCATACCATTTTTAATTGAGGGATAGAGCCTAAGTGCACTTTGCCTGTGGGTTCATTGCGTGTAAAAAATCCTATTGGAATAGGTAATTATTCACAAAGCCATAGTAATCAGTTATGTTGCAGGTGATCCTATATGAGGTCCAATATTCTATGGAGGGCATATGAGTAGTACAAAGCTAGCTCATGAACGATTTGCATTTCTGGAGATGTTGGCCTTTTGGATGGGAGAAGTTCGTAATAAAGACCTTGAAAACCAGTTCGGCATAACACGACAACAGGTATATAAAGACTTTGTTCAGTATCAAAATATGCACCCCAATCATCTCATCAAGTTAAATAAAGCACATTATGTTTTTGCTGATGACAAGCAGCTACAATATTTTCATGGTGGGTTAGATGATTTTCTTGCTTGGATCGAAACTGGCTATTTTGTACTGGCTCCCCGATTACCCAATTCCTGTGCAACTCGGCTTGAATTACCTGAGCGCAGAATATCCCGTCAAGTAATAGCTACGTTGATGAAAGCTATTCATCAAAATTTACGGATAGAAGTGAACTATATCTCGCTATCTCATCCTGAAAATGAAGGGCGAATTTTTAGCCCACACAGCATTATCAAAGCGGGAAGCCGCTTCCATGTGCGAGGGTATTGTGAAAAATCGCAAGGATTTCGTGACCTTGTGCTAAGTCGCTTCAGAGAAAATGCAGAGATTGAAGGCTTATCACCTCATTCTATTGTTGAAGATGAAGCCTGGCAAACTTATGTCACGTTAGTTTTATCACCTGATCCACGGTTAAGCCCCGTCCAACAAGATGTTCTTGCGAACGATTATCAGATGAAGAATAAAAAGCTTTGCATAAAAACCCGTGCGGCCCTTGTTGATTATTTGTTAAGAGAATTACAGGTAAATACTAAATATCTTGATGGAAAACCTGAAGCTCAACAACTGGTGTTGGTAAACAGAGATGACATCAAGCAATGGCTTTTTAACAGTTAGTGAGTGCATAAGTAATAAGTTAGTAATCTCAGTTAACCTGAAGTTTTGTACAGTATTGTGAAGTTTCTTTGTAAGCAGCAAGCTCTCATTCCTATGAAAGACCTGATTTGGTTATGTCCTGTCAAATCTATTTAACGCCTAGTGGATAAACTGTTTTGATCAAGGATGATTGATAATGAGACGCTTAACAAAAAAAACTTCGCAAACCAATAATATAGTACCTGCGCTTCACTTCGAAAGTTGCCCGGCTAAAACTTGGGCGCTTAGCGATGTAACCGTAGTTCAAGGTCGTTCAGTACCGTGTCACTGCCAGATTGTTGGCGAAGTTGCTCGCCACCTGATATCTGGTTTCCCTGAGCCAATGCGAGACCGTTTGTTTCCGCCGGGGAGTGAAATGGCTGCGGGTAGCCATGATATCGGCAAAATCAGTCCAACTTTTGTGGCAAAGATACTCTCAGCCTGCGGTATCGATTACACAAAAATGCCGGAGTTGGACGGAGTAGACCCCGAACTTGAGAAACAATGGGGAGGGCATGCCGGGGTCAGTCAGGCCACAGCGGAAGAAATTGGAGTACCGAAATATGTTGCCGAAATCCTTGGTCAACATCATGGTTTTACCCCATCGGTTGATGATAAACGTGGCAATGCAGACGTCTTTGGTGGCCCCAACTGGTTTGATGAACGCAAAAAGCTGGTAGCAGCGCTGAAAGAATACCTGCAAGCCGATTGGCCAAAGTTTGACTCCGCAGTTCAAGCCCGTGTCGTCGCTGGGTTGACTTCAGTCGCCGACTGGATCGGCTCCGGCGAGTTTTTTGAAAACCCTGACGAAGATTGGCGGCCAAATATCGCTACAGCTTTGAATGATGCTGGTTTTATCAAGCCTGTCATTCACAACGGGCTGTCTTTTACTGAAGTTTTTGATCCTGTAAATCTCACTATGCAACTGCGTGAACCTCAGTCTCTTTTTGTTGAACAGGTATCAGGACCAGGGGTCTATATTCTCGAAGCTCATATGGGGATGGGAAAAACTGAGGCGGCCTTATATGCCGCTTATCAGTTATTGTCGCAGGAAAAAGCAACGGGTATTTATTTTGCGTTACCAACCCAATTAACCTCCAACAAGATTTACGATCGCTTCAATGCTTTTCTGGAGCAAATCGTTAGCGCAGAAACCCCCAAACGGGGTTTGTTGCTGCATTCCGGTGCCTGGTTGCTGGATACTGAAATAGGTGAAGAAGGCCGCCCTGGCGGTTCATGGTTCAACCAAAATAAGCGCGGTTTACTGGCTCCATTCGCTGTCGGCACTATTGATCAGGCGTTAATGGCTGTTATGAACGTCAAACACGGTTTTGTCAGAGCCTTTGGTTTGGCTGGCAAGGTCGTCATCCTGGATGAAGTGCACAGCTATGATCTCTATACGGGTACTATTCTCAACGAACTCGTAACCTTTCTGCGACAAATAGACTGCACCGTGATAATTCTCAGCGCGACCCTTAGCCAGGCACGGCGTGAAGCTCTATTACAACAGGCAACAACCAGCACAGCCTACCCACTAATTACGGCTGTATCCGCAGTGGCGAAAAAAAATAAGCTGGTGGAGGTGGGAGTAACCGCTGTGGATAGTCCTCCTGTAATACTTCAATCATACGATCGAAATGAACAAGCATTAGAAGAGGCACTTAAACGGGCAGTTCAGGGCCAGCAGGTCTTATGGATTGAAAACACAGTTTCTGAAGCCCAACAGCGGTATCTTGATATCGCCAGCCGGGCCACACAGGTGGGGTGCGAAACGGGCTTGTTACATTCGCGTTTTACCCCCCAACACCGGGCAATCAACGAAGATCGTTGGGTAGCTCTCTATGGTCGGGCAGGATGGCCCCAACGTGCAAACTGTGGGCGCATTCTGGTCGGTACACAGGTACTGGAGCAGTCACTCGACATTGACGCTGATTTTCTGGTAAGTCGCTTTGCCCCCACCGATATGTTGCTACAGCGTCTTGGTCGTCTTTGGCGGCACGCAGATACCCCTCGCCATTCCAGTGCTAAACCAGAATGCTGGTTGTTGGCCCCAACACTGGAGTGTGCACTGGCAAATCCTAACTCTGCCTTTGGCTTGAGCGCCATGGTGTACTCGCCGTATGTATTGTGCCGTAGCCTTGAAGTTTGGAAAGACATGCAGTCCGTCCGCTTACCATCGGGCATTCGCTCTTTAATCGATCAAACCTATGCCGAGCGGACTGAAAGCGCGCAATGGGCAAATCTGTTACACGAATTGAAAAACGGCAGCCGGTTCCGTACTGGCGAGCAGGCCCAACAAGCGCTAGCCAAACTGACTTTGTCTAAAGGCGGGAAAACATTACCTGAGCACAAAGCGGAAACCCGCTATAGCGATCAGGACACTCACGATCTGTTGTTACTGCGCAGCTTACGCTCACAAGATGGCATAACCTATATCCGTTTACTCGATGGTGGCGAATTAACCCTGCCTCATAACCGCCACCGCCTTACCAAAGCGGAGTGGCGGAAACTGGCCGTAGCACTTAACCAGCAACTGGTGCGAGTCAGCCCGGCTTATTGCCCGCCCAAAACCGCTAAACATGAACTGGAAAAACTGCACCTGGATGAGGTGTTTTATCTTGGCCGCCCAGAAGACGACGAAGCTTTGCTGCGTGTTGCCATCGTCAACAATTCGGGAGAGTTGCTCACTCTGGACGGCTACCCGGCTGGCGATAAATACCTCCTTGAGTACCGAGAAGATCTTGGCTTCCGGGCCATTTCCAATAAGGAATAAACGATGGAAAACCGCTTTAACTTGATTGATGAATCCTGGATACCGGTTGTGGATGTGGGCAGGGTCAGTCTGAAAGAGATCTTTAGTAACCCGCAATTACGTGCTTTAGGTGGTAACCCGGTGCAGAAAATTGCAATAACCAAGCTGCTATTAGCTATCGCTCAGTCGACTGCAACACCTGATGATGACGATGACTGGAAATATATGGGCTGGCAGGGCATGGCGGATAAATGTCTAAATTATCTTGATAAATGGCATGATCGATTTTATCTGTACGGTGAAAGGCCGTTTTTACAGATGCCAGCTATTCGGGCCGCTCTAGTCAAGTCTCTGGGCGTATTGTCGCCAGAGATCAGTACTGGCAACACAACGGTACTAACGGAAACCCAGCAAGAACAGCAAGCCAATGATGCTGATAAAGCCATTACCATTATCGTCCAAATGGGATTTGGCCTCAGTGGCAAGAAAACCGATAACTCGGTGGTATTAACGGCTGGTTATCAAGGTAAACAAAATGACAAGGGGAAGTCTGCCAGCGGCAAAGCCGGTATTGCGGTTGGCCACATGGGGCTATTGCATTCTTTCTGGTTGGGTGACGCTATTGCGCACAGTGTTTGGCTGAATTTGTTTACCTACGAGGATATTGCTGAATTGGCAATGTATCCGACTCTGGGAATCACTCCTTGGGAACTTATGCCCGCGGGGGAAGATGATGACATTGCCCGAGCGTTAAAAGAGTCACTGATTGGCCGACTTATTCCAATGGGTAAATTCTGCCTTTTGGCGGATGACGGCATTCACTACACCGATGGTATTGCTCATGCAGGTTATCTGGAAGGAAAGGCAGACCCGACGGTTTCGGTGGATTTTTCTCAGAAAAAACCGAAAGCATTATGGGTAAATCCTAGTAAACGTCCTTGGCGAGAACTAACCTCGTTATTGCAGTTTGTCGAGCAAAGCAAAGCGGCTGGTTTTGACACCCTGCAACTAAAACGCACATTGAAACGTGTATCCCGCAGTGCCGACCAATTTGCTCTCTGGTCAGGCGGTTTACGGGTCAGCAGTAATGCCGGAGAGCAATATGCATCCGGTACTGACGACTACGTTCAGTCTGAAATATGGTTATCATCTCGCTTGCTTGGGAGTGTGTTTCTTGAATACCTAAAACATGAAATGACACAACTCGAAGCTATCCAGAAACTGCTTTGGGGAGCGGTTGTTCGTTATTTCCGTCAGCTATCTGATATTGACAAATCAGGTACAGGCAAGGCTCAGCCCTTTGTCGCAAGTCAGGCTGAAAAAGCAACCGGAACCTTCTGGCAACTCTGCGAGCGCCAGGCTCAGTTTTTGATTAACGCTTGTGACATGACCGAAGAAGCTAGGCTACAGCGTCTTCAACTGCGCAAAACCTTCGCTGCTTACGCTATTCAAGTATTTGACCAAGTATGCCCAAACGACAGTGCTCGTCAAATGGACGCCTGGGCTCAAACTCGCCCCAATTTTTCTAAATATTTAAACGCTGACTAAGGAGAATACCTATATGGTTCAAACCCCTGCAGACACGGCCCCCAAAAATCCTGGCAAACAATCCAGAACTGAACGATTCGTCAACTACGTACTTGATCGTATCAAAAAGGACAACGGTTTTGCCGCTCAGCTCAAACGTGCCGACAACCCCGCAACCGAATATCAAAGCTGGGAGTTACTGGCTCATTTTGGCGTTGATCTCGAAAAAGAGTGGAAGCGGCTGCCCTATTGCACCGTGGGTGCCGCCCTGGCAAAAGCTAAACCCGCGGCCAACGGCAAGTTACCTTTTGGAGCAGCGATTGCCGCCTGCTTTGACGAGGGGAGCCAGTCAGATCAGGCCAAGGCACGCCTGCGCCGCCTGCTGGCCTGTACCAGTACGAGTGAAGCTTGTCGTATTTTGCGGCCATTGCTCACACTGATGACAAACCGTGGTGTGACACCTGATTTCGTTCAACTGTTGGAACAATTACTGTGGTACTCAGGTAACAGGCAGGAACAGATTCGCGCTCGTTGGGCGCAAGAGTTCTATCGTCGCACCGCTGAGGTGGACGAAATAGCAACGGAGTCCACACATGACTGAGCTATTTGCAAGTGCCTTGCACCTCGATCGTGCAGCTGTTAAAGCGTTGAAAATGACCGATGCCTATTCGTTGCACCGGGTCGTATACAGCCTGTTTACTGATGAACGAACTGAAGCCGAAAAACAGAGCCATATCGCAAGTGGCATTGTTTATGCCGATCAGGGTGGTGACTTTTATAGCCGCAAAGTGCTGATTGTTTCAGACCGGCAACCGGCAACACAGGTAGATGGGCAATACGGCAAAGTGATCAGCAAACCAATCTCTGATGCCTTTTTGGCTAACTCTAACTATCGCTTCAAGGTGCAGGTGAATCCGGTGCGCAAGGATAAACAGAGTGGTAAACGTGTCGCGGTAAAGGGTCGTAGTGATATCGCTCAATGGTTTTTACAGCGTGCAGCCAATAGCTGGGGTTTTGAGGTGGCTCCCCAAACCCTACAGGTAGATTCCATTGAAGTGCTGCAATTCCAAGATAAAGTCGGTCGCCAGGTAACACTTGGCAAAGCTCATATTCAGGGGCAATTCACTGTGACCAACCTGCAGCAATTTCACAACAGTTTTAAACATGGTATTGGCAAGGGACGCGCGTTTGGCTGCGGCTTGTTGCAAATAGTGCCGATCATTGATAATCCATTTTATTGATTTTTAAAGTATCTTTTACAAGGACAATATTATGACTAACCAATATAAAAATACCCGCATTGAATTCCATATTCTGCAATCTTTCCCAGTTACCTGTCTTAACCGAGATGATGTCGGTGCCCCTAAGTCAGCCATCATCGGTGGCGTGCCACGTGCACGAGTGTCGTCACAATGCTGGAAACGTCAAGTACGTCTTGCCATGCCCGACTTTGGTATTCGGCTGGGGGTTCGCAGCAAAAAGATAGCGACCATGCTGACCAATGAGTGCCTGGCGTTAGGGGCCAGCGAAGCACAGGCGACTCAGTGTGGTGAGGTAATGGCCGCATTTTTTTCCGATGATACGTTGTTATTTATAAGTGATGCCGAAGCCAAAGCGTTTGCCTCTTATGCACAGGAAAACGGTTTTGAGGCATCGAAGCTGAAGGACAAAGAGCTGGTAAAAGTGTCCAAAAAAGTCGTTAACAAAACGCTTGATGCACTCGATATTGCGCTGTTTGGGCGCATGGTCGCCAAGGCACCGGAGATGAATGTCGAAGCGGCAGTCTCATTCGCACATGCTATCTCAACCCATAAAGTGACCAACGAAGTGGAGTTTTTTACGGCGATAGATGATTGTAAAACGGAAGACGAAAGCGGTTCTGCGCATATGGGCAGTTTGGAATACAACTCAGCAACTTACTACCGTTATGTGAGCCTTGATCTTGGACAACTGGAACAGACGTTGGGAGAGGGCGCTGACCTTAAGGCCGCTGTAGATGCCTTTGTAAAGGCGCTGTATATCGCCGTGCCAGATGCCCGTCAAACAACACAATCTGGTGCGTGCCCGTGGGAATACGCCCGCGTACTGGTGCGTAAAGGACAACGCCTGCAAGCATCTTTTGAACAACCAGTAAAAAGTAAAGGCGAAGGTTTCTTCCGCCCGAGCAAAGACGAACTTAACGCCTGGCTCGACAAAAAAGAAAAGCTATCTGGTTCGCTGTTTGGCAAACAAGGGGGTTATGAATGGGGTGATAACCTTGAATACAGCATCGATAGCCTGATTGCTGATCTACAGTCTCATCTGTGAGGGAGATAAAGATGAGCAAATCTATCCAATATATGCTCTTGTGGCTTGAAGGGCCGCTACAGGCCTGGGGGCATGACTCAAAGTTTGGGGTACGTGACACGCTGAACTTCCCAACGCGCTCAGGCATTCTGGGCCTGCTTTGTTGCGCTCGCGGGGCTGGTGGCCCCGAAGTCGAATGGCTGGCACAAATGAATGGTATGAGCATGGAGGTACGGTCCTACACCCGTACTGATAGTAAAGGTCAGCCATATCTGCGAGAGCCTGTATTGCGCGATTTCCAGATGGTTGGTAGTGGTTACGATGACAGCGACCCTTGGCAAAGTTTGTTGATACCTAAAACATCTGATGGAAAAAAGGCTGTTGGTGGGGGTACCAAAATGACCTATCGCTACTACTTGCAGGACTCGGTTTTCGCTGTGGTTTTGGAGGTACCTTCGACGCAAGTAGAACCGTTATCTAACGCTTTGCAAAACCCGGTGTGGGATTTGTACCTAGGCCGCAAAAACTGTGTACCAACCGAACTCATTTATCAGGGATTATTTGAGGACATAGACACTGCCTGGCAACAAGCACAGACGTTGGCAGATAACAAACAGCGGTTGCTCAGCTACGCAGTTATTGAGGGTGAAGGTGACGGCGACATTGTGACCTTGAACGATGTCCCTGTAGAGTTCGGCCGACACAAGCGTTATCGGGATCGACGGGTGACGTTGCTGGAGTTCAGCTAATGGCTAAGGGAGAACGACTGTTTGTCAAAGTGACCCGTGAATCATTGCCTCAGGTCAAGGACAAATATCCCTTTCTATATCTGGAGCGAGGCCGACTGGAGATTGATGACAGCAGCGTTAAGTGGGTTGACTCGGATGCCAATGTGGTGCCCATTCCTGTCGCAACCATCAACACATTATTACTCGGTCCTGGCACCACTGTGACTCATGAAGCGGTTAAGACGGCAGCCGCAGCAAACTGTTCTGTGTGCTGGGTGGGAGAGGATAGCCTGCTGTTTTATGCTGCAGGTTTTCTTCCCACCGCCGATACACGCAATCTTAAATTACAGATGGCTCTTGCCTGCAGCGCTGAGTCTTCTCTTAAGATCGCCAGGGCGATGTTTGCAAAACGTTTTCCTGATGCTGAACTGGATGGTAAGAGTTTAAACAGCATGATGGGGATGGAAGGTAATCGGGTTCGAGCGTTGTATCAGCAAAAAGCTGAAGAGTACGGCGTAGGCTGGAAAGGACGCCAGTTCACACCGGGCAAGTTTCAACTGAGTGATTTGACCAATCAGGTGTTAACCGCCACCAATGCGGCACTTTATGGCATATTATGTTCGGCTGTCCACTCCATGGGATATTCTCCCCATATTGGATTTATTCATTCTGGTAGCCCATTACCGCTTGTGTATGATTTAGCTGATCTTTATAAGGAACAACTTTGTATTGACCTGGCATTTTCCCTCTCTAGAGAAATGGCTGGCAGATATGATAAACACAAAGTCTCTGACGCATTTAGGAAGCGGGTTATTGCCATTGATTTGCTTAATAAAATCACAGCTGATGTTAATGAGTTGATGGGGGTTAAACATGCTCGTCGTACTCGCAAATGACTTGCCACCTGCGGTTCGCGGGCGTATGAAACTCTGGTTCGTGGAACCCCGTCCGAATGTGTTTGTATCTGGTATTAAAGACTCTGTGGCACAAATAGTTGTTGATTACTTGATGCAATATTCTCCAACAGAGTCTGGCCTTATGTTGTTTAGAAGTATTCCTCAACCACCAGGCTACGAGATTCGTTATAAAGGTGAAGTGAGAAGGCCGATAACTAATATCAGCGGATTGCAACTCATTATCGAGACCCTGAAATCCTTATAATCCACAGATATAGTGTTTCAATTATGGCTCTATAACAATATATTGGGGTCTTCCCCACGCATGTGGGGGTGTTTCTATGTAACCCTCCACCATATCGATTTTCCATTAGTCTTCCCCACGCATGTGGGGGTGTTTCCTGGAGCGGCACAAGCGGAGTTTCCTCCGGTGCGTCTTCCCCACGCATGTGGGGGTGTTTCTAAATACTGTTCCGTTCTCTTTAGCTTTCTTTAGTCTTCCCCACGCATGTGGGGGTGTTTCCAAGCACAGATTCCAAAACGTGTTACTGAGTTAGTCTTCCCCACGCATGTGGGGGTGTTTCCAGCACCAAACCTGAGCGCCGGTAGAGTGGTGAGTCTTCCCCACGCATGTGGGGGTGTTTCTAGTTAACGTAGCCAGAACAGCAGGGTTATTCAGTCTTCCCCACGCATGTGGGGGTGTTTCCGCCGAACGACCCCGGCAACAAAAGCAGCTAAGGTCTTCCCCACGCATGTGGGGGTGTTTCCTTTACACCGCGCACGTGCTGCGGCGCACCAGGGTCTTCCCCACGCATGTGGGGGTGTTTCTGCCATGGTACAGGCCTGCGGCCAATGACCCAAGTCTTCCCCACGCATGTGGGGGTGTTTCTGATTCATATGCCACTAATTGACGATGACGACGGTCTTCCCCACGCATGTGGGGGTGTTTCTGTGTTGGTATCAGACAGCTGAGAGCCGTTGATGTCTTCCCCACGCATGTGGGGGTGTTTCTATATGACCTAGACCATCATCCTCTTTAGATTTGTCTTCCCCACGCATGTGGGGGTGTTTCCGGCGATTATCAGCGCATTGGCTCAGAGATGCTGTCTTCCCCACGCATGTGGGGGTGTTTCCCATTAGCGTGGCTACGCTGGGTAAGCATGATAGTCTTCCCCACGCATGTGGGGGTGTTTCTGCTTCGGCGATCTGCTTGTAATACTTCATATCGTCTTCCCCACGCATGTGGGGGTGTTTCCAGATCGCGGTTCTAAAGAGCGCCGCGAGCGTGGTCTTCCCCACGTATGTGGGGGTGTTTCCGGCCATTGAGTGGCCTTCGACAGTCACAAACTGTCTTCCCCACGCATGTGGGGGTGTTTCCAACTTTTCAATGGTGGCTGTAGCGATGCTTACGTCTTCCCCACGCATGTGGGGGTGTTTCCCAGAACGCGGCCAACCAGGTGAGGCAGCAGGGGTCTTCCCCACGCATGTGGGGGTGTTTCTTCCCATCACTCTCAGCTTGGCCGAGAGCTTGCGTCTTCCCCACGCATGTGGGGGTGTTTCCACCCTAGATTTCATACAAGGATAGGAGCGATTGTCTTCCCCACGCATGTGGGGGTGTTTCCAAGCCAGCGCAAGCCAAGTCACTGATGGAGGAGTCTTCCCCACGCATGTGGGGGTGTTTCTTGATCGGTTTCATAGATCAATCAAAAATAACCGTCTTCCCCACGCATGTGGGGGTGTTTCCGATGGCGAAAAAACTCGCGCCCTGATTGGCTCGTCTTCCCCACAAATGTGGGGGTGTTTCTATCGAGCACCACGACCACGATTATCACCCGCAGTCTTCCCCACGCATGTGGGGGTGTTTCTATCGAGCACCACGACCACGATTATCACCCGTAGTCTTCCCCACGTACGTGGGGATGTTTCTATAGGACTATTCGGTATCCGGCACGTGGCCAGGGATGGTTATATAGAAGTCCGTGGCAAACTACTATTTTGCGAAGCTATTTAGATACCACAAGGTAGGGGCTGATGCGTTAGCTACGCACTCTGGAACTGTGCAAGGACAGGTAACTGCTATTCCTACCGAAGACCGCAAGAACTATGGGCAGGCAAACAATACCTCTGCGTATTTGCATGGTGGATTTGATTTAGATAGATGCAGGTTAGCGGATCGTTGAGCCTATGTGCGACAAGAGCCCAAGGGCTGTGACGATGTTAAGTATCCTATCCACTTTCCTGACCAAGACCCCCTCGTCATACTCGGCTGCCGCCGGATTGCCATTGTACTGTCGCGATGAAGGCTGATAACGGGATGCTGGTACTGCCATTGACAGCGCTTCATATGGGCGTTCCAGGTTGTAGGTATCTCGCCAGGCGTCGAACACCTCCTGCAACTGTGACGCATCGGTGAACCACCGTCCCTGCAGGAGCTCTGCCTTCAAGCTGCGGTGGAAGCGCTCCAGCTTACCCTGAGTCTGAGGATGGTAAGGCCGCGAGTGACCCACCCGGATAACCACTTGTATGCGGTGGCAGGCGCTATGCCGAACTGGCGGCATAGCGCACGGATATTAGCGCCTTCTTGCGAGGCGAAAAGCACAAACTCGGTAGGTAATGACATGGCAGATCTCTCATCCCACGGCATAAGCAGCTCCACTCAGAAGTACTCATACCTATGTTGTAAGTGTCTACCATGTCCCCGAACAAGTGTTCATGATGTCCCCGGTCTGTACAAAGAGAACAAGGGTATATACTTGTGGTGTACGGATATATTCTGGCTCGGGTAAATGCTCCCAGTCTCGGTGCATGACCACCGTTTTCCCTTTTCTTCCTCAACCAAATCAACAAAGTAAAATCAAAATAAGAGGATTTGACCATCATGACTCAGATTTTTACTTTAACACTTTCTCCTTCTCTCGATAGCGCGACGACAACTCCCAGGATCTACCCTGAAGGGAAACTACGCTGCACCACCCCCATTTTTGAACCTGGTGGGGGTGGTATCAATGTTGCCCGTGCCGTTGTTTATCTTGGTGGGCAAGCCAGTGCGATCTTTCCCATTGGCGGGCCAACGGGCGAGCATTTAAAAGAGTTGCTTGATCGGGAAGGCATTGTTACAGAAACCCTGAAAGCTCAGGACTGGACACGGCAGAACCTGCATGTCCATGTGGATAATAGCGGTGAACAGTTTCGCTTTGTTATGCCAGGGGCAAGGGTTAATGATGCCGAGTTTGACCAGATTTTGTTGCAGGTGCAGAAGATCCCTCATGGTTCGATTCTGGTGATTAGTGGCAGCTTGCCACCGGGCACCACGCTGGCAAAATTAACCGACCTGATTAAGCAGGCGCAAGCTATAGGATTGCACTGTATCGTCGACAGTTCTGGGGATGCTTTACAGGCCTGCCTGGATGTAGGGGGGCTGGCTTTGGTAAAACCGAATCAGAATGAGCTGTCTGCACTTATCGGGCGGTCATTGGAGCACCCTGATGATGTGCGGGCTGCCGCTAAGGAGTTGGTGCAACAGGGGGGAGCTGAGCGGGTTGTTGTATCACTCGGCCCTCAAGGAGCTCTCGCCGTTGATAGTGACACCTGTATACAGATAGTCCCGCCACCGGTGAAGAAACTTAGCACCGTCGGGGCCGGTGACAGCATGGTAGGCGCGATGGTGCTGAAATTGGCGAACGGGGCAGACCTGGTGGATATGGTTCGGTTCGGCGTCGCAGCGGGCAGTGCAGCCACGCTTAATCTTGGAACGCGGCTCTGTTCACTGGCGGACACCCAGCGCCTGTATGACTACATTTGCAAAAGTTCGCGTGGCTGAGCCTGGCAAACCAGGCGACGCGGGTTAATTTGCAATAGGATTAATCATCCGTAAGCCGCTGTGCGCTGTGAGGACCCCCGCGAAGGTGCGTAAAGTGGTTGTGAAAATGCGGGTCGGTTAATTTCCCTCGCCCGGAGGCGCTCGCTTCCGGGCTACAACTTTTGTACCTCGTTTCATCATTTCGTGATCCAAACTAAAAAATTGCCCTTGATGATTTTTCCCGGTTTACCTCTCCGCGCATCGCGGCATAGCATGAGAGCTAAATTAATGAATGTTGTTCTATAATGTAGAACAAAATAGGTCAGCAAGGAGACCTCATGCAGCATACCGCGCAGTTCTCGGGGATTATTCCGCCTGTCTCCACCATTTTTAACGCCGATGGCCAGTTAGATAAACAGGGTACCGCCGCGCTCATTGACGACATGATTAACGCCGGTGTCGACGGACTGTTCTTTTTAGGCAGCGGAGGCGAGTTCTCCCAGCAAAGCCCCCGATACGACAGGAGCCTTCTACCTTAACCACTATTTGCCTGATCATGCCGATGAAGTTGTTTCTTCTCCGCCATATACCCCGTCAGCCACATCGCCAGGCAGGCCATAGCCGCCACTACACTCAGATGAGGTTACTGAATTATTTTGTCACGAATACTATCGAGGTCAACTCAGCCATACCCAAATCAATTGGGGATTGAGGCTTTTGAGGGAGAACATCTCATTCGATGGAAATTAGCTGTCCCCTAACCACTACTTCTTATACGTCGACGATATTCCGATGGCGTTATCCCTTTAAAACGCCGAAATGCCCTGATGACGTTATTCGAATGCCCGAACCCTACTTTTTCCGCTAGTAAATATAACGGTTCATCCGTGTTGACAAGCAATTGTTCAAAATGATTCATTCTGGTACGGAAAATATACTTATACGGTGGCATACCAAAGGTATTTTTGAATACGCGAGAAAAATGAAACTTGCTGAGTGAAACCAACGTCGCCATCTGATCAAGGGAGATGGGCATATGCAAATTGGCCATGATGAAATCTCGTAACGTCGCTTTCCTCGCAGAGGAAAAAACTCCGCCCGACCTCACTTTGCTCACTATGAGTTCCGAATGGTTTTTCAGAACATGTAGAGAGAGAAGTGATGCAATCGCATCAGTATATAAGCTTCCTAGTAAGCTGGGGCTCGCCATTTCTTCTTGTAGCTGAAAGGCCAATTTCAGCATCAAATCATCTACCACACCCATTCTTGGTATCAATGTTACCGTAGTGTTTCTAGCGTCTATTCCCTGAGCCTCTTCTTCCAACGAACTCACTGGCAACAAAATTCGATAAATCAGCGACTCTTTCGAAGAAAATGACTTTTTCCCCCAACGCCATGCAGATCCATTTCTCCCTGCTGGAGCTATGTACCATTCATTGTTTCTTTTAGAATATTTGCGCCATGGTTCCTGATTAAAACTGACTTCACCGTGTTCAGTCTCCCCACAGAACAGCACCAATTGATGTTGTACCGTTGCAGGCCTGAGGCATTCATCCACAGCGAAAGGCTGTTTGTGAAGCATGGACGAGATATTTAGCCCATCACAGTGACCAGAGTCTGAGATCACATCCTCGGGCGGTAACTTAAAGAGTTGGTTAACCGCAATATCTTTTTCTACTCCACGAAAATTGCTCATCTTATGCTTCCCTATTACTAAGGATCCTGAGCATAAGTGTAACATCTGTCTATAATTTGTTCTTGTTTTTTAGTGTATCCTGATAAGGTCTTGGCTTATGGTTGAAAGTAAACCAAGCTAAAAAGGCCGCTATGATACAGAGAACTAACGAAATGTAGGCAATTGAGGTGAACCCTTGGCGATTGAATATATAGCCGTACACTAGCCCACCGATCATCGTTCCACTATAAGAAAGCGCGCTGTACATGCCTAGCGTGGCCGTTTTGTAAGAGGGGCTTAATTGGATCAACAAACTTACGATTACATTCAAACCAAAATGATTTGCCGCTCCCCAAAGTAAGCAAGCCACCAACAACAGATAAATGCTTGATCCACTCACGGACAAAATGGAATATATCAGCGATATAGTAATAAAAATAATGTAGGCTGAGGATTGAGGGCTGAATTTATCGATCCACCGAGCCTTAAGGCTGGCCACACCAAAACCAATGCCGTAGGCCATGGTGATAAGCCCAGCCAGAGCGGCATTATTATAAAAGCTGTCACGGGCAAATGAGCCAACGAACGAGTAGAGCCCATAAAATGACGTCATGTAGAGCAACGTTACAACGAACATAATCAAAATATCAGGATTTTTACGATATTCTTCAAACGGAAAACCAAGTTTCTCCGCTGGTGTATCAATCACTGGTAGCCTTTTGCTGAACAGTAAGAACACCAGCCCCAAGACCGCCATTAATCCATAAGCCACTCGCCAGTTTGTTATATCGGCGATCACTGCGGATAAGGGAATACCTATTACCATGGCAAGCGACCACCCGGTGATGACTTTGCCCAGCGCCTCAGACTTTTCCCCTTCTGGTGCAACATCCGATGTTAACGTATAAATAGCGGGCAGCATCAAACCAGCAGCTACGCCTGCTAATGATTGAGCAATAGTGAGCATCCACCAGGATAGAGAGAGGCCGCTCAGGACAATCCCTACGACCATCAGCATACCTGCATAACGTATTGTACGCGTAATACCTATTTTTCTCGCATAGGGTGCTAGAAATAGTGAGGAAAGCGCCGTAGCGCCACCATAGGCGGAAATCGCCCTGGATATCTGTGCCGTAGATGCAGAGAGGCTTGATGCAATATCGTTCAGAATCGGGCTGATTAAGAATGAATTACAACCAATGATCGCCACTGCGACCATTAATATCATAATACTTCTTCCCGACTCTTTATTTGATGGCATAATTCACTTCCGATTTAGGATTTGTATTTTTCTCGTGTTGCTGTGGTGATATTTTATTTTTGTAAATCCTCCCTCCTTTCATAATTAGAAGCAAACTTTCCTGCGCACTGAGTACTGTGATATCCTCAGAGGGATCTCTATCGTAAATAAGGAGGTCAGCCAGTGCTCCTTCGCGTATCACACCGATTTGGCCCACCAACCCAAGCGATATGGCATTATTAGTGGTACAGGCCTGTATTGCCTCCAGATTCGAGTATCCTCCATATTTAACCAATAGCGCGGGTTCTTTAGCGTGATGGGTACCATAGGTCATAACCGGTGAATTACCTGTATCGGTACCACACATGACGGGGATACCAAACGCCTTCAGTTTGCCTACGTTCTTTACGGCGCTATCGAAATTGCTGCGGATACGTGATAACTCCTTATCCGGTATCGCTAATCTCTCAGCGCAAGAAAGAAAGGTATCCAAACCCACTAAACTTTTCGGGCATAGATGGCCTAATGATTTTTTCATAATCCTTTTTAGTAAAATCACCAGCAAAACGCATGGCTAAAGCAGATGCTTCCATCATACATGATGCATCACGGAGAGATTTCCCGCCGCTATCCCTGTTCTTTTCATGATAGAATCGTTCAATATTCATCAGAGCCATTAACGTACTTTGGATAAAAAGGAAAAAGACCTGATGGCCCACTTTCCATCTTAGTAGTGAGGGATGGGTCATACTTCCTCCTGAACAGTTTTAGTGTCTTCATTGAGATATTCCACACCAATGAAAACAGCGCTAATAATTTTAGAAATTAACTCATCATAGTCATGGTGATTTAAGGACGAACCGTGATGACTTACGTTGTCAATAAAGGCTATCGCACATTCCACCCCGTTATTAATATGAGTTTCTAGCGGTTTTCCATCAACTCTCTTTACATCAAATTAATTATCGAAGATTCTGAACTCTTCATTGGATTGAAATTCCTGGCATTGACTAGTATAATTTAATTTATCCAAGGCGTGGTGGCAACTCTCGAGTAATGAAATGCTGTCATCGCCAAGGCCTGTTTCCAACTCTTTAATGGTGGAATTGATCGCGTCACTTTTTCGCACGTTACGATAATTGGATATGAGTGCTTTGGGTGTCGATAGTAAAATCATATTACTCTCCTTAGTGATCGAAAACAGTAGCATGATTTAATAATAGTCTTTTTTTGTTAATTTAGTTGTTCATTCTTGCTCAATAACGCTCTCATCTTGCTTAAAATGAACTTTACTGATATTTATTTTGTTAATAATTGGGTTGGATAGCCTCGAAAACTCATGTTGCTTCACGAATAAAGCGAGGGTATGAGCAGGAAAGCGTTGATTTACATCAACGCTCACTGAAGTTGGATATCGACAATATTGTCAGCAATGGCGATAACGCTCGGGTCATGCTCCACAACCAGTACGGTGTTTCCCTTGCCGCGCAGTTCCTTCAGGATGGTGTTGAGCTTGTCCACGTCCGCTGGGTGCAACCCCGCACTGGGTTCATCCAGAATATAGGTCAGTTCGGTCAGGCTGCAGCCCAAGTGCCGCACTATTTTTACCCGTTGTGACTCCCCACCGGATAATGTTGACGTTTGCCTGCCAAGACTCAGGTATCCAAGCCCGATGGTAATAAGGTGCCCAAGGCTGGTTTTTACCGCATCTAGAATAGGTAACGCTGGCGCGGCCTCCTCCAGAGTTTCAATTTCACTTAAAAATATAATGAGGTCGCTGATCTGCATGGCACTACAGTCTGCAATATTTTTACCGAGAACTTTAGACTCCAATACGGAGGGGTTAAGCCTTGCACCGCGGCATTCCGGGCAAATCCCGCTAGTTACGATACGGTCGAATTCATCTTTGTACATAACCTCGCTTTCTTTGGAGTCACGTTTGAAAAAAGTCCGTGTGAATCTAGGGATGATACCTTCGTACCGCGCTGATTTGCGCCACTCAGGTGATGGATTGGTGAGCCTTATACCTTCTTTATTTTCGTAGATTGAGTAGGGACAGTACTACAGGGCAAGCAGTTAGACCACCAATGACAAAACGGCCACGCATGGTTGCTGCTAGCGGTCGCAGCATTAAAAGACAGTAATGGCAACATATCCTCAGCCATTGGCATTCCACAATGGCTGAAGGTGAACGTAAAACCCCGGTTGCGTTTGCAATATGCCAGGAGATCTCCAGTTCATCCCCATGTCCCTCAGATTTTCGTACAGAACCTAAAGACTGAAAAACTGATCTTTGCCCCGGGCTTTAGCTACATAGAGAGCTTTATCGGCATGTGTCAGTAGTACGTTAGGCGAGGGCAGTTGGCCAAATGTATGAACTGAAAAACCGACGCTTATAGTCAAGTATCCTGTGCTGGATGCGGAGTGCGGTATTCTCAAATCTCGCACCAGTTGGCATAGCGTCTGCACGTACAGCGTTGCCTGGCCTTTCGTCATGCCATTGGAAAGAATGACAAATTCTTCGCCGCCATACCTGGCTACAAAATCAGAACCCCGCTTGAAGGACTTACTCAAGCAATCCGCGACACGTATTAGCGCTTCATCGCCTGCCTGGTGTCCATAAATATCATTGAATGATTTGAAGTGATCGACATCGATCATGGCGAGCGTCAATGAGTCGCCATTACGGATGGCAATTTTGCATTGAATGTCGAACTGTGTATCAAAAAAGCGACGATTATAAATCCCGGTGAGTCCATCCTTTATGGAGAGTTGCTCGAAGTGTATTTTCATTTCCTCGAGGGACCGATGCTCATCACGAAGCTGTTGCTGGATTATCATTCTTGGTGTTACGTCTTTTTGGATCCCGATAAAATTGGTTACAGTCCCACTCTCATCATGAATTGGCGATATGCTTAACTCGTTCCAAAACATGGTTCCATCCTTGCGGTAGTTTCGCAAGGTTACAAGGCAGTACTCCCCTTTTTTAACGGCGTTGCGCACAATCTCCAGCTCTGGCTGTTCCCGATCGTTATTTTGTAGGTATCGGCAGTTGATGTTGGTGATTTCTTCGAAGGAGTAGCCGGTCATTCTCTCAAAAGCCGGATTGACAAAAATCAAAGGATTGTCGTCTATGACATTGTCAGAGATGGTGATGCCGTCTCGTGAATCCATAACCGCCTGTTTAAGAATTTCAATCTTCATACAAAGTCCGTTAGTGGGATCGTAGGGAGAACGTTGTTGGTAAGCAACGTAGCATCAAGAGATCACACGCGATCAAACCAATTTTACAAGTGTAGTCGTTGAGAAGGGGCCGTGTCCGTTTTTTGACCTTGTTACAAACGTTCAGATACTGAGATAACGGCTGCTCGGGTCAACGCCCGGCTCTTAATACCCCAGCACAACGGCCGTACGGGGGCTAGACAGGCTCATGGCAAAACGTAGTCCGTTCATTAACAGGCTATTGAGGTGCCAAAAATTACTGATCCACCACGGACTGTATAGACGACATGATGCGCAGTTTTGCTCATTTGGATGGAGGAGGAGTTAGATAAATCCTAACAATGAAGTTAGCGTATCTATATGAATAATATTGTGAATTTTACCGCAATGGCAGAAAAATCCGATAAGATTGTACATTCAATATATTTGGCTAATAAAACGGAATAAGTGAAATTGGTTGAAAGATTCATTTTTAAAAAATTAAGTAGATATAAACTCTGTTATTCATGTTTTTTTAAAAATAAAATCTCGATTTTCATTTTTAATTGATGGGATTTTCATTATTTAGAATGGATTGTTATGCGGAAATTTGCAGATATAATAGGCTCACATTATGGGTGGTTTTTAAGATCTAAAAATTAGCCGAGATAGTTATGGAAGATAATTTGCATGGATTCCTAATCGATGAAGATATTTATTTCAATGTTAATCATAGAAGGCTGATGTATTTCATCAATGAAGGTGAGGAACAGCTATTGTCTTTCAGGCTTGTTCTTTTAAATGAAATGCAAACGCGATTATTATCATTTTTACTTAAGAATCGAAAAATCGAAGTCATCAGCAAAAACAAAATAATGAAAAATGTTTGGGATGAGTTTGGTCTATCATCATCTAATCAACGGCTTTGGCAAGAAATTAAAAAGATAAAAGGCAAATTGTTATCAATCGGTCTTCGTGATGACCTGATAATAAACGTGCGTGGTGTCGGCTACTCGGTAGATAATCAGAGGGTTAAATCTTTACTTATCGAATGAGTTTCTCCTGTAATTTATAAAGTATATATAGATATATCCATATCACATGGATGACCCCTGCCATTCTAATGGATATTAGAATGGTTTAACAACACAAGGTATGTAGGAATATATATGAAAAAGTTAACCATCGTTGCATCTCTCGTCGCTTTATTTGGCTCTGCTGGCTTGGCTCAGGCTGCCTCTACTGGAACTATCACATTCAATGGTGAACTGACGGCAACAACCTGCGACGTTATTGTTGATGGTCAAGCGGCCGACGCAACCGTGACATTGCCAACAATCGGGACCAACCAACTGACAGCCGCTGCACAAACAGCAGGCCGTACAGGCTTCAACATGGCACTGAGCGATTGCGCAGGTACTTTGAAGACGGTTTCTGCCTTCTTCGAAGCGGGCACTTCTGTTGATCTGGTGACAGGCCACTTGAAAAACATGGGCGGTACGGCGAGCAATGTCAGCCTGCAACTGCGTGACGGTTCAAGCTCCACTCAAGCTGTGATTCAGGCGGGTAACCAGAACCAGAGACTGAATACCACCTATGTTCCTTATGACCTGACTGCGGGTACTGCCAACCTGCCATATGCCGTTGAGTACTATGCAGACGGGGCAACCACTCCAGGCACCGTAAAGAGTAGCGTTGTTTATTCCATTCAGTACAAGTAATACGTTGGTGGGAGGGGGAACCCTCCCCCATTCAGCATGTCAGCAAGGAGCTAATCATGTCGTCTTTTCCCCGGCATATCTATCATGCCTTCGGCCTGTTGGCCGTGGCCCTCTTTACGACCAGCAGCCTGGCCAGTGTGGTGATCAGCGGCACTCGGGTGGTCTATCCGTCTGACGCTAAAGAGGTGAGTGTCAAACTCAACAATGTCGGTCCGTCCCCTGTGCTGATCCAAAGCTGGATTGATACTGGCGATGTCACGGCCAAACCCGCCGCTATTCAGGTACCTTTTGTGTTGACCCCGCCGATGAACCGTGTGGAACCCAGCAAAGGCCAGACCTTGCGTATCAGCTACACCGGTGGTGCACTGCCGATGGACAGAGAATCGGTATTCTGGCTCAACGTGCTCGAGGTCCCGGCCAAAAAAGTGGCCAAAGCCGAGGAAAACTTGTTGCAGATGGCGTTCCGCTCGCGCATCAAGCTGTTCTACCGGCCCGTCGGCTTGGTGGGTAACGCCAATGATGCCGTCAAAGCCGTCACCTGGAGTGCAAAAGGAAATAGCCTTCAGGCCATCAATCCCACCCCTTATCATGTCTCCTTTGCGAGCATTAAGGTGAATGGTAAAACGGTGGAAGGTGAGATGGTGGCCCCGCATGGAACACAAACATTTACGTTGTCAGTAAAGGCGGGCAATAACGTGACCGGGGATTTTGTTAATGACTACGGTGCAGTTAATTCTTTCAATGCCATCATTAAATAATAATTTAGTTGCATAAACACTCTATTCGGCGTGACAGGATTGTCACTATTCATGAATGAGTTATGAAGGGATGCGTTATGTCAAAAAAATTGCAGTATGGATCCCAGAGAAAATTAACCCCTCTCGCGATGGCTATCTTATCGACGTTTATCGTGGGTGGCGCCAGTGCTGATAATACCATTAGTCCTCCGACCGAGATCGCAAAGAATTTGGAGTTTGATGCCTCATTCCTGAATATTGATGATCAAAAGTCAGTGGATCTTAGCCGTTTTGCCAATGGTTCTGCGGGGTTGCCCGGGGTATATAAAACGGCTTTATACATTAATAATCAACTCGTCAGTAATACCGACATCGAATTCAAGGCACGGGCAGATAAATCCGTGTATCCCTGTCTGACCCGCGAGCTGATTAAAAATATACCGTTCAATTATGGCAGATTACCGCCAGGTTTTTTAGACCCGCAAGGCCAGGGCGAACTGTGTATGGATCTGGTGAGTAAACTGCCGGAATCTAAAGTCAATTATGACAGTAATGAACAGCGTCTGGATATCATGATCCCGCAGGTTTACACGCTGAGTACGGCTCGGGGCACCGTGAGTCCGGAACTGTGGGACAGCGGTGTACCGGCATTATTGTTGGGTTACAACGTTAATGGTTATACCAGCGAGTCGCATGGCAATACCTTTAATTCCATGTATGCCGGGGTGAACGCTGGGCTGAACGTCGGGGCCTGGTATCTCCGCCATAACGGCTCCTACACTCGGACGGACAACGGCCAGAACCAGTACACCAGTCTCAATACTTATCTGCAGCGCGATATCCCGCAGCTCAAGGCGCGAGTGCTGATGGGGCAGTCGAACACCACCGGACAACTGTTCGATACGCTGCCGTTTACCGGCATTCAACTGGCGACCGACGATCGGATGTTGCCGGAGTCTCTGCGTGGTTACGCCCCGGATATCCGTGGTATTGCCCGTACCAACGCTCGTGTCACCGTACGTCAGGGGGGGCAGGTGCTGTATGAGACCACCGTTACCCCCGGCGAGTTTCTGATCAACGATCTGTATCCGACCGGGTACGGTGGGGATCTGGTCGTCACCGTGCGTGAGTCAGACGGCACCGAGCAGACCTTCAGCGTGCCGTATGCCTCGGTGGCACAGCTATTACGCCCAGGTTCATCACGTTATTCGATCACTGCGGGTGAAGTACGCAGCGATAATCTGCGTAAGAAGCCCGCGCTTTACCAGGCTACCTACCAGCTTGGATTGACCAACTCCGTTACTGGCTATGGCGGCATGCAAGCCAGCCAGGATTACTATGCGTTGCAACTGGGTGCTGCGGTGGGGACACCCATAGGGGCTTTGGCCTTTGATGCCTCACAGGCTCGTACCCATTTGGGTAACAGCACCAATGTGAATGGCCGGCATCAGCCGGGTAACAGCCTGAGCGGGCAAAGCTATCAGGTGAGCTACAGCAAGCTGATCAGTGAAACCAACAGCAACCTGACGTTGGCGGCATACCGCTTCTCAACCAGTGGCTACATGGATTTCATGACTGCGATGCAGACCCGTGATGCGGTAGCGCAGGGGTTCTCGCCTGATTCTATCTGGCGGGCGAAAAACCGCCTGACGGTCACCGCCGCACAGGGATTGCCAGAAAACTGGGGCCAGCTGTATGTCAGTGGTTCGTTGCAGAACTATTGGAACAAAGACGGCACTGAGAAGCAGTACCAGGTGGGTTACAACAATCTGTACAAGAGCCTATCGTATGGCCTGAGCATCAACCGCAGTTTCTCCAGTCTGGCCGGATCACAGACCAACTATTTACTGAGTTTCAGCCTGCCGTTGGGGCGTAACGATGAAACTCACACGCCGCAGCTACGCATGGATTTATCACATGACAGCACTGGGCGTTATGGCCAGCAGGCTACGGTATCCGGAATAGCAGGGCAGGATAACCAGTTTAGCTATGGCGTGACGGCGATGAACGCCAACCAGGGCATGGGTTCCAGTGGGTCGCTGAGCGGTAGCTACCGCAGCCCGGCCACGGCGTTGAGTGCCACGGCCAGCACAGGTAAAGGTTACCAGAGTGCGTCGGCCGGGATAAACGGCACGGTGATTGCGCATGCGGGTGGAGTGAGCTTTACACCGTATAGCTCGGATACCTTTGCCTTGGTGGAAGCCAAAGGAGCCGAAGGGGCCAAGGTCTCCTCGTATCCAGGGGTGAGCATTGATTCACGTGGCTATGCGGTAGTGCCTTACCTGAACCCGTACCAGATGAATGAGGTCAGTATCGATCCGGCAGGTACGGCGGCCAATGTGGAACTGGACAATACCAGCCAGAAAGTGGCGCCGTATTCCGGAGCGGTGGTGAGGCTGAAATACAACACCAAGCGGGGCACACCAATCCTGGTGAATGCAACCTATCAAGGAGAGCCGGTTCCGTTCGGGGCAGATATTTTTGACAGCACCGGCAATAACGTGGGGTCGGTGGGTCAGGGCGGGCAACTGTATGCGCGGGTAGCCGAAGATAAGGGCCAACTGCGGGTGAAATGGGGCCAAGGCGGCGATATGCAATGTACCGTCAATTATATCTTACTTCCCACGGTCAAAGGGCAGCAACAGAGCCAGATACAAAGATTTACCGCACCGTGCACGGCGGGCACACCCCCCGGTATCCATAAGTCGAAATTGGCAAAGAACAACACAGAATCGGCCGTTGACAACGGTTAACCGTCGAAGCATCAAAACTATTTTTTTTCTGGCTAAGGCCCGCTGGGCCCGGCCAGAGAGAGGGGGGAATGACGTATGAAGTTATCGATCAATAACGTGTCAGGTTTGCTGGGGGGAGTTTTGTTAACGGCAGCCAGCCCTGCTAGCTGGGCCGCTGTGGCCGTGACGCTAGACACCGGAGTCCAAACAGTAGTCGTTCCCTTGAGCCCGCCGCAGATTTCGGCCGGGGTAGATGTACCTGTGGGGACCGTGCTATACTAGGCGAGTCTGATTATGAAAGATGGGACCTTTACCATAAAATGGCCTGCGTCGGATGTTGGAAAATACTTTTATTATACTAGCTCAGCGTTTGTATCAAATACTCCGCAGCCTTCTGCTAATCTGACAACGGGCCCTTATGCAGGCGGGGTCTATCAAACCGGTATTCCCGGTATCGGCGTGGCAATTTTGAGTGCCTCGGGAACCCCCATAACAACAACCAAGCTTTATGCTGAGGCGCAGAATCTTCTTGGGTCAGAATTAGCTGGACTACTTACCGAATCAGGTGCAAGCAACGTACGAAATGTCGCACTGATTAAAACCGGCCCACTTACACCTGGAACTTATATTGCGAGCGGCGCCAATTTTCCTACCGTTACGCAGGGTCTGGATGTTTCACAAACCAGCCACACTAATGCTGCCGCAACCAGTGGGTTACCGGTATATAATTGGATTTTCAGCTTTCAAGGGAATATCACGGTATCAGCGCAAACCTGTACGACGCCAGATGTCGCTGTGACATTGGGAACTTATGCAATAGCTGAGAATTTTACAGCATTAAATTCAACAACCCCTTGGATTGATGCCTCTGTTGCCCTGATTAATTGCCCCAAATTCTATGGTTTTTATAATTCGACTAATGCGCCATTGTTAATGAATTACAATACTGGAACAGGCACCTCAACGACCTCTCTTAATAACACTATTGGCGTGCGATTAACCCCGGCGACGTCCGTAGTGGATTCCGTCAACGGGATTATGGCCATCGATTCGACGGTGGTCGGGGCCGCTTCGGGTGTAGGCATCCAGCTCGGTTGGGGAGATAGCAGCCAAACGCCGACGCTGTTTAACTTTGCGGCAGAACAAACCATAACTCTACCTAAGGATGGCACTTCGACGATTCGCGTGCCATTGTCTGCCCGCTATATTCAAACCGCGACCACGCCTACACCGGGCAAAGCGAATGGCAAAGTGACGTTTACCATCAACTATTATTAACTATAAAAGGCGACACCGAAAAAATAAAGGTCTCGAGTGTCGTCATATGTTATAAAAAAATCAATACTGTCTAGAGGCTTAGCAAGCCGTCGGCAAGTGTTTATATCACGGATTTCACATATAAACCATAAGGACTAATGGCATGTCAATAAATATTAAAGTCATTACTGAAAATCATTATTTCTTCATCGGGATTAAAGAATATCTCCAAAACGATGAAAGAGAAGTGAGCCATATAGACTTTCATGAATTGAATAGCACCCCAAGAAATAATTTAAAAAGTGATGACGTATACATTTTTTACACATTAAATTATATTAATGAAATCTTACTCTTGATTTCAACCAATCCTCTTCCTGGTCGGCTGGTTGTCATTCCAGTCAATAATAGGTCAAATTTCAACATTGCTTTTGAAAAGAACATTTTACTGGATCCCCATGCAAGTGTTAAAAATATTCTAGATAAGATAACTGAGGATTTTGAACATGAGAAACCGCCTATAGACTTGCAGAAAGGGAAGTTAACCAAAAGAGAAAAAACCATACTCACTCATACGATTAATGGCATGAATGCCACTTCTATTAGCCAGTTTTTATGTATCTCGATAAAAACAGTCTATACACACAGGCGGAATGCTTTTATTAAGCTTGGGGGGAGGAACATGTTCGAAGTATGGCCAGTGAGAAAAGAGGTACTCAGGATGGCGATTTATTGATTTTACCCTCTTGAGCGCCATTTTGCAGCTTTAGCAACGATATGGGCCATCGCCGTGTGGGCCGATGGCGCCAAGCATCCTACTGATAATTGGCTTATTGGTTTTGCTTTTCTGTCGCCAGCGCTGGCTGCTCCACCTCCAGCAATTCATAAATCGTTTTGCCCACCTTTTGGATCGCCTGTTCAATCTCGCGGGTCATGGGCTTGCTGTAGCTGAGCCGGAGGCAATTGCGGTATTTTCCTGCCGCAGAACTGATAAATCCGACGGCAATCTGTATGCCCTGCGGCAGCAAACAGCGGTTCAGGCGCAGGCTATCGAACCCATAAGGCAGCTCCACCCATAACATAAAGCTCCCTTGCGGCCTGCTCAGGCAGGTATTCGGCGGGAAATACTTCATGATCCAACCCGTCATAATGTCGCGATTACGTTGATATTGGCGGCGCATGCGGCGTAAATGTTGCAGGTAATGCCCTTGTTTAATGAATTCAGCCATAGCCAACTGCGGCAAAGTGGGAACCCGCCCGGTGGAAATGTATTTCATATGCAACGCTTTTTCTAAGTAACGGCCTGGTGCAATCCAGCCAACCCGCAGACCGGGAGCAACGGTTTTAGAGAAGGAACTACACAGCAAGACGCGGCCATCCTCATCAAAGGAGGCAATGGTCGGCGGGCGTGGGTATTGATAAGCGAGAGCACCATACACATCGTCTTCAATAATCGCCACGTCATAGCGTTGAGCCAACGTCAACAGCGCTTTCTTGCGCTCATTCGGCATGTTGTAACCCAACGGGTTATTGCAGGTCGGTGTCAACTGGATGGCTTTGATCGGCCACTGATCCAGCGCCATTTCCAACGCCTCCAGGCTGATACCCACCACCGGATCGGTGGGGATTTCAATCACCTTCATCCCCATGCCTTTCAGCGTCTGCATTGCACCATGAAAGCTGGGGGAATCCACCGCCACAATGTCGCCAGGCTGGCAAACGGCCCCTAAGGCAATCGCCAGTGCGCCATGGCAGCCAGAGGTAATAATGATATTGTCTGCCGATTGATGGTTGCCGCTGTCCAGCATCAGGCGGGCAATCTGTTCACGTAACGCCAGAGTGCCGTAAATACTGTCGTAATCCAGCACTTCCTCGCTTTGATGCAGGCTGATACGGGCGAGCATACGGTTGAGTATTTTCAGGCCTGGGCCAGACAGGTCCGGCGTGCCGACGCCCAGATGTAGCACATTGTCTTGAGCGCTAGCCTTTAAAAACTCCAGCGTATTTTCCCACTGAGATATCTCGACCGGCCTTTGTGCATGGCTGCATAGCGCGGGGAGAGCAGGCAGATTTGAGCTACAACGCACGAAGTATCCCGATTTCGGCCGCGCCTCGATCAGCAGGCATTCTTCAAGTTGCCGATACGCCTGCTGTACGGTGCTGATACTGACCCCGTGTTCGTCACTCAGCACCCGAACGGAAGGCAGCCGCTCTCCGGGCACATACAGCCCTTCTTTGATGCGTTGGCTAAGGATATTGGCCAATTGTTGGTAGCGAGTCATGGATATCACCTGATAAAGAGAAGGGACCAGTACAGATGGCGCTGATTTTTACCATTCAGACTGTTTAGCACATATCTGTATGCAAATAATAGCCAGCTTTTGCATCTGTAATGTTTTTCACCGAAGCATCATGCTAAAGGCTCATCGACTGACGGGGAGCTGATTATGAGTAATGTTATTGAAAATCAAATTGATGGCGGCTGCTTGTCAGCTGAGGAAACAGGAAATAAACGCCGTAATATTGTTGTCCGTTTATGGCTAAAAGCATACAGATGGGCAAAGCGTTGGAATGAGAGGCGCAAAGCAGCCAATACGCTGGCAAGACTGAATGGCGATCAGCTAAAGGATATCGGTCTACGCCGGGATGATATCAAGCGAGACTACAGCCGTCCGTTCTGGCGCTGAGCTGGGTTAAGGAGAGTAGAACATGAGAGGGGGCTATAGAAACCTCATCTCAGCGGCATGCTGCGCCCCATAACTGGCTCACAAAAAAAGAGGTGGCAAAGACTACCGCCACCAAAAGTCAAAGTCATAGGAAAAGGGAAGGGTTAATGACAACGTGGCAATGACTGAATTTGTAGGGGGCGCAACATGTGGCGCCCCTTGCGCCATCGCAGCCTCGTTAAGGGTAAAGCTTATATTTCTCGCGCAGTTGCAAATAGCTATCTACCCCAGGTTGCCACTGGGCCTCGATGAATTTAACCGTTTCATCAACAGACAGCTTTCTTTCGCTTGCGTCATTCAGCAACGTAACCAGCTTGCTGGTGCCGGTGAGCTTGGCCAGCCACTGGGGGCGTATCAAGAAGAATTCCTCCTGATAATCCAGGTACTGCGCTTCTTTTGCTGCAGGGATCACCATCTCATAGCCCGCAGTCTTGAACTTGAACCACCAGTCGACCAGATAACGTATCGTTGGCTTAACCTGGCCGATGTCGGTAGCGGTCAAAATCTCCCCGCACACTTCCTTTCCGGCCTGTGGCCAGCCGGTTTTCTGCTGGTTGATATCCACCTGATAGCAGGTATTGACGTAAAACTGGCGCGTAGGAAAACCCAGTTGTTCAAATGGATGGTCTGAACCTCTGCCCATATTGACGCTGGTGGCTTCAAACAGGCCCAAAGAAGGGTAGAGCTGGATGGCCAGATCGCTGCGCAGGTTCGGTGATGGCCGTACTGGCAGTGAATAAGGGGGGTCATGGGTATAGTTAGCCATGCCGATCACCATCAGGTCTTTAGCGGGGAACTGATAGTCTTTGATGCCAAAGGCCTGCCAGTTGGTATCGTTGAAATTTGTCAGCCAACCCTCGCCGGTGATCATGCGGGCAAACTCCCCCGAGGTGAGCCCGTGCACCATCGGTATCGGATGCATACCAATCCCCGAGATGTTTGCCTCCTCGAGAATAGGGCCATACACATGGCTGCCGAGCGGGTTAGGCCGGTCGAATACCATCATTTTTTTATGGTATTTTTGCAGGCTTTCCAGCATATGGTGCAGGGAAATGGTGTAGGTAAAGAAGCGAACGCCCACATCTTGCAGATCGTAAATAACGATATCGACATTGGCTAACTGTGCCTCGGTGGGATGGGCTCGAGACCGCCCATCCTCATCCCGGCCATACAAAGACACGATCGGCAGGCCGCTATGTTTATCGAGATGATTATCGTCGCCCAGCCCGGCATCGGCATTACCGCGAATGCCATGTTCTACCGAGAACAGAGTGGTCACGGTAAATTGATATTTTTCCTGCTCGGCGAGCAATTTGTCGATGGTGTGCCGGCCCTGTTTATTGATTGAGCTTTGGTTCACCATCAGGCCGACGCGCTGGTTTTTCAGCAGTGGCCCATAGGTTTGTTCCTGATCGACGCCTAGCACTATGGCTGGTACAGCGCTGGCATAGCCAGCGCTGATGAACGACGAGCACAGGAATAACACTGTCAGTAGCAGATGCCTCATTCCTTATTTCTCTTTGTTAATGGGATCAATTGCCCGTCAGAAGTTATGCCGCAGTTCCAGTGCCCAGAACCAGAAGTTGTTGCTGGTTTTATCACCGTTCATCCAGGTTTGTTCCGGGCGGTAATAACTGTCGACAAACAGCGACGTTTGTTTGTTAAACGGATAGATTGCCTGGAAGCCGTAACGGCTACGGTCTTTCTCTTTATAAACCGTTTCCTGGTTTCTGGAGTCGCGGAAGCTTTGCGTCCCTTTAGTCAGTGCCAGGCGGGTATAAGGCATTAACATCACGCCACTGTCGAACTTGTAACGGTAAATCGCCCACAGGAAATGTTCCTTGTTATACAGCGTATTGACCAGTTGCTCATCAATGTACAGATAGTTCAGCCAGAGGGAGTTTTTCTGGTTAAACGTCAGGTTTGCTCCCGCAAAGTGCTCATTGATCTGGCTCCAATCGCGCTTGTAAACCCCATAATCCCCTTTGGCCCGCGCATAATCCAACTTGCGGTCAATCAGGCGGAAAGAGAGGCTGGCATTAAAACTCAGGCTATCAGAGTATTTGTAATAGGCTTGCGGACGGATCCAGATCTCGTGCCGCTCCTCGCCCTTGCGGATATCCCCTTTGTATTCCGGTGCTGCCAGCGCTGGGTTGCTAATGGACGGATAATGCCAGTTGTCGTTACGATAACCGAGGCGTAATTTGGTGTTGCCAGTTTTTCCTCCCAAAGTGAAGGGAAACGTTCTGGTGACGCCTGCCTGCCAACGTGTGCGGTCATATTCTGGCGTATTGTCCAGATAGGTTTTCAAAAATTGGACATCATACAGCCACAATGAATCATTCTGGTAAATAAAGGCACCGACATAAGGTGAGGTTGCTACGCTGCCACGGATATATTTCCAGCGGTCGTCACTGTCTATCTCCTGCTCGGTGCCAATATAGGTATCGAAGCGCCAGGTTTGTTGTTTAAGTTTATCCTGTGCTTCTTTCTTTTCTTTTTCTATTTGCTGAATGCGTTTATTGAGTTTGATGATCTCCTGATCATAATCTGTCTCAGACTCATCAGCCAATACCGGTTGTGCCATGAGAATAGCACTGAAAATCACTAGCCCTGTTAAGATCTTCATGTTTTACCTTCAGAGATATTATAATGCCGTTAATCCGTAACCGCGTGGGTAGAGCACGTTATTATTATCTGGTGTTTTAATATCAACCGGCAATTTACCATGAGGCGTTGCAAGGCTATCCCCTGTAGGCCCCTTGAACAGCGTTCTTAAACCACTGCGAATGTTGGTTTCCAGGCTGTTGCGGACGTTATTGGTCACATCAAAACCGGTGATGCCATAAATTGCAATATTGGCCTTTACGTCAGATAAATAGGCAATGTCATATGGGTTGCGCGTAGCAATAACTACCAGAGGAATGTTTTGCTTATTGGCGACGTCGATGATGCGCTGGGCATTGACTGGGTTGAGCTTCAGGTTGTAGGTGGCCAGGATAACCAACTGCTGACCTTGCAGTTGCTGCTCAATTTCTTCTGTCGTTAATGTATCCTGATCCAGCTTAACCACCTGATCCTTTACGTTTAATCCCACTTTCAACTCATTGGCAATCTGGCCCAGATGCTTGTTGATTAACTCATTGCGTGGGCCTTCGTCCGAAAAGACCATGATGTTGTTTTGTGGTTTCAGCGCATAAGGCAGAACCTGCTCATTTTTGATCAGCGTAATGGCCTGCTCCGAAATGGCGTTTTCCAGATCCTTGTGCGCCTTGGAGGCGACAATCCTTTCAGCCGTGGCAGTATCATGAGGCGCAGGGGAGATGCGCTTACTGAGCTTGGTATAAATCACCCGCTGCGCAGAATCTTCAATGCGTTGCTTCAGCACCGGATCTTTCTCCGCTTCTGCCTGCAAATAAGCATACAGTTCGCCGAGTTGTTCAATGCTGGCGCTGTCTTTAATCCCTATTGGCATCAAGACGATATCATTACCGGCTAAAATAGCCTGCTTGATGGACCAATGACGATCAAAATTGCCGGTAATGGCCCCCATGTCCATGGCATCCGTCAGGATCAGCCCGTCAAACTTGAGTTGATTACGCAGGGTATCGGTCAGGATCGCTTTGGATAAGGTGGCCGGGGTACCGATTTTCTCTCCCTTGATGTTGGTCAGGATGGTGCTATCAAGCGCTGGCACCACCACATGGGCGGTCATGATGGCATCGGTATCGGGCATTACGTCGACAAAGGGTGTCAGTTCGGTCTGTTGCCATGAAGCCTTATCCGTGTTGACGCTGGGGAGGGCAAAATGGGTATCCGAGGCGACGTTGCCGTGCCCAGGGAAGTGCTTCAGAGAGGTGAGTACCGGATATTGGTGAATACCCTCGATATAGCTGCGAGCTAATTTCCCAACCAGAATCGGATCATCGGAATAAGAGCGAACGCCGATGACTGGATTATTCTGGTTGTTATTCACATCCACTACCGGCCCAAAGTTAAAGTTAAACCCGAGACTGGTTAACTCATAACCATGAATATTCCCGGCTTGTTTGGCTAAATCGGCCACACCGGTAGCGCCTAGCGCCATATTACCCGGCATCTCGGTGCCCACACGCAGACGAGTAACATAGCCACCTTCCTGGTCGGTACTGATAAACAGTGGTAAATTAGTCCGTGCGTGCTGGAAATTATTAATCAACTCAACCGTTTGTGGAGTATTAATCAGGTTTTCACGGAACAGGATCACTGAACCCAAATGATAGTCCGTCATCATTTTACTGACGTGGGTATTCATCTCGGTAAAAGGGGTTTTGCTTTCGCTGCTATTTTCATCCCAGGAACGAATGTCAATCATCAACATTTGTCCGAGTTTTTCTGCCAAACTCATGTCGGCAATGAGCTTTTCAGTTGCACCTTTGGGGGAAAGCCACATCTCTTTTAGTTGGGCTTCTGGAATAGCGGCAGCATAGCTTCCGGCGCTAAATAAAAAGATGGCCGGTATTATTTTTTTCATGGGATGACTCCGAGGTATCAATTTCCGGCGATTGTACATTCCAAACCAGGTAATAAAGTGATAATTATCACAGTTGATCGATTCGTGTTTGTGGCGCGGAAAGGAATAATGCCGGTTTTTTATACCAGCATTGTATCGCGCAGCTTGATTGGTAAAGGGGGCGAGCAAAGAATAACCCTTTAAGGGCAAGAATATCTTGCGGTAATTATTTTAATCCCGTCATAAAAAGTTAAGATAATTCTTGTCATTGTTTTAATGGTATTCGGTTTTTTCTGGGGTCAGTCGTCCAGGTTATTAATGGTCATGCTCGCATTCAGCACCAGAGGTTTGGCAATCTCTTTGCGTCGTTGCATTAACGCCAGGAAAATCAAATCCGTCAGGGTATTTTGTGCGGTTCTGGACGAAATCGAAGAGCTACGCCACTCGTTTTCATCAGAGACACTTTCCAATACATAATCGGCTATTTTGGCTAAAGGATTGTCCTTGCTGCCGGTTATGGCGACCACCGTCGCTCCCTGTGCTTTGGCCATCGAGGCGGCGATATGCATATCTTTCCTGCGGCCACTGAAAGAAATAACGATTTGAACGTCTTTGGCGGTTAGCGCCTGCGCGGTGGCAATCTGGACGTGAAGGTCGGCTTCCACCAGGCTCAGGATACCGATCTTCTGTAATTTGTAGCTCAAATCTTTGGCGGTGAGACCCGAGCCCCAAATGCCTACGATCTGTACGCGTTGCGCGTTATCGATGGCATCGACCACCTGTTGGAAAATGGCGAAATTGATCCTTTTTGTCGTCTCGACGATCGCGGCATTTTTCTCATGGGCCAGTTTTTGTGCCACCACCATCAATGAATCTTCCGACGAGATGGCGTTATGCAAGGCCTTGTGCGGATAGGACTTGAACAGGTTATTTCTACCCAGCTCCTCACTGATGGCAATTTTCAGGGCAGGGAAGCCTTTCATGCCGATTTTCTGGCTAAACTTGACGATGGCTGACTGGCTGACCCCCGCATCTTCAGCAAACTGGGAAGAAGACATACTCAGGACGGCTTCCGGGTTATCAAGGATATATTTAGCGATCTTTTGCTGGTTTTCGGCCAGGCTTGGCAACAACCAGGTGATTTCGTTCAGGACTGACATCAACAATATCTCCACTGTGTGTAATAGATTATTCCAGTTAGGGGGCTTTTCATTCCTTTGACTTATTTATTTGAAATTGTTGAAAATTAAAGTTTAAATGGCGGTTATTTTTCCGTCTTATTCCTGATTTACTCGTCGGCGAGAATAGATTTACCGTGACGATTATCACATTTGCCGAATAAATAATTCCTTAACATTGTCGAAAATCTTAACCCATTGGAAGCCCCTATGAAGATAAATTTAAGCCAGATGGTGACGGAAAGCCGCAACCCGGCCAGTTCGCAAATTGACACGCTACCTACTCTGGACATGCTCGCAGTAATCAACAGCGAAGACCAAAAAGTGCCGCTGGCGGTAGCTGCCACCTTGCCAGAAATCGCCAGGGTAGTGGATCTGGTAGTAGAGGCGTTTGCCTGTGGTGGTCGATTGATTTATTGCGGCGCAGGCACTTCTGGCCGGTTGGGGATCCTGGATGCCAGTGAGTGCCCACCAACATACGGCACGCCGCGTGAACAGGTCGTTGGTCTGATTGCCGGGGGGCATGCCGCGATTTTGCAGGCGGTGGAAAATGCCGAAGATAATCCGCAAATGGGCGAACAGGATCTGCGTAATCTCGGTTTCAACGCGCGTGATGTGCTGGTTGGCATCGCAGCGAGTGGCCGCACCCCTTATGTACTAGGGGCAATGGCGTATGCCCGTAGCGTTGGGGCGACTGCTGTAGCCATCTCATGCAATCCGAATAGCGCAATGAGCCAGGCAGCCGATATCGCTATTGAACCGGTAGTCGGCCCAGAAGTGGTGACGGGGTCGTCGCGCATGAAAGCGGGAACGGCGCAGAAGTTAATCCTGAATATGATCACCACCGGCGCGATGATCCGCAGCGGCAAGGTTTACAGCAACCTGATGGTCGACGTGGAGGCCACCAACGCCAAGCTGATACAGCGCCAGGTCAATATCGTGGTCGAAGCCACCGAGTGCAGCCCAGAGGAGGCGGAAGAGGCACTTAATCAATGTCAGCGTCACTGCAAAACCGCGATTGTGATGATCCTCGGCGGCTTGTCTGCCCCTGAGGCCAGCGCGGTTTTGAGTAAAAACAAAGGATTTATCCGTCAAGCACTGCAAGGGATACAGGCATAACCATGGCGAAAATAACCGTTCCTATGATAGAGCAAATTTTACTTCTGGTCGGCGGCAGTAAAAATATCATTATCTGCGGTAACTGCATGACCAGGCTGCGTCTGACGTTAAAAGATCGTCAGCAGATACGGCTCGATGAGTTGAAGAAGATCCCTGGCGTGATGGGGGTAGTTAACGGCGACGATCAACTGCAGGTTATCCTCGGCCCTGGCAAAGCTCAAACTGCCAGCGAGATGATGAATGCGTTGTTAACGGCGCAGCCGCAGCAGGAACGGGGGAATGCCGAGCAAGCTGACTTGCAGGCCCTGGCAAGTGAAAACAAGCAGCAGATGAAAGCCAAGCAAAATAGCGCGGTACATAATTTCCTGACTAAGTTTGCCACGATTTTTACGCCGTTGATCCCAGGTTTTATTGCCGCAGGGCTGTTGTTGGGGATTGCTACCCTGATGCAGCAAACGCTGATCGTGGAGGGCGTAGCACCGGCCGCATGGCTCAAAGGGCTGATCGCTTACATGAAAGTGTTCAGCATCGGTTTGTTTACCTTCCTCAGTATCCTGATCGGCTTTAATACTCAGAAGGCCTTTGGTGGCACCGGGGTTAACGGTGCGATCATCGCTTCACTGTTTGTTTTACGCTATGTCCCTGAAGGAACTACAGGCTATTACGCAGGGATGAGCGACTTTTTTGGGCTGGCGATCGACCCACGCGGTAACATTATTGGGGTTCTACTGGCCTGTATCTTGGGCGCATGGATCGAAAGGCAGGTGCGCCGGGTGATCCCCGATAATCTGGATATGATCCTGACTTCGTCAATTACCCTGCTGATCACTGGCGCCATTACCTTTGTGGTGATTATGCCGGTTGGCGGTGAGTTGTTTAAGGGCATGTCATGGCTGTTTATGCACCTGAACGGCAACCCGTTCGGCACCGCCATTCTGGCCGGGTTGTTCCTGATCGCCGTAGTGTTTGGCATTCATCAGGGCTTTGTGCCGGTTTACTTTGCCTTGATGGATGCACAGGGCTTTAACTCGCTGTTCCCTATTCTGGCGATGGCCGGTGCAGGGCAGGTGGGGGCGTCACTGGCGCTGTTTGCTCGGTCACCTAAAGGCTCTTTGCTGCGTACCCAGATTAAAGGTGCCATTTTCCCCGGCCTGCTGGGGATTGGTGAGCCGCTGATTTACGGTGTCACCTTACCGCGTTTGAAGCCCTTCGTTACCGCCTGCCTGGGGGGCGCGGTCGGCGGCTTCTTTATCGGTCTGGTTGCCTGGATGGGGTTGCCGGTGGGGCTGAATACGGTGTTTGGCCCTTCGGGTCTGGTGTCGATTCCATTAATGACTTCAGCCAAGGGGATTTTCGCTGGCATGCTGGTTTATGTCGCCGGTATATTGATCTCCTATCTCGCTGGATTTATTCTGACCTGGTTGTTTGGCAGTAAAGATATTGATTTAAGCTGATTTAATTTGTTTTAACTTGTTTTTGGTTGATTTAATACTCTCATCACACGATGGCCCGGTTTACCGGGCCAGACACCCCTAAGCGGCTACGCTAAAACGGGCGCCGTATATTTCACATCTCTCAATTAATCAATTATTTAACTAAATCTTGGCGTGTATACATCCCCCTGCAAATTCAGCAATATTGCCATTGAGTTTGCGATCTCTGCTTTTAAGCCAACATTTAATTTTTTGTTATAAAAAATTGAAGATATTATTTTTTAATTGTCAACTATTAAATTGATTGGTTTTTCCACGATGTTGTAGACTCTTATGCATCAATGACTATAATTGACGTTAAATTTATTATTCCCTCGTAATTTGAAGAGTGATAGGCATAAAAAAGTAATACCATCGCTCTCAACACTGAAGCTTATTTTATCAGGTGAAAAATGCATCATCCACAAAGTCCTTTACCATTGGCTAGCCCGGTGGGACTATCCTTATTGCCTCTAGGGCTGTTACTGATTTGGTTGATATTTCTTAGTCCGCTTGCCTTGCCCAATATGGGCGGAAGTGGCCTGAAACTACCGCATAATATCCTGACTTGGGCAGTGATGGCTGCCATCACTGCCACCCTCTGGCTGACACTATCGGCCAACTCTTCCATTTCGCTTAGCGTAACTGCCCGTTGGCTGCTGCTGGCCGTGGTGATCCTGGCAATTCCCCTATTATATACCTCGCCACATTGGCAGAGTGCGGGAATGGCACGCTGGCTTGGGTTAGCTGGCGGTTGGGTTTTTTACGTCTCATGGATGCAATATCGCCCACCGCACTTTGCCCGGCATTGGCTATTTTACGCCATTCTGCTGGCCGCGGTATTCCAGGCGCTGATTGCTCTGTTGCAATTGGCCTTACCGGAAGTCGTACCAGCCTGGTTTGACTACCCAATGAAAAACGGCCGGCCTTATGGGGTCTTCCAACAGGTGAATGTTCTAGCCAGCTTTATCGCTTGCGGATTGGCACTGGCATTGATGCTGTTGTTGTTGCCTGATTTTTCCTTAACCCAGCCAAAAGCAGAACGATACAGACGTTATGCCTTGGGGTTGGTGCTGGTGCTGTTTCCCGCATTGTTGGTGTGGTTACAGTCACGGATCGGCTGGCTTGGCGGCGGTATCAGCGGGGCGTTGTTGCTCTGGTTGGGATGGCGGCAGGCAAAAAAGCTCACGGGTACCGCAACAGGCCTAATGCTTTTGGGTATCACTATCGCATTCATTTTTCAAATAAATGGAGGAGTTGAAACGGTTGAACACACCACATCAAACCAGGCCCGGTTGATCATGTTGCAGGACAGCATAAAGATGATTGCCGAAAAGCCTTGGCTGGGTTGGGGTTACGGTGGATTCGAATATAGCTTTCAGCACTATCGCCTGGCTGCCGGATTATCCACATTGGGTCTTGGCGTGGTGCGCCATCCGCATAATGAAATCTTGCTGTGGTGGGTTGAAGGGGGCATGGTTGCCTTGGCTGGCATGATAGTCTTACTGTGTGCCGGTATCAGGTTGCTCCGGCTATCCTGGCGAAAAAAAGGCGCAAGCCTGGCGTTGGCCATCGTGCTGCTCCCTTTGCTGTTACACAGCCAAACGGAATACCCGTTTATGCTGTCTAGCGCACATTGGGCCATTTTTTTACTGCTGCTGGCACAGTGGGATTGCCAAACCGATAAGGCCACAGAACGCACCAAGTTATCCTCAGTAACTCACTCATTTTTAAGAACTGTAGTGCCTATGGCTTCAGCCGCCATCTGCATAGTGGCCAGTATTGGGCTATATGCCAATTTGTCTTTAACCGCCTTTGAACGTAATCACTTTGCGGATATTCAACCCGCTCGCCGTGCGATGGCATTTGACCCCTGGGTGAATACCGAACGTTGGCATTACGATCAACAGACCCATGCGTTGCTAATGTATAACCAGTCCCGCGACCCCCGCTTGCTTGAAAACTATGCTCAATGGGCACAGGGCTATCTTGCTCAGCGGATCGATAAAAATGTTTATGCCTCATGGTTGGCTATCGCGCAATATCAACAGGATACCGCCACCTACCGGCGTTTACATCAGGAAGCAAAGGCATTATTTCCCACCGATCCACGGTTTTTAAACGATTTGCCTGAGTGAAGATCGATAAGTTTACACGGGGATGCGGACTATGACCCGTGTAAGCGCACAATGCGCTGGTAAGAGTGGGCAATCCGTTGGCCTGCCAGCGCAGGTCAGTGACTTATCATGTGCCTAGCTGGTACGGTATGCCCTAATATGGATAGCAAGGAACAGGGAATGTTTGACATTATCAGCGATTTGGTTGGGATGGTATTCAGAATTATTTTTGGGATACTGGAAGCCATCTACGAAATTGTGAACTTCATTTATTCTTTTACCAAAGGGCGTACGCGAAGACGGGTGTTAATCACCTTATTGGTATTTTTGGCATTGCTCGGTCTGTTCTGCTGGTGGATTGTTAATGCAAGTACGGGTTAAGCCAATGATGATGTAAATGGGCGCAGCGTGCTGCACCCCTGGTGTCACCACATCTATCAGGCCTTACTACCTTGCCCAACGTGTCCCCAAACCATCTCGCCCTTATGGAACGTAGCGGTTCTTGGGGAAATGCGTGCAACCGCCTCGGCGGAGCAGGAGGCATCAACCAGCACGAAACTGGCATCGTCCTGGGCTTTCGGCCATACGCGTTCCCCTTTGTCATTCAGCGGCAAGACATCACCGGTGGCGAGCGCCAACGAACGTGACAGGGTTCCCTCATTCGGGCGTACGTAAAGCTGAGCGTAAAGGTTGGCTTTCTCCAGCATGTCACCCAAACCATACGGCGACCAGTGGTCGATCACGCTGTCGGTGCCGGTCATCAAAAACACGCCTTTCTCTCGCAGCTGGCTGAGCGGCATGTGCATAGTGCCGATAGGGACCGTGGTGGCAATGGTAATCTGCTGTGCTGCCATACGGGCAGCAATCTCATCCACCAGCTGTTCATTCATCATTGCCAGCGCAAAGGCATGGCTAATGGTCAGCTTGCCCTTTAACTGTGGCGTTTTCTCGACGGTTGCTACCATGTAGTTCACTGCCGCAATGCCTGCCGGGCTGGTTTCGTGCAGGTGGATGTCCACCCCTTTGTTATAATCCAGCGCGATCTGGAACATGCTATCGAGCGATTTTTCCATTGCGCCATCGACGTTGGTCGGATCCAGACCACCGACATAGTGCGCTCCTGCCTGCATTGCCTCACGCATCAGCGGCTCTGATTTCGAATACAACAGGCCATGCTGTGGGAACGCGACAATCTCGCAGTCAAAGCCAGATTTGCGGCGTGCCAGCACTTCTTGCAGATTCTCCAGGTTTTTCAGCCCCGAGGTTGGCTCAACGTTGCAATGGCTGCGGGCGGTGGTGGAACCGTAGGACTGAATTAAATCGATCAGCTTTTCGGCCCGCTCTTGGGTGTAAGGTTGCAGTTCCGGCAGCAGCTTCTGCTCCAGCCTGATCATATCCTTGATGGTGGTGCCCGCTGGGCGATTCAGCGAACGCCATGGGCCGCCGTAAAAGGTTTTGTCCAGATGGATGTGCATATCTCGCATGGCGGGCAGCATCAGCTTGCCGCCAGCGTCGTAAACCGGCAGCGTACTGTCCGAATGCTGGCGGTTATCGCGCAAGGCAACGATCTTGCCCTGGTTGATCTCCAGCGTTTTCAATTCGGTGCGAGTGCTGACCGGGGTTGCTCCGTCAAACTCAAAACCCGCCTCTAGCAGCACGTTATCCAGATAATAGTGCGGGTCGGTAATTTTCATGCGTTGGTCTGCCTCACAGTTCGCGGTTGCCGGGTTAGCAGCATAACCGACGGAGGAGGTTGCCCCCAATAGTGCGCAGGCCGCAGCCACTTTGCCACTATGGCTCAAAAACTCACGGCGGCTTTTGTTCTCATTCATCTGTTGTTGCCTCTCAGAGGTTAACGATATGGGTGCCCGTTTCACCGCGCAGTGCGGCGGGGAGGCAATCCGGCGAGGTGATGACGACGCGTTTGCCGCCGTCGCGTAAGAACGCCAGGCTGGCGACGATCTTCGGCAACATGCTGCCTGCCGGGAAGTGGCCCTCTGCCATATAGCGGGTCATTTCGGCCACGTTCACCTGGCCTAACGCTTGTTGGTTCGGCTTGCCAAAGTGAATGCACACTTTCTCCACGCCAGTGGTGATCACCAGTACGTCGGCGCGGATTTCCCTGGCGAGCAGGGCAGTGGACAGATCTTTATCGATCACCGCATCGACGCTTTGGTAATCCCCTTGCGGATTACGCGCGACAGGAATGCCACCGCCGCCCGCTCCGATCACCACAAACCCTTGTTGAGTCAGCGCCTTGATAGCGTCGGCTTCCACAATTCTGATGGGTTCTGGCGAGGCAACTACCCGGCGATAGCCGCGCCCGGAGTCTTCCACAAACTGCCATGTGGGGTATTGCTGCAATAAGGCATCACGCTGTTGTTCGCTAAAGAAGGCGCCAATCGGTTTGGTAGGGTTGGTGAAGGCAGGATCCTGTTTATCCACTTCAACCTGCGTGATGACGGTTACCGCTTTCTGCCCGCCATGCTGTGCCAGACGGTTGTTGAGTGCCTGCTGAATGAGATAGCCGATACCGCCCTGGGTATCCGCCACGCAGTTGGCCAGCGGGGTTAGCGGCAGTCCTTCATGTTCGTGGGCCACTTCTGCACGGCGTAATTCCAGCCCCACCTGCGGACCGTTGCCGTGGGTGAGTACGATGTGGTAATCCGATGCCAGCATTTCCAGCACCGAGTCTGCGACCTTTTTCACCGCCTCGGCCTGATGTTCCACGGTCTGGCTGGCGTTGTCTTTGATAATGCTGTTGCCACCAATGGCGACGACGACGAGTTCTTTCATCTGGGTCTTCCGATTAAAAAGGCCGTTTAAATAGGGGTGGGAGCCTATGAATGTCCCCTCACCCTAACCCTCTCCCACAGGGAGAGGGAACCGATCGAGTTCGTTGATTTTTCCGTGTAATACCTTGCTTTTATTACTCCCTACTGTCCGGGCTGGTTGCGCACTCGGGGCAACTCCCTCTCCCTGTGGGAGAGGGTAGGGATGAGAGGTCAGGCGGTTTTGGTTGGCTCTTGCACTGGAGCTGGAACCGTTTCACGGCTATCGAGAAAATGCTTCACCACAAACATGGCCGACATCATCAGGTAAGCCAGCGTGAACAGCAATGAGCTTCCCTCGGCAAAGCCCACGGCTGGCGCATGGATCACGCCGAACAGGGCCAGCAGAGCACCAGTTGCCGCCGCCACCGCACCACGCAGCGGTTTGTTGATGATGGCGAAAATCGCGACACAGCCCCACAGCATACTGGCCAGTGGCGCACCGCTACCCAAATGCACCAGCCCCTGGTAATACACGCCTTTGCTATGCAGCAACTCAGCGCCCAGCTTGGCTCCCGAGGTGCCCGCCGCCCCCAGCACGCTGTTAACCATGGTTAATCCCCAGTTGGCGATCCACGGGAACAGGCAGATGAAGATCACCGGGACCTCGATTTTCGGCGTTTCCCTCACCACCTGGTTGGCGGTGACCACGCCGATAAACACCAGGATAGGCACGATCGCCGTCATCGGGATCACCGCCAACATAAAGGCACCCAGCCCGAACAGCGGAACCAGGAACATCGTCACGCCGGACGCCAAGGTGTAACCAATGCTGGCCCCCATGGCTTTCCAACCGGCGTGGCCAACATACACGGTCACCGGGAACGGGTTGCCCAGCAGGCAGCCGAACATGGAGGAGAGGCCGTTGGCCATCATCACTTTGCGGGTGTTGTATTCATCCCCGGCGGCGTGCGCACTCTCGATGTTCTCCAGGTCAAAGATGTAGTTCGCCAGCCCCAGCGGGACGGCAGAGGCCAGATACGGCAGCGCGTGTGGCAGGCCCTGCATGAAGCTGTCGACATGGAATCCTGGCGGGTTAAAGCCAAAGGAAGACATTGAGGCTTTAATCGCATCTGGGCTTTGCAGGCCGGAGATCCACGCCAGCGCAGTACCGGCGATCAGCAGCAGCAAACCGGTCGGAATGCGGGCGAATATTGGCTTTTTGCCAAACCAGTTGATAAAGATCAGCAGCAGCACGATGAACGAAACGGTCGGCGCTTCGAACGCCTGCAACATCGGGTTCATCGCCAGTAGCAACAGCCCCAGGCCGGAAAGGCAGGAGAGCAGCACGGTGCGCGGGATCATCTTGCGGATGGTTTCGCCGAGGAAAGAGCCGCCCACCAGGATCAGTGCTTCAACAAAGCACCACACCAGGCCGATCGAAATGGCAAAGTCCGCATCGCCGGTCGACTGATAAACCGGCATCAGCACCAGGAAGGTCACGGTAAAAATAGACGGCGCACTCGGGCCAGAAGGCAGCGCGGTCACATCGCTCCGCCCGGTCTGGCGAGCCATTTGCAGGCCGAACCAGGTGTAACAGATGCTGGCCATCATCACGGCCAGACCAAAGGCCGGGGCTATGCGCCCGTAGACAATCTCTTTGGGAATACCCACCACAAAGATGAGTAACCCCATCATGGTGAGCAGGTTGGTCAGGTTATTGGTCATCAGCCCGAAGTAGGCTGCCCAGTCACCGCGTTTCCACTCTAATTTCATTTTGTTCATGGAAAATCCTTCACAGGTCGTTTAACAACTCTCGACGATCAACGGGATCGCCATTGGTCCTGCAGGTGAACAACTCTCTGGTGTCAGGTGGGGCTAACCCTGGGTTAGCCCCGTTATTTTTTTATTGGCAGTAGTGGTCGCGATACCTCAGTATTGCTTTCTCAAAACAGGCGAACGGCGGGTGCACAATCCCGGCACCGATCATGCCGATCCCGGCATCCTTATGGGCAATGGCGGTATTGATCACCGGCAGGATGCCGCTGCTGCCGACCTTGGTAATATCGATCGCCGTTGGGATCCCCATAAACGACAGCAGGGGAATAGTGACGTTGGGGTTTTCGCCCAGGGTGATTTCACGCATCTGGCGTGAGAAATCGATCGCTTCATCCACCGTGCCCCCGACCAGTGCAACGATGGCCGGAGCGGTTGCCATGGCAAAACCACCAATGCCGTAGGTTTCGGTGATGGCGCTGTCACCGATATCCAGCCCCGAGTCTTCCGGTTTATAGCCTGCAAACATCGGGCCGATAACCTGCTGCGCTGGGCCGGTAAACCACTGGCCCGGTAGCCCGCTGATGCGCAGACCAAACTCAACGCCGTTACGCGCCATGGTGGTGACCACGGTGCTGTACTCAATACCGTGCGCCGCATCCATTGCCGCTTTACACATCGCCATCCAGGTTGGGCCGGAGAAGTAATCGCTGCTGGCGACAAAGTCGAAGACCTCGCGCTGCTGCTCAACCGGGTAGCCCGCCTGGATAATCCACGGAGTCAGCGCCTGGATCAGCAGTGAAGTGCCCGCATTGTTGCGGTTGTGGCACTCGTCGCCCATATGCAACGCCTGTGCCAGCATCAGCCGCAGGTCGATCTCACCGGCCAGCTTCATGGCATCGCGCAGCATCGGGCCTTGCACATCGCGCATCCAGTTGAGTCGGTCAATCACGCTTTGGTCATTGGCCCCCATGCGCAGGATCTTCGCCATCTGCTCGCTCATATTGGTATATGCGCGGTTACCGTAGGTTTTGTTCTCGACGATATGCATGAACATTGACGCGGACGTCACGCCTGCCATCGAACCCACGCAATCATGCTCGTGGCACGGCGAGAAGATGATTTCGCCAGATGCTGCCAATTCTGCTGCCTCGTCGAGGTTGGCTGCCAGTCCTTCAAACACCAGCGCACCGGTGACCGCGCCTTTCATCCCACCGCACATTTTCTGCCAGGTGATCGGTGGGCCAGCATGTAAAATGGTGTTGCGCGTCATACCAGGGACGACGTTGATCGCCTGGTCATAACCTACCAGCACCGGATGCGACTGAATAATGCGTTCCAGCGCCCGTTTGTTCGCGGCAGCCACTTTCTCGGCAAGCGCGGGGGAGGCAATCTGATCGAGTGCCTCAACCACCGCCATATTGCCCTGGCCCGGTGGAGTCCAATCGAGCTGGGTTACCGGCACATGCTGTTTTTTGAGATCATCACTGAACATGGCGATACCGACGTTAATGACGTTCAGCGGTTGGTTGAATAACGTGTGGCTCATCAGGCTTTCCCTCCTTTACAAACAAATTCACGCGCCAGCAATCCGGTATTGGTGCTGCTGCTAGCCCAGATCACTCCCGCATCGGTGAGCATCTGGCACTGCTGCTGTAGCGACGGCGTATCGAGATCGGTGCCCAGCACATAGCCGAGGATCTCCAACGGTCGGCTCTCGCTGGACGCAATAGCCTTGGCCTCTTTGATCGCCTCGATCATTACGCCCACCGGATCTTCGTGAGAGCCAAAGCCAAGCACGAAGTCCATCACGATCACGCCAACTTCGGGATCGCGCGCTTCCTGCAACAGACGTTGGATGCGGTTGGTCGGGTCGATCATCGGGTGCGGTTTGCCATTGGTGAAGTCGTCATCGCCAAAGTCGAGGAAGGTGTGTGCCACACTGCGGTTGAGGTCTTGCAGGCGCTTGGCCGGGTCGGGTTGAATATTGCTGTAGACGTCGTCGTATTTTTCCAGTGCGGCAAACATCGCTTCGTCGCACAAAGTGCCGCCACAGAACAGGCCGCGAATGTATTTTTGCTGTGGCGTCAGCTTGGCACGCACTTCTTCAATCAGCGGCCAGTTCAGTGGATGCAGGTCGAGCGACTCTTCTTTGATGCCGGTAAGCAACACGGCCTTTAACGCTGCCTGCTTGGTTGCACGTGCAAACTGTAACCCTGGTTCATCGGCTGGTGGCTCATTGCGCCCAAGGAAGCAAACCACCACGGGTTTACGGCAGGCACGGGCGCGTTCGAGCACGGTGTGTGCCACGGCAGGGGCAGGGGGTTTGGAGACCAGTACAATCACCTCTGTACCGTTGTCGTTCTCTAACATCTCCAGCGCGTCCAGCATCATCCGGCCGCCAATTTTTTCGCTCAGATCGCGCCCGCCGGTGCCAATCAGTTGCGAAATACCACCGCCGAACTCATGGATACGTACGCTCAACTCCTGGCTACCGGTGCCGGATGCGCCGATAATACCGATGTTGCCACGGCGAACCGCGTTACCAAAACACAGCGCTGTGCCATTAATGATGGCGGTGCCGCAGTCTGGCCCCATCATCAGCAGGCCTTTTTCATGCGCCAACTGTTTCAACGCCAATTCATCTTCGATGGAGACGTTATCGGAGAACAGCATCACGTTGAGGTCGTTTTCCAGCGCTTGACGGGCTTCACGTGCCGCGTACAACCCGTTTACCGAGATCACCGCGAGGTTGCTCTCCGGGATATGGGTTTTCGCACTGGCGAGGGTGGCGTAACGCGCTTCGTGGCGGCCACCTTTATCTTTGTGGGTGAACAAGGCTTCGATCGCTTGCAGAGTCGCCTCATTAGCTTCATCGCTGGCACCCTTAATCACGATCATCAGATCGCCACTTTTGGCGGCTTCCAGTTCTGGGGTTAACAAGCCCAGGTTCTCCAGTACCCCTTTGTTCATCTCCGTGGCCATGGCCACAAACGCTTGTTCAACGCCTTCAAGTTTGTTCGCTTTGGTAGAAATAGACATTAGCGAAACAGAGTCAAACCAGGTGTTGTTTTTTACCACGATCCTGATGGGCATATTTTTCTCCAAAATATGAGGTCAAGAGGCAGGCATCGGCCATGCCATACAGCATGTCGCAACCCGAACTTGAACCGATCTGTTTAATCTTGTTAATGGTATCGATAATAAGGTGACGATCGTCGAGTACTAATTTTTCTAACAGGTGACTAATCACCTGTCGGTAACGCTGATTGATTGCCGTCTCTAAGGTAATAGCGCTTAGCAGCGTGGTTTTATGTTGTGCTTTCTCCAGCACTGCCAGAAAAACCTCGCGATATTTTCGCGCCGGATGACCGGGTAGCAATAATATAGAGCAAAGCCCAACCAGATAATCATCACCCGAAGGCGTCAGGCCAATTCCCAAACCAATGAGAGAATGTAAGGCCTCGTCGGGATCTTCATTGCGCCGTATCGCTAGAAATAATGCATCACGATGAAGTTGTAATAATCTGGCCATTTCCCGATAAAATATATTCTCGCCACGGTAATTAAACAGCGAATTACCGGATGAAGCCTGTTGATTAATGCAAGCCCCCCATTGGTGCCAAGCAATTGATGCTCTGCTTGCTTCGGTTAAATACAGGTCAGGCTGCTGCCATGTCTGGCAGTGAGATAAATCAATCCAACTATGCTGACCTATTTCAATGCTGCCCTGAGAAAACTCGACGCGATCTCCTGGGCTAAATATCTGGTCACAGTGCCTGAGCGCTATGCGGCAACTATTGGGGGCGTTATCGTACTCGTCGCTTAATAACGTGTAGAGCATGTTCTGCTCGGGAACGAACAGGTTTACCGCGCGTGAAAAAACCTGTTCGACCTGCCCACTTAGCCTCTGGCGGGGGAACGCCACCTCCGCCGATAACGCTGTAATGCACTGCCGTTGCGGCTGTGCGATGGCATTTCTCCTCGGTTAAGCGCCGGCGGCAACCAGCAGTTCAGCAATTTCGTGATAGCCTTTTTCGCGGGCCAGCGTCAGAGGCGATTTACCATATTTGTCGGTCATATGAGGATTGGCACCGTGATCGAGCAGTAATTTGACAATCTCTTGCTGTTTCGCGCCGCCATCATTTAACACAATGGCTTCCAGCAGCGGCGTCCAACCGACAAAATTGGTGTGGTTGACGTTAATTTCGGTACGCGTTAACAATTCACGTACAATATCGACGTGACCTTTTTCGCTGGCCGGGGTAATCCCCACGCCGCCAAAGCGTGTTAAACGGTCCAAATCCGGGTTTGCTGGCAATACCAGACGTAGTAGCGTTAAGTCGTTATTCAGGCAGCTCAGCAGGAAGGGGTTAAAACAGGTCTGATCCTGCTTATCAATGTCTGCACCGGCAGCGATTAATAATTCTACGCAGTCGTAATGTTTATTCAAGCTGGCAAGCGTAATTGCGGTGCGGCCTTGGCGGTTGGTGGCATTGATATCTGCCCCTTTACTCAGGCAATTTTTCAGCGCGTCGCTGTCGCCCTGTTCCGCTGCAAAAAGAAATTCTGTGATTAGCGCCTTATCAGACATATTCTGGCTCCCTATTTTTCCAGTGGGCTTTGGATGCTTTCATTGCTACTGAGAATAGCAATAGATGCTGGATAAAAACATCCGCTTAAGAATCATTCATCGCAAAGGGTGTAATTATTGAAAATAATTCAACAATAAAGACAAACTGTGCGGCGGCGCAATCTTTCTCTTATGTTTTGCGCCTTTTGCCACGGCAAACGTCCCTGTGGGGAATGGGCTTTCACCTCCCGCCACATCAGGCTCTAAACTAATAATCAGAAGTGTGATTGTCTTCAAATCAGTTGTAATCGCAGTGTTAAATTTTGTTCAATACTGGTTGCGTGTCATAGGATTTACAAATACATTCAACAATGCGTCCAGGGGGGAGGAGGGGTCATGAATTCTATTTTTACCGAAGAAAATCTGTTGGCATTTACCACCACGGCGCGTTTTGGCAGCTTCAGCAAGGCGGCCAAGGAACTGGATCTGACGACCTCGGCCATCAGCTATACCATCAAAAGGATGGAAACCGGGTTGGACGTCGTACTGTTTAACCGCAGCACGCGCAGCATCGAACTCACCGAGTCCGGTTTTTACTTCTACCGTAAAGCGACCGATCTGCTTAACGACTTCCATGCCATCAAGCGTGGTATTGATACCATCTCGCAGGGTATCGAGGCGCGGGTGCGCATCTGTATCAATCAGTTGCTCTACACCCCAAGGCATACCGCCCGGCTGTTACAGGTGCTGAAGAAGCAATTCCCCACCTGCCACATTACGGTGACCACCGAGGTATACAACGGCGTCTGGGATTCCATCATCAACAACCAGGCCAATATCGCTATTGGCGCACCGGATACGTTGCTGGACGGCGGTGGCATTGATTACACCGAAATTGGCGCCATCCGCTGGGTGTTCGCCATTGCGCCCGATCATCCATTGGCGTTTATGCCAGAGCCGATCTCAGAGAGCCAGCTGCGGCTTTATCCCAACATCATGGTGGAAGACACCGCGCATACCATCAACAAGAAAGTGGGGTGGTTGCTGCACGGGCAGGAAGCGATCCTGGTGCCGGATTTTAACACCAAGTGCCAATGCCAGATTTTAGGGGAGGGGATTGGTTTCTTACCGGAATATATGGCGCGTGAACCGGTAGCAGAGGGGCTGTTGGCAACCCGCGCCATTCATAACCCACGGCAGGATTCCAGCATGTTGCTGGCGACACAGCATGCGGCAACCGGGCAGGTCACCCAGTGGATCAAAAAGCAGTTCGCTCCGGGTGGGGTGCTGACCGGGATTTATGGGGATTTGCTTTATCGGGAGTGACTCGGGGATCTTGGTGCCTAAAATCCCCTTACCCTGGCAGAAAGTAAACTGCACCTTAAACGCTGGCTAGTCACAAATTAAGGTGCAGTGGGTTATGGCAAAACAGTCCCTTCCCATAAATGATTATTGGGATCCATCGCTGGTTTATCAAATAAAATAGTGGGTCGATCAGAAGCTATATAAAACGCCAGCCACTGCATTGATACTATAATCACGATCGGTCATCGGGCTATCTTTCACCGTGTCGCTCATCTGTTCATTAAATCCCATCAGGAACAGCTGCCAGTCGTTATTAATGGCATAATAGCTGGCGAGAGAAATGTAAGATGTGACGCCGCTTTTCGCCTGGTATTGTTGCATCCCGCTGCGTTGCGATTCCCGTTCGCTGATACCATAATAGTAATTATTGAAGGCGCGGTTTTGCCAGCGCATACCGAAACCGGGAACCAGTTGTAATTTGCCAAACTGGAAGCGGTACTGATAGCCGACATCGGCAATTACGCCGTCGCTATAGCCCAGCACGTCGGTTGCAATATCAGCGTTGATGCTCCCCCAATCGGCATGATACTGATACCCGATGCCCGCCATGGCGGTCGCTCGCCGCTTATCCAGTTTCTTCATCGCCGGATCGTCGCTATCCGCAGGCTTAAAGCTTAGCGGAGAGTAGTTAACCGCCAAATGCAGATTGTGCTTCTCAGAACTCAGTAGATTAATGCCGATCCCTTGGCCGTTAATAAAAAACTGCTCTCCTTGATAAGTCAAAATCGGTAGCGGTATATATTGTGCATCATAGTCGCGATAGGGTAACTGTTCTGCCAGTACCCCAGCACCTACCGACCAATCGCCAGCATAGGCATTGCCCGTTAGTAATATGGCTGTCAGCGAAAGGGCATTAACTGAAAATAGTGGCTTGCGAATAGATATAAAATTATATTCCATCATGATAGATATCCCAGATTTAGGTCAAAAGGTTGCCATCAGCTTCTAATGAGCCGATAACTGAAATTACATTCTTATTAAGGTATTAATGAACTAATATTGCTTACTCTTTGAAAAATAGCTCCTGTTCAATGGCAATCAGTAAGGTGGCTATCAGCAATAATAGGGCTGTCCAGATACATTTGGTCAACGGTGCGACCTGCATAAGCTCTGCCATCATCACTAGGGTAAAGTGAAATAAAATGGCTGCCGGAATGCTACGCTGACAACGATAGTAGAACCAATTGGCCAGCACGGCGGCAGGAAACATGCTGATAAAAAAGTTGGTAACGTATATTCCCCCGGCCTGCCATAGTTGATGCTGATAGGTATCTGCAATAAAGAATAAGGGTAAATGCCAGAGTGCCCATAGCCCAAAAAATATCAACGAGGTGGGCAGCAACATTGGCCAACGGCCCCTTAAGCTATCGACGCCATAACCGCGCCAGCCCAGTTCCTCTAGTATTGAAGCGATCAGTGCCAACGGTAGCATGGCCAGAAAACCGCTGGAAAAAGCAAACTGGGTGGTACTCAAACCTAGCCGTACTGACAGCCAAATGGCCATCAGTAACGGCAGCAGGATTAATCCCAACATGGTTAGCGTGCGGCCCAGCGTTATCCCTGCCAAAGAAAATACCCTGCAGCGAATATCCCTCCACAACCGCCGGTCTTTGGCTGTCCATATCATCACCCCTGTTGCCAGGGCTGGGCCAAGTAATCCCAGCAGAGCTACAAATAACGCCGACTGTTGCCTATCCGGTAAATGGCTCAGATAGGCTGCGAAGGCCCACGCTAACCATGAAAACGCAAAAACCAGACCAAAAAAGCGCAGCGGAGAATAACGGATTACCGGGATCATCGCTTATTCCTCTCCTTGAATACTGGCCCCTAAAACGGCGGCAAAAGACCCGGCAGCGGCACCGAAGGCGCGCTCAATCAGCAACAGCATGGCCTGTATACGCGCGGCTTGCTCTTCGGGCGTCCAGCTAAACATCTGGTGGCCGAACAGGAACAGCGAACCGGCGAGAATGAACTGCACCGTCGATAGCGGATCATCAACTTGAAAAACGCCTTCCTGGTTTCCTTGCTCCACCACTGTTGCCAGGATCGGCCCAAAGGCCAACACCGTTTCAATATTGCTGCGCTCATGTAATGCGCGGTTCTCCGGGCGGTGTAAGTCCTCAACCAAAGCCTGCCCGGCTTCTACGGTTTGATTCTGCGCGGCGATGATGGCGCAGAACTTTTCAATCGCCCCCAGTTGCGGATCGTCGGCAATGATTTGTGAGCGGGCAACCATCTCGGCACACAGTTGCTGTGCCAACGCTGCCAGTACTTCATCTTTGGATTTGAAGTAGTAATAAAACGTCCCCTTGGCGATGCCAGCGCTGCGGACAATGGAATCAACAGAGGTCGACTCATACCCGATTTCCTGAAACAGCTCGCTTGCCGCCTGCAAAATTTCAGCCCGGCGCACCTCTGGCGTTTTCACTGTACGTACCATAATAAATCCCTCTTTTGCGTATGGAGTAGCGCTACGGTATTTATTGACTGACGGTCAGTCAATAAAAAATGCAGTTTTTTTGCACGCAATGGCCGAGGTAGACATTCCGCAGATTACCTTCCGTATCTGACGACTGCTCTGAACTAGTCCCTCTCATTTTTGGGGGAGGAGGGAACATCGAGTATGTGTCATCATTTTGTTTCCCTCATCCAACCCGTTATCTTTCAATAACTAATTAGAGTTAGTTCGAGTTTGCGCTGCCTCGCAAAATTCAATCAACAACTGAACAACCTGCCGGAACTTGACCAAAGACAACATTTTTTGTGGGGTCTATGGTATCCCTACGCACGGTGTAATGGCGAAAATCTGTTCTAACAAGAACTTAACGACTAATAAAAGCACTGCTCTCAAGCAGGCAAAATGGATGGGATGCTTATGAATAAGGTAAGCAAGTTATTGATGCTATTTCTGGCAGGGATGTACGCGGTTTTTCTCTCTTTCTCGGCACAGGCAGATGCGACACCTGCCGCCACGCCGCAGAAGGTTGAAGCCAAGAATGAAACCTTCTCTGCACCTCACCCTGACCAATATAAGTCCTGGCAGGCGACTTCCGAGCAGTCCGATCGGGTAGACGCTTTGGCTGGCGACCCGCGTCTGGTCATTCTTTGGGCCGGATACCCGTTTGCCAAGGATTACAACAAGCCGCGTGGACATGCCTATGCCATCACGGATATCCGTGAATCCTTGCGTACCGGCGCCCCGAAAACGGCAGAAGATGGTCCGTTGCCAATGGCCTGCTGGAGCTGCAAAAGCCCGGACGTTGCCAGGGTGATCGCCGAACAGGGCGAAGCGAGTTATTTCCATGGTAAATGGGCGCGTGGCGGGCCGGAAATCGTCAATAACCTCGGCTGTGCGGACTGCCACAATACCGCTTCCGCTGATTTTGCCGCCGGTAAACCTGCGCTGCAACTTTCCCGCCCTTATGCGGCTCGCGCTATGCAGACGATCGGCAAGCCGTTTGATCAGGCAGGCCGCTTCGACCAGCAATCGATGGTGTGTGGGCAGTGCCACGTTGAGTATTACTTTGATGGTAAAGACAAAGCGGTGAAATTCCCTTGGGACAAGGGCACCACGGTTGATGACATGGAAGTGTATTACGACAACATCGAATTTTCCGACTGGACCAACCCGCTGTCCAAGACGCCAATGCTAAAAGCCCAACATCCAGAATATGAAACCTGGAGCGCGGGTATTCATGGCAAGAACAACGTTACCTGTATCGACTGTCATATGCCGAAAGTGCAAAACGCCCAAGGCAAAATCTATACCGATCACAAAATTGGCAATCCGTTCGATAACTTCGAGCAGACCTGTAAGAACTGCCACACCCAGGATAAAGCCAGCATGCAGGCGGTGGTGGAAAAACGTAAGCAAGACATCAACGAAATCAAGCTGAAGGTGGAAGACCAACTGGTCCACGCGCACTTTGAGGCGAAAGCAGCCTGGGATGCCGGAGCTACCGAAGCAGAGATGAAACCGATCCTGACCCATATCCGTCATGCACAGTGGCGTTGGGACTTTGCCATCGCTTCCCACGGTATTCAAATGCATGCGCCAGAAGTTGCATTGCGCATTTTGGGCACCGCGCTCGATCAGGCAGCACAGGCTCGGACTCAGTTGATCCGTCTGCTAGCGACCAAGGGCATCACCACTGAAATCCCACTGCCAGACATTTCCACCAAGGAAAAGGCTCAGTTGGCGCTCGGTATGGACATGCCGCAGCTGAACGCCGAAAAGCAGGAATTCCTCAAGACGGTGGTACCGCAGTGGGAAGAACAGGCACGTAAAACCGGGCTGTTAGGCAAATAACCCCTCCGCCCCGTGTGCGGGGCGTAAACAAATGGAGTCAATATGAGCGTACTGCGTTCGTTATTAACTACCGGGGTGCTTGCCTGTAGCCTTTGGCTGACAGTGTTACCGGTATCGGCCCAGACCGACAGCCCCGCTGTTCAACAGAAATCGGCGGAAGTCACCTTGCAACGTAATCCGGATGAGGCCTGCCTGCGCTGCCACAAGCCGCAACAAAATGCGATGCACGGTAAACATGCGGGAGCCATTAACCCGAATAACAAATTGCCACTGACCTGCACTAACTGTCACGGTTCACCTTCGCTGCATCACCGTGAGGGCGTGAAGGATGTGATGCGTTTCAACGAGCCGATGTTCGGCGTGGAACAGCAAAACAGCGTTTGCCTGTCCTGCCATTTGCCAGAGACATTGCAAAAAGCCTTCTGGCCACATGATGTGCATTTGGCCAAGGTGAGCTGCGCCAGCTGCCATGCCTTGCACCCGCAGCAAGATAAGGTACAGGGGCTGAACGACAAGGGGCGGATCAAGCTCTGCGTGGACTGCCACCGTCAACAACAGGATGATCCCGCGTTTAATCCAGCGTCCGTAAGGCTGGATAAGGGGCAGCCATGAGCTGCTCACGGCGCCGTTTTATCGTAGGCATTGGCGTGTTGGCGGCTGGCTCGACCCTGGCGGAAAAGCTGCTGGCGCGCACCATGAACGTCAATGGCATCCGTTACGGCATGATCCACGATGAGTCGCGTTGCATCGGCTGTACCGCCTGTATCGATGCCTGCCGCGAAGTCAATCAGGTGCCGGTGGGCGTTTCACGCCTGGAGATCGTCCGTAGCGAACCGATAGGCCAATTTCCGGACGTGAAATACCGGTTTTTCCGCCATTCGTGCCAGCATTGCGATGATGCTCCCTGTGTGCATGTCTGCCCAACGGGGGCCTCGTTTATCGATGCCGCCAGCGGCATTGTCGACGTGAACCCGGATCTCTGTGTCGGTTGCCAATACTGCATCGCTGCGTGCCCTTACCGGGTACGCTTTATTCATCCGGTGAGCAAAACGGCGGATAAATGCGATTTTTGCCGCAAGACCAACCTGCGGCAGGGCAAGCAGCCAGCCTGTGTACTGTCGTGCCCCACCAAGGCATTAACCTTTGGCAATCTCGACGATCCACACAGTGATATTTCGCGTCTGCTGCAGCAAAAGACCACTTATCGCTACAAGATAGCCTTGGGGACACGGCCAAAAATGTATCGCGTGCCGTTTAAATATGGGGAGACAAGTCAATGACTTCTGCCTTTCATTTTGACTCTCTGGTCTGGGACTGGCCCATTGCGATTTACCTGTTCCTGATCGGCATCTCTGCCGGTTTGGTCACCCTGGCTATCCTGTTGCGCCGTTATCATCCAGAGGAGGGGGCCTCAAACAGCCGGGTGATGTTAACCACGCTGTTTATCGCACCAACCTCGGTCATGCTTGGGCTGGTGATCCTGATTTTCCACCTGACCCGTCCGTGGACCTTCTGGAAACTGATGTTCCACTATAGCTTCACCTCGGTGATGTCTATGGGGGTGATGCTGTTCCAAGTCTACATGGTGGTGCTGGTGGTCTGGCTGGCGCTGATCTTCCGTGACGAGGTGGCGGCGCTGCAACAGCGTTGGTTGCCAAAGTTGTCGGTGATCCCACGCCTGCTGCAACGCTTGCTGCCGCTGTTGCGGCCAATAGAAACGGTAATGTTGGTGTTGGCGGTGCTGTTGGGGGCTTATACCGGTTTCCTGCTCTCGGCGCTGAAGTCGTACCCGATGCTGAATAACCCGTTGTTACCGGTGCTGTTCCTGTTCTCTGGCGTTTCGTCCGGGATCGCGGTGGCTCTGCTGGTAGCGGCCTTCGGACCCAAAGGTCATCTGCACAGCCGGGAAGTGCATTTCCTGCATCGCCTGGAGACGCCGGTGGTGTGGCTGGAGATCTTCCTGCTGGCGGCGTTCTTCATCGGCCTGTGGCTGGGGGATGACGGCAAACTCCGTGCCTTGTCGGCCACGCTTGGCGGTGGGTTCTGGTCCTGGTGGTTCTGGTTGGGCGTTGTTGGTTGCGGGCTGATTATGCCATTGCTGCTGAAAGCTCTGGGCTGGGGGAAAGCGCATTTCCATATCCTGTTGATCAGCGGCGCTAGCCTGTGTGGCGTGCTGTTGCTGCGTTATTTTATTCTGTATGCCGGGCAGATGACGGTTGCCTGAGTGCTTACCCGTCGTCTTTCAAGCCGCAGCGTTGTTACCTGCACTTGCCCACCCCAGTCACTTACTAAAAGTAAGCTCCTGGGGATGAACAAGCTTGTCGCCTGGTAGTGCTGTACAAGGATGTACGAATGCCGCGAGCGCAGGGATGCGCATGAGCGGCCGACTTGAAATCCATAGGGTAGAGCAGGACAGATAGAAGAGAATAAGGCGGTAGATGTGTTGTGGTTACCCGAGCTGGGATTTATTGCGTTATTGCTGGCCTGCACGGCGTCGCTGCTGCTGGCTGGCATTACGCTGTTGACGTTGATGGATCGCCGTTGGGGTGGGCTGTTGCCAGTGCGTGGCTGGAGCCTGAGCATTTTTGTGTTAATCGCACTGTCTTTCGCCATTCTGCTACAGCTGTTTTTGCAAAATGACTTCTCGGTCATGTACGTAGCACAGCATGGTCACAGCCAGTTGCCACCGCTGATGAAGGCTGGGGCGCTGTGGGGTGGGCACGAAGGCTCGCTGCTGCTCTGGCTGCTGTGCCTGGCCGGTTGGTCTGCCTGCTTTGCCTTGTTCAGCCCTAAATCGATGCGCTCACTACAGCCGCTCACGCTGGCCATTCTGGCGTTGATCGTCGGCTGTTTTCTGCTTTTCATCCTGTTCTTCTCCGATCCTTTCGTTCGGCTCTTTCCCGCCGCGGTTCAAGGGCGCGATCTGAACCCGATGCTGCAACATATCGGCCTGATCCTGCACCCTCCGCTGCTCTATTTGGGCTATGCAGGGTTTGCCACCTGTAGTGCTCTGATGCTTGCTGCTTTGCTGCAAGGGGAGTTTAGCGCCGAGATTGCCGGCCAGTGCCTGCGCTGGGCCAAACCGGCCTGGTGTTTCCTCACTGCCGGGATTATTTTGGGGTCCTGGTGGGCTTACAGCGAGTTGGGCTGGGGTGGTTGGTGGTTCTGGGATCCGGTTGAGAATGCTTCACTGCTCCCTTGGCTGACCGCGACCGCTTTGTTACACAGTTTGGCAGTCGGCCAGCGTACCGGAGGATTGCGGCATTGGTCGCTATTGCTGACGTTAGGCACCTTTGTTCTCAGCCTGCTGGGCACCCTGATTGTGCGTTCTGGCATCCTGGTTTCAGTGCACGCCTTTGCGTTGGATGAGCAGCGTGCATTGCCGCTGTTTATCCTGTTTGCGTTCCTTAGTGGTTCATCGTTTTTGATTTATGCATTACGTGCCAACCGGGGGAAAGCCGTTATGTCCCCGGTGAAACCTGCATTGCTCGGCGCGTTGTTGCTTCTCAGTTCCGCCGCACTGATCGTGCTGGTGGGGACTTTGTACCCGATGCTCTATCGGATAATGGGGTGGGGGCAGATCTCGGTTGGCGCGCCTTATTTCAATCTGGTGCTGCTGCCGTTTGGGCTGCTGGGGCTGGTATTGATGTGTTACGGCGGATTCAGGCGGCGGCGTTATGCCCAGTGGATCGCTCACGCAGGAGTGCTGCTGACGGCATTAGGCATTGCCAGTTCGGCGCTGCAACGCCATGAAATCAGCCTGAACGTCACCGTGGGCGAGACGGTCAGCCTGGCGGGATACCAATTTACGCTGCGTTCGGTAGATCTACAGGCTCAGGCTAATTTCACCAGTGAACAGGCGGTGATTGAGGTTACCCAGCAAGGCAAGCCCGTGGCCCAGTTAACGCCTGAAAGGCGGTTTTACACCGCCCGCCGCCAACAGATGTTTGAGCCAGGCATCGACTGGAACGCTTTCCATGACTGGTACGTGGTGATGGGCGAAAAAAGTGGCGAGCAGCGTTATGCCATGCGCTTTTATGTGCAGACCGGCATCCGTTGGATCTGGTGGGGTGGGGCGTTGATGATGATTGGCGTGTTGGCCGCCGGTTGGCAAAGGAGGCAAGCATGCGCTGGTTAACTGCTCTGTTGTTGTGGGGGAGCATCACGTTGCCGCTGGCGGCCCAGATCGTCGATACCTGGGCATTCACCTCGCCGGAAATGCAGGAGCAGGCGCTGACGGTGGCAGGCCAGATCCGTTGCCCGCAATGCCAGAATCAGAGCCTGCTGGAGTCCAATGCCCCTGCGGCGGTCGCCATGCGCCATGAGGTATTTGCCATGACCGAACAAGGCAAAACGCAGGCGGAAATCATGAGTTTTATGACGGCACGCTACGGTAACTTTGTCCGCTACCAACCGGCTTTTGAGCCCTCGACGTTGTTACTCTGGGGGCTGCCACCGCTGATGTTAGGGGCGATTGGGCTGGTGTTATGGCGGCGGAGGAAAGCGGAATGAAATCGCGTTCTTTCCCTCTGCTGTTTATCGTGCTGGTGCTTGGCCTTTCCGCGGGTTGGTATGTGGCCAGCGGCCGTCCGGTTACCGTGTTGGCCGAACAGCATAAGCGCAGCTTGCCCGTCCAACCGCTCACGCCTCATCAGCAGGCCGAAAGCGAGTTTCAGCAGTTACAGCAGAAGATCGACCAGTCACCGCAGGACAGCGTGTTGTGGGCACAGCTGGGGGAATATTATCTGTTTTACGATAATTTTGCCGATGCGCAGGCGGCCTATCAGCGGGCATTGGCTCTACGCGGGGCGAATGCTGAACTTTACTCGGCGTTGGCAACGGTGCTTTATTACCAGGCAGGCCAGCGTATTACCCCGCAGGTGGAGAGCAATATAGCAAAGGCTTTGGCGTTGGATAAGGATGAGGTTTCGGCGCTGATGTTACTTGCTGCCGATGCCTTTATGCATACGGAATATGCCAAGGCGATAAGCTTATGGCAACGCCTGTTGGACAGCCAGTCACCACGGGTTAACCGGCCACAGCTGATTGAGGCTATCAATATGGCCAAGCTGCTGTTACAGAATCAATAAAATTGAGCGATTTCCCCTCACCCTAACCCTCTCCCAAAGGGAGAGGGGACCGTACGTGCCACCTGTTGGCTAATTTATTTATCCTATATATCAATATATTAAAGTTAAACTCTGCACATAACGATAACGCCGTAGCAACTCCCTCTCCTGGGGGAGAGGGTTGGGGTGAGGGGGCCGGAGCTCACTCCATGCGAATGAAATTCACCAATCTAGGCTGAGCAATCCTCTGATAATCTCCAGCGTTGAGGATCAGCGAACGCTCCAGCGTGCCAGCATTAAAGGCCAACTCGTCAAAGCGCTCAAACAGCAGCGGGTCGGCCACCAGCAGCAAATCCGGGTGGAAGCTGAACGGCGGGATCGCGCCAAAGACGCAGTCGGTCAGCTGGTCGACTTCAACCGGGCTGGCCAGTGAGGCGCGAGTACCGCCAACACCCTGCGCCAACGCGCCGAGATCGGCCTGTTGGTCGGCGGGCAGTATGGCCAGCACGTGCTGCTTGATGCCGTTGCCCTTGACGTGGCACACCAACGCTTTCGCCCCTTGCCCCAACTGGGTGCCGCGTATCTTGGCGACTTCTTCGGATTTCCCTGCCGTGGGATGCTCAACCACGCGATAGCGCGCCTGCTGCTGGTCAAGAAGGGAGGTTAAACGACTAAAGGTTGCGGTAGACACGCCATGCTCTCCTGAACTTTGATTTTCTTGCCCCTATCATAACGCGTTGTGACAGAGAATGGCTCAGCCAGATTATTGATTAAACAACGGGCTATTTTTTTGTTTTTACGGATAATACGTAATTATGAAACGGGATTTTAATTTTTTGAAAGGAAAGGGGCGTGAAGACTAACCTGTCGTTGTTTACCCAGCCGAAGTTCGTTTGGCTGTGTGCGGCTTTCTGCTGTTTGCTGTGGGGCAGTGCCTACCCGGCGATTAAAAACGGTTATGACATTTTCCAGATCGCCACCGACGATCTCCCCGGCAAGATCGTCTTTGCCGGTTACCGCTTTGTGATTGCAGGGGCCTTATTACTGCTGTTTGCCATCTTGCAGGGTAAGCCCATCGGCCGTTTGTCACGACGCCAGTATTCACAGTTGGTGGTGTTAGGGAGCACGCAAACGGCACTGCAATACGTCTTCTTCTATATCGGTCTGGCCTACACCACTGGGGTAAAAGGATCGATCATGAATGCGACCGGCACCTTCTTTAGCGTGTTGCTGGCGCATTTCATTTATAAAAACGATCGTCTTAGCATGAATAAAATCGTCGGCTGCGTGGTGGGTTTTGCCGGGGTGATGGTGGTGAACTTCAACAGTCAACTGATGGACTTCAGCTTTAGCTGGCTGGGGGACGGTTTTGTGGTGATCGCCGCGTTTATCCTTTCGGCCGCTACGCTGTATGGCAAGCGCATTTCGCAGACCGTCGATCCGACGATCATGACCGGCTGGCAACTGGCCATCGGCGGTGTGATGCTGACGGTTGGGGGATATCTGGCGGGGGGCCGGTTAGAGTTCCACGGCTGGGCATCGGTGACGATCCTGGGCTACCTGGCGCTGCTGTCCTCGGTTGCTTTTGCGCTCTGGAGCCTGCTGCTGAAATATAACCGCGTGGGCATGATTGCGCCGTTCAACTTCCTGATCCCGGTTTCCGGTGCGGTATTATCGGCCATTTTCTTACAGGAAAGCATCACGGAATGGCGTTATGCCGTGGCGCTGGTGCTGGTGTGCTTTGGTATCTGGCGGGTCAACGTAGTGCGCAAAGAGGCATCGTAGGGGCGCCCGCATGCGAGTCAGATTCCATATAAATACTGTCATAATGTGAGTGGGCGAATGCCTGTGGTAGGTTTTTTATGTTAAGTCCAGGATGACCAACATGAAAAAAGCCACTCCTACACTGCACGATGCGGTATTTAAACAGTTTCTGACTCACCCAGATACGGCCCGAGATTTTCTGGAATTGCACTTGCCGCCTGCCTTGCTGCAATTTTGCGATCTGAATACGCTAAAACTAGAATCTGGTAGTTTTATCGAGAGTGGCCTGCGTGCTTACTACTCCGACGTACTCTATTCGTTGCACACGGAGCAGGGGGACGGTTATGTGTACGTTTTGCTTGAGCATCAAAGCTCACCCGATAAGCACATGGCATTTCGACTCGTACGCTATGCCATTGCCGCGATGCATCGCCATCTGGAAGCGGGTCATGACCAGCTTCCGCTGGTTATCCCAATGCTCTTTTATCACGGTCAGGTGACGCCTTATCCCTATACCATGAGTTGGCTAGAGGAATTCAGTGAACCCGAGCTGGCCAGGCAGCTCTATGCAGGCCATTTTCCTTTGGTTGATGTCACCATCATTCCAGACGATGACATCATGCAACATCGCCGTATGGCCATTCTTGAACTGTTGCAAAAGCACGTGCGCCTACGTGATCTGGCTGAACTCAAGGAACAACTGGTCACATTATTGCTGGCCGGATACACTACCAAAGAGCAACTCATATCGTTGATTAACTATATGTTGCAGGTGGGGAGCACGACTGAACCGGGTGTATTGATCCACGAGTTGGCGAGGCGTGCACCACAGCACGAGGAGGAATTGATGACTATTGCAGAATATCTCAAACAACAAGGTATTGAGATAGGTATCGAGATAGGTATTGAGAAAGGTCGGGAGGCGGTCCTGAAAATTGCGAGTTCCATGCTGGCTGATGGCTTCGATCGCGCCCAGGTGATGAAATTGACCGGCCTCTCGGCAGACGATTTGGCGAAAATCAGCCACTAAACATGAGCTGAGATAACGAGTGCTAGATGAGGAACCACTGTGTGGTACCCATTTTCATAATGGCGAGCTCTGTATTCTTTGCCATAAGTCACTATGTGACCTTGTGGAGGGGGGGGCAAAAATCACTAAAACCGAGGTGGCCACTTGAAGGAGAAGCAGGCTCGATACAGCTAAACCTCAGGTTGCTCTTCCACCAGGTCAATCATTTGTGCCAGCGCCGGGCTGCTGTTCTCTCTGTGCCATGCCATCAATAATTCAATCTGTGGTGCACTGGCCGGTAGCGGGCGGAAGACCACGTTCGATGACTGAAAATGGCTGACATAGCGCGGCACAATAGACAGGCCCAGCCCCATTCCTACCAGATTCATGGTGACCAGAATGTTGGTTGCTGCCTGCACGATCTTGGGCTTGCTGTGGGATTCGGCGAGGTAGGCAGTCACCATCTGGTGTAACGCGCCGGAGTGGGCCGGATCGGTGCTGATAAAATTCTCGCCATCAAGGTGTTGCGGCTCTAGCTGCGATTCTTTACTCAGTGGATGATCAATGGGCATCACCACCACCAAGGGCTCACGATAAACCACCCGGTAGTTCAGTTGATTACTGATAATCGGGCGGCGCATAAAACCAACGTCAATCTCTCCTTTCAATAACTTATCTTCTTGCTGAGTGGTAATGATACTCACCAGTTCGATACTGGACGCCGGTAGCCGCAGGCGTAACTGGGGCAGAACGTCAGGCAGGATGTTCACTTCCGCACAGGGCACAAAGCCAATGATCAGCCGAACCTGTTGTTCCATGGCCTTGCGCGCCAACTGTTTTGCCTGCTCTGACAATTCAAGAATATTGATCGCCTGATGTAAAAATACTTCTCCGGCGCGGGTTAGCGAAACCTGGCGATTATTTCTGATTAATAATGGCGCGCCCACACAACCCTCAAGATCTTTTATCTGGCTGCTCAATGAAGGCTGCGACGTATGTAGCCTCTCGGCGGCCCGGGTGAAATTGAGTTCTTCGGCTACCGCGACAAAATAACGTAAGTGTCTTAGCTCCATGCCTTTTTCTCCCATCATAGAAAAAATGTCTGGTACGGTCGTTTTTTACTATTTCACAAAATAGTAACTGGAAAGCAACATCCTTTGCGTAACCCCTACGAAGGTCAATACATCTCTTGGATGAGGATCAAATAATATGACCACCAACGCAAAATTAGATGTTTATAGCCTGATCGACACCCGGAATGGGCAAGTTCTGCCACGGATCTATACCGATCCGGACATTTATCAATTAGAGCTGGAGCGTATATTTGGCCGCTGCTGGCTGTTTCTGGCCCATGAAAGTCAGATCCCCAAACCCGGCGATTTCTTTAACACCTACATGGGGGAAGACGCGGTAGTCGTTATCCGTCAGAAAGATGGCTCCATCAAGGCGTTTCTCAACCAGTGCCGCCACCGTGCAATGCGTGTCAGCTACGCGGACAGCGGCAATACCCGCGCTTTTACCTGTCCTTACCACGGCTGGTCTTATGGCATCGATGGCGAATTGGTCGAGGTGCCGTTAGAGCCACGTGCCTACCCGCAAGGACTGTGCAAATCGCATTGGGGGCTGAAGGAAGTGCCCGGTGTCGAAAGCTATAAAGGCCTGATATTTGGCAACTGGGATACCAGTGCTCCGCCACTCAAAGAATATCTGGGGGATATGGCCTGGTATCTGGATGGTTTGCTGGATCGGCGGGAAGGTGGCACCGAAATTGTCGGTGGTGTGCAGAAGTGGGTCATTAACTGCAACTGGAAGTTCCCGGCCGAGCAGTTCGCCAGCGATCAGTATCATGCCCTGTTCAGCCATGTCTCGGCGGTACAGGTCTTGGGCGGCATGCAGGACGGCAGCGATAAAAAACTGGGTAATGACCAAACCCCGCGCCCGGTATGGGAAACCGCCAAAGACGCGGTGCAATTCGGCCAGGACGGCCACGGCTGTGGCTTCTTCTTTACCGAAAAACCGGACGCCAACGTGTGGGTTGATGGCGAAGTCTCGCGCTACTACCGGGAAAGTTACCCCGAAGCCGAGCAGCGTTTGGGCAAAATCCGTGCCCTGCGTCTGGCTGGGCATAACAATATTTTCCCCACCCTCTCCTGGCTCAATGGCACCGCCACCCTGCGCGTCTGGCATCCACGCGGGCCGGACCAGGTAGAAGTCTGGGCATTCTGTATTGCCGACAAGGCCGCCTCGCCGGAAACCAAAGCGGCGTTTGAAAACAGCGCTACCCGAGCCTTTGGCCCTGCCGGTTTCCTTGAGCAGGATGATTCGGAAAACTGGGCTGAGATCCAGAAACTGCTCAAAGGCCACCAGGCCCGCAACAATCCATTGTGCCTGGAGATGGGGCTGAAGCAGGAAAAACGCCGTGAAGACGGTATTCCCGGCATTACCAACTACATCTTTTCCGAAACCGCCGCGCGCGGCATGTACCAACGTTGGGCGGATTTGCTGAGCAGCGAAACCTGGCAGGAAGTCCAAGAGAAAACCGCAGCCTACCAGCAGGAGGTGATGAAATGAGCCATCCGATCTCTATGGAACTCCAGCATCAGATTACCCAGTTTCTCTACCACGAAGCCGCCCTGTTGGATGACTGGGCGTTCCGCGCCTGGTTGGAACTGCTTGACGACGATTTGAGCTACACCATGCGCACTATGGTTAATGCGCAGACCCGCGATCGACGTAAAGGGGTGCAACCGCCGACCACCTGGATTTTCAACGACACCAAATCACAGCTGGAACGCCGGATCGCTCGCCTGGAAACCGGAATGGCCTGGGCTGAAGAGCCTCCGTCCCGTACTCGCCATATGGTCAGCAACTGCATTATCAGCGAAACGGCGCAGGCCGATGTGTTCTCCGTAAGGGTTAACTACCTGCTTTACCGGTCGCAAAAAGAGCGCGACGAAACCTTCTACGTTGGCACCCGCACCGACCTGCTGCGCCGCCGTTCAACCGAAGAGGGCTGGGGGCTGTGCGGGCGTGAAATTATTCTCGACCAGGTGGTTATTACCTCCCACAACATGAGCATCCTGTTCTGATGAAACGAATCCATGCTTGTTCTGTTGGGGCGTTGCCGGAGGGGGAAGCTCTCCGGCTCGATACTGAGCCGACGATCGCGCTGTTTCATGTAGGCGGTGAATATTACGCGATCAACGATCGTTGCAGCCATGGCAATGCCTCGATGTCCGAGGGTTATATCGACGATGACGCGACCGTGGAATGCCCACTGCATTCGGCCAGCTTTTGCCTGAAAACCGGTAAAGCGCTATGCATGCCCGCCACGGAGCCGCTGCAAACCTATCTGGTCACCGTGTCAGAGGGGGCCGTGTTCATCGATTTACCGGAGGAAGCCTGATGTCCGATCTCAAAGATGATGTAGTGCTGATAACCGGTGGCGGCTCAGGGTTAGGGCTGGCTCTGGTGGCGCGCTTTATTGAGGAAGGTGCCAGGGTGGCGACCCTGGAACGTTCAGCGGAAAAGGTCAGCCGGTTACAGCAGCAGTTTGGCGAGCAGGTTGTGGCCGTGCAGGGGGACGTGACTTGCTTTGCCGATAATCAGCGTGCGGTAGCAATGGCGCTGTCCCGCTTTGGGCGTCTGGACTGTTTTATCGGCAATGCCGGTATCTGGGATCATAATGCCTCGTTGCTGGCGACACCGGCGGAGCAGTTAGAGTCCGGCTTTAACGAGCTGTTTGCCGTTAACGTCAAGGGCTATCTGTTGGGTGCCAAAGCCAGCGCTCCGGCATTGATCCACTCTTGCGGCAGTATGATCTTCACGCTTTCCAATGCGGCCTGGTATCCCGGTGGTGGTGGCCCGCTGTATACCGCCAGCAAGCATGCTGACGTAGGGTTGATCCGTCAGTTGGCTTATGAACTGGCCCCCAAGGTGCGGGTCAATGGCGTTGGGCCTTGTGGCATGGCCAGTGACTTGCGTGGTCCACAGGCGCTTGGGCAGCAGGACACCTCGATTATGCAATCGCTGACGCCGGAAAAGATTGCCGCCATTCTGCCGTTGCAATTCTCCCCTGTGCCGGAAGATTTTACCGGCCCTTACGTGATGCTGGCCTCGCGCCGTAACAACCGGACGCTGAGCGGCGTGATGATCAATGCCGATGCGGGCCTGGCCATTCGGGGTATTCGCCACGTGGCGGGCGGATTGCAGTTATAGGAGCCAACATGAAACAGATAGTGATTATCGGCGGCGGTCAGGCCGGGGCAATGGCGGCCGCAGCCCTACGTGCACAGCGGTTTACCGGTGGCATTACCTTAATCGGCGAAGAGCCGGAAATGCCGTACGAACGTCCCCCTTTGTCGAAAGCTATGTTGTTGTCGCCCACTGCGCAGTTGCAAGACATTTTGCCTGCTTCTTTCTATGAGGAGAATGCCATTGTCCTGCGCCGCAATACGCGGGTTGTCGGGATCGATACCTTACAACACACGGTGCTGTTGGCTGATGGTGAAGAATTGGAGTGGGACCGGTTGCTGTTGGCGACCGGGGCCAAGGCACGACGGCTTACATCTCTGGATGCGTTAGGCGATAAATCGCATACCTTGCGCACAGCGGCAGATGCCAGGCGGCTACGTGGTGTACTGACTGCCAACCAACGGATCCTGATTGTCGGTGCTGGCACCATTGGCCTCGAGCTGGCAGCCAGTGCGAAGCAGAGTGGCTGTGAGGTGACGGTGATTGAGCAGGCCGCGATGGTGATGGGGCGAAATGCTCCACCGCCGGTGCGGGATTATCTGACGGGCCTGCATCAACAACATCAGGTGCGTCTTTGCCTTAATGCCCAGATTGAGCACGCCGCCCTGGAACAGGAAAACGTGGTGCTGACGTTGCAGGACGGCGAACGGCTGATGGGTGACGCGGTGATTTATGGCATTGGCATTGAAGCCAACGATCGCCTGGCTACCCAGGCCGGATTAGCCACCGCCAACGGCATTATTGTCGACGACCATTGCTGTACTTCGGTTGCCAATATTTATGCGGCTGGAGATGTCACCTTACGCCGTCAAGGGGATCAATTTGTCCGCCTGGAAACCTGGGATAACGCCAACCAGCAGGCACTGGTGGCGGCCTGTTCCATGTTGGATCAGCCGTTACCGGCCACGGTGCCGGTGTGGTTCTGGACCGATCAGTTCGACAGCAATATTCAGTTTATCGGGGCCATGCAGAGTGAACATTGGTTAGTGCGCGGCAGCGTTGAGGCGCACAACGCCATCTGGTTTGCGTTGCAAGAGGGTCGGCTGGTGGGGGCCATCACGCTGAACCAAGGCCGGGAAATGCGCCATCTGCGCAGGTTGATCCAGCAAGGGACCCCGGTTGATGAAACGCTGTTGACCGACCCACTTGTGGCACTAAAGAGCTTGATGTAGCCCCGCGAAGGCTAACCGGTTTCCCCTCCTCACCCCACTCTCTTACGCAGGAGAGGGAGTTGATCTGGTGTCGCGAGCAGGTGAGGGGGGGCTTTTACGCCCGGAACCTGGACCGTCTGGAATAGCCGTTCCGCGCTAAACACGCTAATGACTAAAAACAAGGTGGCTTGATATGAACGCTTATCTCCATTGTCTCTCTCATTCCCCGCTGGTGGGTTACGTTGATCCGGCCCCAGCGGTGCTGGCCGAAGTGGAAAAAACCATTGCCGATGCACGGCAGCGGATCCAGGCATTTGATCCTGAACTGGTGATCCTGTTCGCGCCAGATCATTACAACGGTTTTTTCTACGACATCATGCCGCCGTTCTGCATTGGTATGGCCGCTACGGCGATTGGAGACTTCAGCAGTGCCGCTGGCGAACTGCCGGTGCCTGCGGAACTGGCCGAAGCCTGCGCTCAATCTGTGTTGGATGCAGGGGTTGATGTTGCGGTTTCCTATTGCATGCAGGTGGATCATGGTTTTGCCCAGCCGCTGGAGTATTTGCTCGGTGGCCTGTCAAACTGCCCGGTGCTGCCGGTATTTATCAATGGGGTCGCGCCACCCTTGCCTGGCTTCAAGCGTACGCGCCTGCTGGGGGAAGCTATCGGACGTTTTGCCCGTGGCCTCGATAAACGGGTGTTGATCCTGGGCTCCGGTGGGCTTTCGCACCAGCCACCGGTACCTCAGTTGGCCGGGGCCGACGCTCATATGCGTGACCGTCTGTTGGGCAGTGGCCGCCAATTACCGGCAGACGAGCGCCAATTACGCCAGCACCGCGTTATCACTGCCGCCCGTGCTTTTGTGCGGGATCAGAGCACCTTACATCCTCTCAACCCGGTCTGGGACAACCAGTTTATGGACGTTCTTTCCGGTGGGCAGTTGGCGGAACTGGACGGGCTGGGCAATGACGAACTGTCGGCGATCGCTGGCCGTTCGACCCATGAGGTTAAAGCCTGGATGGCCGCCTTTGCTGCGCTATCGGCATTTGGTCCTTATCAGACCGAGGGGCGCTATTACCGCGAGCTTCCTGAGTGGATCACCGGATTCGGCTCAATCAGCGCCGCACCGCGGAAATAATAACGATAAAGGAACAACATCATGACATCGCAATCTTTTGACCTTACTGAAGAAAATACCAGCCGCTTCGTGCAGATCCAAGAGGGTGAAGCCAGCCTGCGTATCCATTACAACGACTGTGGCAACGGTGCGCAAACCGTGGTTATGCTGCACGGTTCCGGCCCCGGAGCCAGCGGTTGGGCGAACTTCAGCCGTAATATTGAACCGCTGGTAGCAGCGGGTTATCGCGTGATCCTGTTGGATTTCCCAGGCTGGAGCAAGAGCGATTCAATCGTCAGTAACGGTTCCCGTTCGGACCTCAATGCGCGCATTTTGAAAGGGCTGGTGGATGCGCTGGATCTGCAGCAGGTACATCTGCTGGGGAACTCGATGGGCGGCCACAGCGCCGTGGCGTTTACCCTGACCTGGCCTGAGCGCGTTGGCAAACTGGTGTTGATGGGGGGCGGTACAGGTGGTGCTAGCCCCTTTGTGCCGATGCCAACGGAAGGGATCAAGCTGTTGCAGGGGCTTTATCGCGAGCCAAACATCGAGAACTTGCGCAAAATGATGAACATTTTTGTTTACGACCCCAGCGATCTGACCGAAGCGCTGTTCAAAACCCGCCTCGATAATATTCTGGCGCACCGTGACCACCTGGAAAACTTCGTCAAGAGCCTGTCCGTTAATCCGAAGCAGTTCCCGGATTTCAGCCCGCGCCTGGGCGAAATCAAAGCCCAAACGCTGATCGTCTGGGGGCGCAACGATCGCTTTGTGCCGATGGATACCGGGCTGCGTCTGCTCGCAGGCATTGCCGGGTCACAGCTGCATGTGTTCAGCAACTGTGGGCATTGGGCGCAATGGGAACATGCCGACACCTTTAACCGCATGGTTGTGGATTTCCTCAAGCATTAATCAGGGAGCGAATGATGAGTGATTACAATCTGGAGCAATTGGCCGAGGCGTTACGGCAGTCCGAGGCTAGCGGCAAGGTGATTGGGCCCTTGCGCGAACGTCTCGGCCTCGACAACGGCGAGGCGGCCTACGCCATCCAGCAATTGAACGTGCAGCATTGGCAGGCTGCGGGCCGCCGAGTGGTAGGGCGCAAAGTAGGACTTACCCATCCCAAGGTTCAGCAACAGCTGGGAGTTGACCAGCCGGACTTCGGCACCCTGTTTGCCGACATGTGCTACGGCACCAACCAGGGCATTCCATTTTCGCGGGTGATGCAGCCGCGTATCGAAGCGGAGATTGCGTTGGTGCTGGATCGTGATTTACCGCATGCCGATACCACGTTCGATGAGTTATGTAGCGCAGTGGAGTGGGTATTGCCAGCGCTTGAAGTGGTGGGCAGCCGTATCAAAGACTGGTCGATCGCGTTTGTCGATACCGTGGCGGATAACGCTTCCTGTGGTGTGTATGTGCTGGGTGGCCCGGTGCGTCGGATCGATGAGGTGGATCTGCAACATTGCGGTATGAGCATGACGCGCAATAACGAGGTGGTGTCTAGCGGGCGTGGCAGTGAATGTCTTGGGCATCCGATCAATGCTGCCGTCTGGTTGGCACGCAAAATGGCCAGCCTCGGCACGCCGTTACGAGCTGGTGATGTAGTGCTGACCGGAGCTCTGGGCCCGATGGTGCCGGTACAAGCAGGTGACAGTTTTATGGCAACAATTGAAGGCGTCGGCACGGTTTCGGCCCACTTCTATGAGGATAGCCAATGATGAGCAAGAGAAAAGTGGCGATCGTCGGTTCCGGCAATATCGGTACCGATTTGATGATTAAAATCCTGCGTAACGCCAAGCATCTGGAGATGGGGGTGATGGTGGGTATCGATCCTGAATCGGACGGGTTGGCTCGTGCTCGCCGGATGGGGGTTGCAACCTGTCATACCGGTGTTAACGGACTGATCCAGATGCCGGAATTCGCCGACATTGATTTTGTCTTTGATGCCACCAGTGCGAGCGCACACGTTAAAAATGATGCCATCCTGCGGGCGGCCAAACCGGGGATCCGGCTAATCGATCTGACACCTGCGGCGATTGGCCCTTATTGCGTGCCGGTAGTGAACCTGGAGGAAAACCTCAGCCAGGTCAACGTCAATATGGTGACCTGCGGCGGCCAGGCGACCATCCCGATGGTGGCAGCGGTAGCACGGGTGGCCAGAGTTCATTACGCCGAAATTATCGCCTCCATTGCCAGTAAGTCTGCCGGGCCGGGAACTCGCGCTAATATCGATGAGTTTACCGAAACAACCAGCAAGGCGATCGAGGTGGTCGGCGGGGCTGAGAGGGGCAAAGCGATTATCGTTTTGAACCCGGCGGAACCGTCCTTAATGATGCGTGATACCGTCTATGTGCTGAGTGAATCAGTCGATCAAGCCAAGGTTGAGGCTTCAATCAACGAAATGGCGGCGGCCGTGCAGGCCTACGTGCCAGGCTATCGCCTGAAGCAGAAAGTGCAGTTTGATGTTATTCCTGCCGATGCACCGCTTAATTTACCGGGAATTGGTCGTTTTTCTGGCCTGAAAACCTCGGTGTTTCTGGAAGTTGAAGGCGCGGCACACTACCTACCTGCCTATGCAGGCAACCTTGATATCATGACTTCCGCTGCGCTGGCGACCGCCGAGCGTATGGCTCAGGCCATGGCGTATGTTGCTGGAGAACGGCTATGAGCGACAAAAAAATCTCTATCTCGGATGTCACCCTGCGCGACGGGATGCACGCTATTCGTCACCAATATACGCTGCAAAATGTGCAGGACATTGCCAGGGCGCTGGATGCGGCGAAGGTAGATTCGATAGAAGTGGCACATGGTGATGGTCTACAGGGCTCCAGCTTCAACTACGGCTTTGGCGCACATACCGATCTGGAATGGATTGAGGCGGCGGCGGATGTGACCACCCACGCTAAAATCGCCACCTTACTGCTGCCGGGTATTGGCACTATTCACGATCTGAAGGATGCCTATAACGCTGGGGCACGGGTGGTGCGAGTCGCCACTCACTGTACCGAAGCCGATGTCTCCAAACAGCATATCGCCTATGCCCGTGAGCTGGGTATGGATACCGTGGGTTTCCTGATGATGAGCCATATGACGACGCCGGAAAATCTGGCCAGCCAGGCCAAGCTGATGGAAAGTTACGGGGCAACCTGCATCTACGTGGTGGATTCTGGCGGCGCGATGAATATGAACGATATCCGAGCCCGTTTCCGAGCCTTGAAAGCGGTGTTGAAACCAGAAACGCAAACCGGTATGCATGCGCACCATAACCTCAGTCTTGGGGTTGCCAACTCGATGGTGGCGGTAGAAGAAGGGTGCGATCGTGTGGATGCCAGCTTGGCAGGGATGGGGGCAGGAGCCGGTAACGCGCCGCTTGAGGTGTTTATTGCGGCGGCGGATAAGCTTGGCTGGAACCATGGCACGGATCTGTATGCCTTGATGGATGCGGCTGACGATCTGGTGCGCCCGTTGCAGGATCGGCCCGTTCGCGTCGATCGTGAAACGTTGGCGCTGGGCTATGCCGGGGTTTACTCCAGTTTCCTGCGCCACTGTGAAGTGGCCGCGGCGAAATACGGTATCAACGCAGTAGATATTCTGGTTGAGCTGGGTAAGCGCCGTATGGTGGGCGGCCAGGAAGATATGATCGTCGACGTGGCGCTGGATCTGCGTTCTCGTTAATCCTCTGCAGGCCAGTCAGGCTGGCCTGCAGTTCTTGTTAAGCCGTGGTGAAATTGACAGATAGGTCAGACACCACTCTCCCCATCAATGGCTGCGCTTTGGCGTGGCCATTGTCATTTATCAGCGACGAGTGCAAAACAGATTGGTCAATTTGCGAACTTGATCACTTGACTGGTCAACTAATCTTAACCTATGTTGAAGCTACCTTCTTTTCCGTTCCAGGGAGCCGTTCTCATGGGATCCATCCGCACGTTAAATGATGACATTGCCGCCAACCAGCTCGGCGTCACTTACAGCCACGATCATATTTACTGTATTCCTCCCTATTGGGCAGAGCGTGGGGATGACGATCTGTTACTGGATGATCCACAGGCTTCAGAACGCGAACTGGCGGATTTCCGCCAAGCTGGAGGCAATGCAATTTATGACGCCACGGCTCCCGATTATGGCCGCCAGGTGGTTGCCGTAGCCGAGATGGCCAAGCGGCAGCGATTGCATATCATTGCCACCGCCGGGTTTAACAAAGGGTTTCTGTGGAGCAGCAAGCGGCCTGGATTGGGGCAAAGCTTTGCTGAGTGGGTCGAAGGGGCTTCGATTGATGAATTGGTAGAACACGTCAGCCGTGAAGTCACTGAAGGTATCGAAGGCAGCGATTATCGCGCTGGCGTGGTGAAATGCGGCACCGGCTATAACACCATCTCCCCGCTGGAACGGAAAACCATGGAAGTTATCGTAAGGGCACAGCAACGTACTGGCGCCCCGATGCATAGCCACACGGAAATGGGCACCATGGGGTTGGAACAGGCACAGATATTTAAAGCGTTGGGGCTGGATTTGTCCCGCCTGTGTTTTGCTCATATGGATCGTAACCCCGATCCGTGGCTCCACCGTCAGATTGCCAACACCGGGGCATTTCTCTCTTTTGACGGTATGAGCCGGATAAAATATTACCCAGAACATATCCGTACCCAGGCCATTTTGGCGCTGTGCCAACGTGGCTATCAGAAACAAATTCTCATCGGCGGTGATTTCGCCCGTAAATCCATGAGTGCCCATTACGGTAAAGGCGGCTTGGGGTTGAAGTTTATTCTGGCCGACTGGCGGCCAAGATTTATCGAAGAGGCCCAAGAGGCAGGGTTTGATGGCGAAGCCCTGCTGCACGATTTCTTTGTGGAAAACCCAGCACGCTACTTTGCTTTTGGCTAAGGAGGCTTCATGAAACTGCATGAGTTGAATGAGCAACAGGCCAGGCAGGCTTTGGCGAAAGCGCAGATTGCCTTGCTGCCGCTGGGCGCGGTGGAGCCTCATGGCGACCACCTGCCGTTGGATACCGATAATTTATTGGCCGAGCGATTTTGCGCCTTGCTGGATGAACAATTGGGGGAGGCAGCGCTAAGCCTGCCTGTGGTGTCCTACAGCCAGGTATGGTCACTGCGTGGGCACGCAGGAGCGATCGATATTGGTAACGATCTGCTGACGCAATTGTTGCTCTCGCTGGCACGCAATATGGCCGGTTACGCGATTACCACCACTGCGGTAATCAATGCACACTACGGCAATTTTGATGCCATCAAAGCCGCCGCCAGGCAGTTGAAGGAGGAGGGCATCACGTTGCTAAGCTATAGCTGGGCTGGGATGGACAGCTGCGCCCAGCGGTTAAGAACCTCTGCCATTGCCTATCCCGGCTATATGCATGCGGACGAGATTGAAACCTCACTGATGCTGGCATTGGCCCCCGAACACGTCGAAATGACGCTGGCACGTTCGCATTACCCAGAATTCCCAGAGAATTTCCGCTATCAGCCGGTGCACTGGACGGAGTTTTCCGACTATGCGGTACTCGGCGATCCTGGCTGCGCCAGTGAGGAGAAAGGGCAGGCACTGGTGCAGCACTCCTTGCAGACAACTCTGGCTTCCATTCGTCAACTTTTAGCTGCAGGAGGCACTGATGATCGTTCGCCAGGCAATACTCATTGATAACCCGGCCAGTACTGCCGCAGATGCCATTCAGGCGGCGGGTCAGGCACTTTGCCTGTCTGGTGCTTGCAGCCAGGAATATGTTGAGGCGATGGTGGCCAGCTACCGGGAGTTTGGCCCCTACTTTGTGATTGCCCCTGGATTGGCCATGCCACATGCCCGCCCAGAGCAAGGGGCGATTAAGGCGCAGTTGAGTTTGGTACGGCTGCGTGAGCCGGTAGCGTTTGGCCACACAGAAAACGATCCGGTACAGGTTTTACTGGGGCTATCAGCGACCAGCAGCGAGCGGCATATTCAGCTAATCCAGCATATTGTCACTCTGCTGTCAGACGAAAATAACCTGCATACCCTAATGAATTCCCGTGACCCTGAGCAGCTTTATCAACTGATAGCCGGCGCGGGGTAACTTTGCTCGCGGTTTGGTTGTCATTTGAAATTCCCAGGGTAGCGATTTTGAAGGTTCAACTCGGAGCGAATACTAATGAAAATTCTGACGGTATGCGGTTTAGGCATGGGATCGAGCCTGATATTAAAAATGAACGTGGAAGCCGTGCTAAAACAGCATGGGATCCAGGCTTCGGTGGAACATATGGATGTCTCTTCGGCGGCTTCGGCCAGTGCCGATCTGGTGATCACCAATGCCGAGCTGGTGGATAACCTGCAACATCTCTCTTGCCCGGTAGCGGTCGTCAATAACTATATCGACAGCAAAGAGATTGCCCTGGCGCTGGAACAGGCCGGCATTATTAAGCAGGGGAAATAGCCATGAGCGAATTTCTGGGGGTGTTGCGCTGGATCACGGTCAATATTTTTGGGGAAGCGTCCATTTTAATCGGCCTGATTGTGTTGCTGGGCCTGGTGCTACAAGGCAAGCCGCTGGCGGATATTGTCTCTGGCACCTTGAAAGGCATTTTAGGATTTCTGATTATCGGGGCAGGGGCGGGGATTATCGTCTCGGCCCTGTTGATTTTCCAGCCTATCTGGACGGAAGTGTTTGGCCTGAGCTCGATGAATCTGACGAACATTATCGGCCAGGTACATTTCTCCGAACGCTATGGTAGCAGCGTGACTATCGCCATCGCTGGTGGGTTTGCGCTTAACCTGCTGCTGGCTCGGCTGACTCGCTTTAAATATATCTATCTGACTGGCCACATGATGTTCTGGACCACGATGATTTTTGCCGGGGTGATGGTCAACAGCAATCCTGCCATTTCCGGCCTGCAACTGACGTTAATGCTGACGGTGATCATGGGGCTTTACTGGACGTTGCAACCCGCTCTGGTGCAACCCTGGGTGCGCAAGATCACCGGCAATGACAACGTGGCATTGGGGCACACCTCCGCCTCCGTCGCTTTGCTGGGGGCGTTGTTTGGTCAGATTTTCGCGGCTAATAAAATCAGCTCTGAAGATATCAAAGTACCGAAAAAACTCGGCTTTTTGCGGGATTCTAACGTGGTGACCGCATTGACCATGTCGCTGCTGTTCTTTATCGGGACCTTTATTCTGCAAATCAAAGGCACGCCGAAAGCGGCTGAAATCCTGGCGCAGTCTGGCGACCTGAGTTTCTACATCTATGCGCTGAAACAGTCACTGATGTTTACCGGTGGCATTGCAGTGGTGTTGCTCGGCGTGCGGATGTTCATTGGTGAAATGGTGCCAGCGTTTAACGGCATCGGTTCACGCCTGGTGCCCGGAGCCAAACCTGCGCTTGATTGCCCCATTCTGTTCAACTTTGCCCCCAATGCGGTGGTGTTAGGCTTCGTCGGGGCCTTTATTGGCTCGTTGTTGTGGCTCACCCTGATCGGCCGCTATACCGGTTACGTGTTTATCCCCAGCATGATCGTGATTTTCTTCCATGCGGGTACGGCAGGAGTGTTTGGCAATATCACCGGCGGCTATAAAGGGGCGCTGTTGGCCGGATTTATTACCTCGACCGTCGTGGCCTGGGGACAATATTTCTGTGTCAGTTATTTCATCAGCGGCACCATTCCCGACACCGCTCTGTGGGCCGGCGACAGCGATATGTTTGTGCTGGCACCGCTGATCGCGGCATTGACCAGGCTGCTAACATTCTGATGTTGAGAGGGAAGGCTATGAGCAAAGCGTTGACCCAATATTATGAACAAATCCGGCAGAAGTTGGCCCAGTTGGAATCGCAACCCGACACGATCAACCGTGCGGCGCAGATGATGGCAGACACGGTGCTGGCCGAGAGGGACCTGTTCGTTTTCGGCGCCAGCCATGCGGGTATCCTGGCTGAGGAGATGAGCTACCGGGCCGGTGGCTTGGCTATCGTTAATCCTCTATTTACCCCTGCACTGATGCTCAATGTTCGGCCATTAACTCTGACCAGCGCGGTGGAAAACGTTGAGGGCCTGGGGCGGGTGTTGATCGAGCAATCGCCGCTGCAAGCGGGGGATACGTTGCTGATCCACTCGGTTTCTGGCCGCAATGCCATAACCATCGATGTCGCGCTGGCCGCTCGGGCGGCTGGCGCTAAGGTGATCGCCATCACCAGTCTGGCCACCGCTGCTCGGGTGATATCCCGGCACTCCAGCGGCAAGCTGTTGGTGGATATCGCTGATATCACCATTGATAACCAATGCGAGTATGGCGATGCCGCCGTCAGCCTGCCGGGATTGGCCCAGAAAGCAGCACCGCTCTCGACCATTATGGGGGCGACTATTGCTAACAGTCTGGTACTGCGGATCTGTGAACTGATGCAGCAGAAACAGCGCACGCCGCCGATCCTGGCAAGCGCAAACATAGACGGCAATCAGCAGATAAATCAGGATATACTTGACGCTTACAGGAGCCAAATACACTACCTCTGAGCGGAGCATCAGTATGTTTGAGTCGGATGGACTGCCACTGTATCTCAGGATAAAAGGCATTATCCTGCAACGGATCATCACTTTTACCTATGACGATAAACTCCCCGGCGAATTACTGCTTGCCGATGAGTTTAAGGTCGCTCGCGGTACCATCAAGCAAGCGATCGATTCGCTGGCCAGTATTGGCATGGTGCATCGGGAGCAGGGCAAAGGGACCTTCATCAATCGTGATGCGTTGCATAAACACTACACCGATCTTCCAGATGTCCTGCTGAGCTTTAATTCGGCTATACCGGTGGAAGTCGAGATCCTTTCCCTGTTATCAACCATGGCCGATCAAGAAGTGGCTGAGCGGATGCATCTGGATTTAGGCCACCAACTGATGCGTCTTGAGCGGTTGTTCATGCAGGGGAAGAAAGTGGTGGGCCATTCGATCACCCACTTGAATGGCCGGGTGTATAACGATCTGAGCCATGTAGACGGAGGCAGCCCGCTGTATGAACAGCTACGGGAAACGTTCGGTTATTCTCCAACCAAGGCAACGGAACGTTATTTACCGGTGATCTGCGATGCCAAACTGGCCAGCTTGCTGAACATCGAGCAAGGCTCGGCTTTGTTCAAGGTTGAGCGGACCGCCAGTAATCTGGACGATGTGGTACTTGAATACAGCATCACTCATACTCAGGATGCTGCACTGTCGTTACAGATTGTCGCTAATCAGAGCGTGGTGAACCAGCAATGGAACTGCACCATCGATAAAGCCCAGTGAATTGCCCGCTCGTTTTCGCTAGGAGCGGGGTTATGTTACATCACACCATTGGACGAATGAATTCCCAGAGCCGTCCCCAGTTAATGATCACTAGGATGACGGCGGCGGCAAACAGAATAAACATGATCTTTGAGAACATGATATCAACACTCCTTGTTAATAAAACGGCATCCCTACCCGGATTAAGGGCGATTTTCAGGCAGTGTACAGTGGGATTACCAGGCGATATAGAGGCGGTAGCACATTTCAGAAAAGAACGGGGGTTTGGTTAAATCATGGACTATTGGCGTGGGTCTGATGATAGGGCAGAGATTTCCTGCCCGAGTTTTAACAGGGCGTTAATTCAAGATCCCGTTTAGCACCAGCATGGTGACCATCCCACCCGCAGCAGGGATCAGCGTTCGGCGGACAATCATAAATGGTGAGCATTCACCGGCCTTGCTGACGGCAATGATCACCCCGGCCACCGGGGAAATCGATCTTCCCATCCCGGCCATCAGTTGCATTGGCAGGATCATGCTGACGGCGCTTTCGCCAAACTTGGCGGCAATACCAGGAGCCAGCCCGGAGAAGGAGAAGAACGCAGCCACGCCGGAGCCGGTCAGCGCCGCGGTCACGCAGACCAGCAGGGCCATCACTATCGTCATATTGCCAAAGCCAAAGCCCGCGGCCTGGACGGTGTGGATAATGAAGTCAACGGCCCCGATGATCTGCAAGCCCTGGGCGAAAACGTCGGCACACACTAACAGGGAAACGATGCTGGTAAACATGGTGCCCATGCCTTTGAAGAACACTTGGATGCCCTTGCAGGCGGTTTTGAAATCCCTCCGTACCAGCAACTCGCAGAAAAATGCCAACAGGGTGCCGATAATCATCGCTGTCACCACGTCAATCTTGATGCTGCTAATCACCAGCGGGCTGAAGACGATGACCAGTATCACCGGGAACACCGGCAGAAAAGCGTAGAATGCCGGTACCTTGACTGTATCTTCGCTGGTTGGCTGTTCCACCTGTTGTTGGGTGACGATATGCCCGTCTTTGGCGTCAAAGTAGCGTGCGGTGAAGAAGATCAGTACCGCGACCGCCAGCATCACGCCGGTGGCGACCGGCAGTTGGTAGTGGGCAAAGTAGACTGCGGTTTCCATACCGGCATGTTTGGCTGCCAGGTTGGCGGTGCCCACCGCCGGGCCGAGATCCATAAATGCCGACATGCCAATCATCGAGGCGGCGGCGGCTTTACTGACTCCAAGCCGTACCAACACCGGGAAGAAGGTGACCAAAAGCAGCATCGCCAGACCGGCCGCGCTGGAAATCGCCACGTGCAGCAACTGGGATAATACGTAGCCGATAGCCAGGATCAGGTAAGGAGCCTTGATCATCTGCAAGGGTTTGATGCACAGATTCACCATCGAGTTCGACGCTTTGATGTGATCCATATAATCGGCAAAACCGCCCGCCGCCATAATGATCAAACCGATGCCCGCTACCTGGGTGGTCAAAGACTCTTTCACGAAGGCGAAAATATCCCCGCCAACCCAGCCGATGGATTTGGCCTTGCCATACAATATCGATTGATCGGGAAAGAACACCGCCGTGATCAGCAGCAGGCTCAGCCCCGCCAGCAGTAACACGGTTTGCGGCTGGTAGTTTTTGATAATAAACCAGGCCGCCAATACGGTAACGATCATCCCGATGATAAATCCAGTCATCATGTCCCCTTATGAGTGTTTGGCAAAAAACTCATGCAATAGCGTGTTGTAATAATCCGGAGCCTGGAAATAAGGCGCATGGCCCATCCCGGGCATCTCGATATGTTGGGTGTAAGGCACCAGCGCCAGCAGATCGGCTTTCAGTTGCGGTTGCACTACCGTGTCTTTTTCACCGGTAAGGATTAGCGTTGGCATCTTGAGCTGGGGCAGTAGCGGGCGGTTGTCGGCCAGCTGCAACATGCGAGTCGCACGCCTCAGGCCTTCCAGGTTGGTGCCTGCCGCAATTTCTGCCGCATAGTCCAGCACCGCAGCGGGCACATCTGGGAACGGCAGTAGATCACGTGCGCGGTTTTTGCCGTAGGCTTCGCGGCCAATTTCGGCGAGCTCTTTCAGCCGCTTTTCCAGCTTTTCCGAGCTTGGGGCCGACTCTGGCGCGCCATAGCCGGGATGGGTGCAGGACAACACCAGATTTTTTACCCGCTCTGGGTAGCGGGCGGCGTAGCGGCTGGCAACGGTGCCGCCCATTGAATGCCCGACGAGGGAGACTTTCTCTGCCCCGCAGTGTTGCACCCACTCATGCAGCATCAGCACAAAAGCGTCGATCTCGGCCGGAACCAGCGCGGAGTCGGCATAACCCGGTGCATCCCAGGCCATGACGCGGTAGTGGGGAGAAAAGGCGGCAAACTGGAATGGCCAGGCTTTTGAGCTGCCCAGAATACCGTGTAAAAAGATCAGGGTTTCGCCCTCACCGCCGGTGCGGAAAGATAAATTCCCCTGTGAGGTACGTAGAATTTGCTGCTCAGGGCAAACAGGGATTGCGCTGTTTTCACTGCTCATGATAAAGCCTCTTTTCATTAAATAAACGCCAGAGATGGATTGCTACATGGCATTCTGGTAAGTCAATGCTTAGCCCTAAAGAAACAGGGCTATAAAGATGGTTGATGTATATTCATGCTGCCTGGTGTTGGTGTTATTTATTGAAAACGTTAAATGCCTCGAATAACGACTCCATGACGTTGAAGTTCTCGTTTAATTCGTTGCTTTTCACTTCGCCCATATAATTAACCAGCGCCTCGATTAATACGAAGCCAGCGCTGCGGCTGCTGAACAGCCCGCTATGCTGGCTCTCCATCAGCAACATCGCCGTGGCGAAGTGGCTGAACGGATTGACGGCATTATCGGTGATGACGATGGTATCGCCACGATGTTGATAAAACCATTTTATCAACCTTGTCGTTACGCTGGAAAAACGATAATAAGAAATCGCCAATAGCACATCGCCTTTTCTTGAGTCGATTAACTTATGCGGTAAATTGGCAATATTGGCATCCAGCAGCACAATGTCTTTTTTGATATAGCGGCCAAGCAGGTAAAAATACTCGGCTAAGGCATGTGCCGTTGCGCTGCCAATCACATACAGCCTTTTTTCCGGATCGCAAATCAGCGCGATGGTTTTCTCCAAATGCTGGCGATTGATGTTTTTCAACGTATTGCTGATATTATCGGTGATCTCACCGCAGTGTTTTTCAATGAATTCGATGCCGTTTTTTCTGTTTTTGCTGTTGTCGAAACGTTCTATGGGGGAGATGTTTCTGCGCTGCTCAGGCTCGATGGTGGACTCTTTGAAATCACGAAAACCGGTGAAGCCGAGCTTCATCATAAATCGGCCCAAGGTTGACTTGGCGATGTTGATCTCATGGCAAACATCAATCACTTTGCTGTAGGGGATGGACTCAAAGTGTTTGTCAAAATAGTCGATGATACGCCGATCCGTTTCGGTCAGATTATCAATGCCAGCAATACGTTGAGTGAATTCCGCTCTGTTCATGTCAGTTTTCCCCTCTACGCCATTTCTTCCTTCATTAATAACAAAACCCAAGGGAGAAAAAAGGGGAATCAAAAATTCCCTTGTCAGAAGTGTGTGTCATCTCTCATTCCCTTCTGACCCGCGCTACCGCTTGCTTTGGCAGTAGCGCGTTCTCCTCAAGTTACGGTTGTACCTTGAACTCGCCATGCTGTTCAAACCAGGCAAATTGCTCTGCGCCATAGGCAGACATCTTCGAGCCGCTATGCCCTACGTCGGGTAAGGTCGTAAAGCGCCAGTTGAAGTCTACCTTGTAGCGTTTGGCTTTCTGCTGTGCCGTCAGGAAATAGCTTTGTGCACGGCTTAACCGGCTATCCCCCTGTGCCATGGCTTCATAAGAGCGGCGCAGCAAAGGGTGATATGGATCGTTATCTTTTTCACCGACGGTGATCAGCACGGGTTTGGCAAAGTAGTCGGCCAGCTGTTTTTGCGTCACTTTCACCGGCGCATTGTCCAGGCCATAGGGCCAGGGGTTTTCCACATCTGGCATGGTCCACCATCCAGCTGCCGCACAAATGGCGGCTTTGACATTGGCCTCAGGGACAAAGGTCAGCATCCGGTGAACAAACTGGCAGCCAGCACTGTTACCAAATAAATAATAGTCTTGTTGTTTGGTGATCCCCTGTTTTTGCATATCGGCAAACAGATCGTCAATGACCGTGAAAGCCCACTCCCCTTTAGGGTTCACCTGGTGGGTTTTGGCATTCTCGATATTCCCCAGGTTATAGCCGTCGTTACCGGGATAATCGGCTTCGGAGAACAGCGGAGCGATGACGATAAGTTTGTTTTTCTTGGCATTTTCTACCCATGAGTCGCGGTACTCATCGGCGTTACGATTCAGCCCGGTCAGGACAAACACCACAGGAGTGTTGGCATTAGCACCGGGCGGCTGGTAGCTGAAGACTTCCATCTTCTTGCCGGTTTGTGGCACGGTGAAATCGAAACTACCGCTCTCTTTTGGCAGCGCGGCTGCGTGGCTTACGCCGGCGCTCAACGCTAACACGGCGAATAAACTGAGAAGATTGTTCATGTTTTCCATCCTTGCGCAGTGATTAAAATTCGTAACGTAACCCTAGTACCCACAGGTTTTCTGCCGAATCGTAGCTTTGCCGATCGTCGTAAATGTAGGTGGCAGAAAGATGTACATCTTTTTTCAGGCGATATTCCAGTTCAGAGATCCACTGTTTGCGGTGGGCGTAATCATTTTCAGACTCGATCAACTGCGAGTAGCCGCCACGTAGCGCGACTTTGCTGGTAAACCAGTATTCGGCCAGCGAGTCGAAGGCATCATAATCTTTGTCTGGCTTGCCGGTTTGCTCGTAGGTTTGTCGGCCAACGTTGATACCAAGATAAGCCTTGTCGTAGCTGAGTCGTATGCCAATCCCTTTTTGGGTGTAATCGGTGTAGTTGCCGCTTAGGCTGGTATTTTTGGGGTCTTTGGTCATTTTCTGCCAGGCAATCACCGGTTTGATTTTTAGTGGCGTACCCATCACCGGGAATTCAAAAGCGTAGCCGAGGCTGGCCATATACCCATCGTCAACGGTGCTGTCGCTTGCACCGTTACCCATCACGTAGGCGGTGCGAACGTCCAGTCCACCATACGTATATTCATATTGTAATGTGCCGTCCTGACGGTTCCATTGATAGGAGGAGTCGATACGCGAGCCGACCCAGTTGGAGTAAACGTTAGCCGTGTAGTTCATGTAACGATCGGTAATGCCCATCCACTGATACATCGGGTTGCGCGTACGCCCAACCATCAATTTCCCCAGATCCCTACCGTCAATCCCGATATAGCCATAACGAATATCCCAGTTATCTTCGGCGACCTTGGTATCGTTCTTCTGAGTGTTAACTTGCCATTCCAACTTGCCAAACAGGCCGAATTGCTCATCGAGCTTTTGCTTGGCTTCAAAGCCAAGACGGCCGGTCAGATTGGTGGCATTGGTATGTTCATCTGTCCATTCATTGCCGGTTTGTGCCTCGATACGACCATAAATATCGAGTTGTGTTCCTTTACTGTTATAGACCGTCACCGCCTCGACGGCGCTGGTGGCTAGCAGGGCAGGAAGGAGTAATGCCAGAGGTATTGTTTTCATTATTATGATCCTGTGTAAGGTAAGTCATTTTTTAATTTTTATAAATAAGAGGCGAACTAAAGCGACTCACTTAAAAACATAATGAGTTGAGCTGGATGCATTAATCTCTCTAACGATTTGTGCTTGAAGTAATAAATTTAATTTATTTAATAATAAACAGAAAATAGCGTGCCAATGAGCAACCTACGCCGCACATGATTTAATGCTGGTAAGCAAATCCAAGTTTTATTTTTTTAGTTATCGCCCTCTTGGTGATTGATTTTCACACTATAGGAAGAGGGGATGTGTTGTGAATGGGAATCAAAAATTCCCTGGTTAAATATGTGAGTGCTGGCACAAATATAAATTACGGATAAAGACAGTGAGGGGAGATAAGCCGTTTTTTTGAGGAGAGCAGCCAATAAAAACCCCCGCACAACGTGGATTGCGCAGGGGTTGGCAAGGCAAGGACGTTACTTTTTCTCTACGGCTGCCTGAATGGCATCTGCCAGAGAGCTGACGTGTTTTTCTGCCGTTTTCAGCTGGTATTCGACACCGTTGCCGTCGTTGGTGTCAGACAGCGTTGCCTTCAACAGTTCCAGTGCTGCCTGCACCGCCAGTAATCTGCGTTTTTGCTCTTCAGTTGGAGCGATCCCAGAGCCAAAATAATTCTCTAACATATTCATTTCCTTTCGCTAGACCTACCGAAATGGCAGACAACACAGGTTACATGGGGGGGATACCCGCCATTTTCAAGGCATTGCCTTGAGTGCTGTCTCTTGTTCCAACGGTTTTGAGCCATTTTGGCGCGCACTGTTGATCCAGGCGAACGACCCCATCAGCGCAATCACCGTCAGTAAAATATACTCCAACGACATGGCATAAACCCCCTGGATGGCGTAAATCACTACGCTGATCACGTCAATCAGTACCCACAGCAGCCAGTTCTCGACGTATTTGCGCGTCATCAGCACCATGGCGGCGATCGACAGTACCAGCATGGTGGAATCCCACAGTGGGAAGGCGTCTGGCTGCAGTTCTGGCATTACCACGGAAAGCCCCATTCCCTGCATAATGCCGATGGCAACGCGCGTCAGTACGGCGAAAACCGGATCGATAAACAGCGACATCAGGCCGATGGCTACTACGCAAACCACCAGCAGCGTGAGGGCCTTTTGCCGTGGCAACCAGCGAATTTTCAGTGCGGCTTCATTATTTTCGTTCTGACGGCTCCAGGCATACCAGCCGTACAGGTTGGCGACGAAGAAAAATACCTGTAACAGCAGGCTGGCGTACAGTTGGATCTGGAAGAAGATAGCGGCAAACAGCGTGACGTTAATCAAACCAAACAGGTAGTTGATAATCTTCTCTTTGCTGGCAAACCAGATACACAGCAGGCCAAACACCGTACCTATGGCTTCGATCCATGACAGCGCATAGCCACCTTCACCCAGGGGAATATTGACCATGACGTTATTGATGCTGAAAAAATCCATTATTGCGTCCTCTCAAGATGATCCTGATACAGCGTTTCGAGCGCGAGCACGATTTCGCGTTCCTCGCCACGTTGGCAGGAATGCTCCTGCTGTTGATAGTCGTTGATGCTCTGTTCCAGGCAGCCCAGGTGTTCCACCACCACGTTCAAAATAGAGGCAATGCGCATATTACGCAGTGCGCCAACGACCATCAGCGGGGCGGTTTCCATATCGGCGGCGAGAATACCTTTGGCCGACCAAAAATCGGTGATCTCCTGTTCGCGGTCGGTGTAGAAACTGTCATGGCTACGCACATAGCCACAGTGCGTTCTGTAGCCCAGCTTTTGTGCCTGCTGGCGTAGCAGATAAACCAGGCCGCAGTCGGCACTGGCCGGGTAGGCAGCGGGAATATAGGCGTTGCCGGTGCCTTCATCGCGCACTGCAGCACTGGCGATCACCAGATCTCCCAGCTTCATTGCGGTTTGCATCGCACCACAGCTGCCAATGCGCACCAGGCAGTCTACACCGATCTGATGTAGCTCTTCGGCAGCTATAGCGGTAGAGGGCCCCCCCATGCCGGTGGATATCACCAGCACTTCCATACCACGAAACCAACCGCGCAGCGCCCGGTATTCGCGATTTTGGCCAAAATCCTCCACCTGATCCAGAAAGCGAGCAACGTGTTCGACGCGTTGCGGATCGCCCGGTAACAGCGCGTAATGGGCGTGTGTCATCTGCCGGCTAAGCCGGATGTGCGGTTGTAGTTGAGTCATAGGGCTATCCTGGTTGGCGCTGCGGCCAAAAATTAAAACCCGGCCTGCTGGTGTAACCGGACTGGGTCGATCACCGCAATCCGTTCACCGTTGACCGTAATAATTTGCTGCTCGCGCAGTTCAAACAGGATGCGGTTAATACTGCGTGGGGCCACGGCAAACTGTTCGCTGAGCTGTTGTTTATTAATGGTAATTTCTCCTTCATTTTGGGCTCCCTGGTGTTGGTAGCTTTGCCACAGCGCATGACAGACGCGCTGGTGCAATGAATAGAGACTGTCTTCACCCGCCTTTTTCGATAGCTGATAGTACTGGCTGCTGAACGACTGAATTATTTTCTGGTTGAAGTAATTGTCGACCGTCAGCCAGTGGCAAAAATCGGTGCGTGAAAGCGTTAGCAATGTAACTTCACTGGTTGCTTCTACCGAGCAGATATACGGCCGTTGCTCAAAAATCTCGAGCTCACCCAGCATATCTCCGGCATGATAACGTGCCTGTAAATATTTACGCCCATCGTCGGCATGAATAAATACGTCCACATTCCCCTGCGCTATCAGATGAAATTCATGACAAATTTCATGCTGTTGACATATCAGCGTGCCGGGCCTGACTTGCTGCAACTGCCAGCGGCGTAAAATAGCCAACGGGCAATATTTCAGCAGATCGTAAAGTATGGCATCACCGGTAACCAACTCGACAACGCTCAACCATTCACTGTTTTTTTTGTCGTTCTGCATAGCGTTAACTATAAAGTTCCTCGGCAGGTAAGGACAGGACGCCGGTCCGACGGCAACCTCAAAAAGGGGGTAAAACTGGAAGCTGGCTCTGATATTAGAATATTGGTCGGGACATTTGTCCCAGCTTGTTTATCGGCAGGGTGGTGATGTGATGGTACTCACATATTAAACGGAGAAATTGGGGGAGGGTAAAGATGGGGAAAACCATTTCCCCATCTTTTGCTGCACAACTTATTGTTTCGGGAAGTTCACAACATCCGTCACCATATCATCGATGGCTTTCTTCACGTCGGCCAAGGTGATTGGGGCATTCTGATTGCTGACCGTTTTACCCAAGCCTTTACGGACTACGGCCAATACCGTTTTACCGGTATCTTGATCGATCAGCTTGATTTCCATGAATAACGCGGTGTCTTGCGTTCTGTGCCCGCTGGCAGCCATGGTGGTGGCGATGACGGCGGCAACAGGAACAACTTCATAGAATTGCACTCCTTCGTTTTCAGCGGTTACCGCAGTAATGGCGACTTTAGCGACCAGTACGCGTGAGCCCGATGGGTTAGGCAACAGGGTTGTACGCTGTGCAACGGCATTTCTTAGTGAGGTGCTGGCGTACTCTCTGATCTGATCCAGCGTTTGCTGGCTTACACGCGCATTCGGTTTGGCCTGTGGATAGAACACTAACGGTGCAATATAGATGCCACGATAGTTTGACTCTTTAAAGCCTGGGGCGATCCAGCGCAAAACCTGATGCCCACTGGCGCTTTCAGTTTTCTGCAGTTTGCTATAGTCCTGCAGGAACCCGGAATACTGCGTAGCCTCTGCGACCTTAGAGGAACATCCCGCTAACAACATACCCGCAGCCAATACGGCCGCAGCAACGCCAAAACGATTTTTTTTCATATACTTCTCATCATGAAGTAGGGTTGGTTTGTGCTTAAAAAATATAGCACTAACCTGCAAGATAAGACATGAGATAGCTCTTGCAGAAAAATGGTGTTGTTACAAATTGGTTTTTATTACGACAGGAATCGCTCATTAATAAACCTTGGCACTATGGCGCGGTGAAGGGATTTGTAGTACAACGCCAGCAATCCACTAGGCAAGCGGCTAACGGCAACTACACACGCCACAAAAATACCTGTTGCCATTGGTTACAAATAATGTCCTGACAGAGGGAAAATCGCAGGTTTGTCAGTGGCTTCTATCAGGCGTTACATCTGGCACATCATCCTTACCCAGGCATGACATTTCTATACACTCGCGCTGGTAATGTTATTCCAGCCCGATGATGTTGTGTTAGTCCTGTAGTGTATTACCATCCCTTTGATTTTATCCCGCCTTGTGCGGGATTTTTTTTGCGCGTCGGTCGCGTTCAATGCGTTAGCCCGTCTGGCAGCGGTTAGACCCCGTGGCGACTTGACGGTTAAAGAGGGGGGGGGAAGATTGGTGTGATCCACTTTTTCTGCACAATTGAGGGGTATGATAGGCCGGTTATTAGCCCGCTTGGGTTAACACTGCATTTCGTCACGTTATGCCCGGTTCCTAGCCGGGCTTTTTTACACCTAAGATTTGCTTAAGGTTGCTTTACCATCACGACCCACGCTGGCCTGTGGGCCCGCGCTGTCACTGTCAATTTAGTTGTCGACCTCCAACCAACCCGCAGCTCTTTACAGGCTTTTTTCATTGCGCTTCTGCTAGCGTTGCAGGAAAATAACCCGTAAGTAAGAAGAGTCTTAATTTAATACCCTTATAATTTCTCATAGTTTGTTATTTCGGTAGCATTAACAATTTAGACTAAGCTGTTAACAACTACTTTCGTTAAAGGGATGAGTCTGGCGAACAGGGTTTTAAATTTTCAGCGGCGAATTAAGCTAATAAGACAAGATAAGGTTTTTGATTGATTTAATTGACCATTTTAATGGGCGTTGTGGTTCGTTGTAACTTTTTTTGGGGAAAGAAAGCATGCTTATAGTCAGTGTTGTTATTATTGCCTCGCAGGTTGTTTCATGAGCGTAGAAATACAAGCAAAACAGCGTTTGCCGGCCACGGTTCTGCTGGTCAATGTATTTTTACTGGCCTACCTGCTTTCCTTGTTTGGCATTTTTACTCGCCCGTTAGGATCGCTCTCCCTGTTTTGGCCAGTGAATGCCATTTTGCTTGGCTTGATGCTGCGTAAACCTGGCTATGCGACGATGTTGGGATGGGTTGGAACCTACCTTGGCATGATCGCCGCCGATTTGAGCACCGGCGAAAACTGGCCACTGGCACTTTGGCTAAATGCCTGCAATATGGCGCTGATTGCCACCGGCTATGCCGTGATGTCGATGCTGCCCAAGTCTCAACGGCGTATGGGCAAGCCCCAGGCAATTTTATATATGTTTACCGCCTGTCTGCTTGGGGCCGCGCTGTCGGCAACGCTGTCGGTGTTGCGCACTGACAGTCAATACAACAATACGCTGATCATTGCCTGGATGTCCTGGTTTAGCGAACAGTTCTCTACCAACCTGTTAATCCTGCCGGTCTTGTTGGCTGCACCACGCTTGAAGCAATTGCTGAGCCTGCAGTTTGGCTGGCAATGGCGTTCCAGTCTGCCTTTGCTGGCGTTGTTGCTCTCGTTGGTGCTTAGCGTGTATATCGGTGGACCGGGCGCGATAGCGTTCCCCATCCCTGCACTGCTATGGTGCGCCGTGCGTTATCATTTATTTACCGTCACCTTGCTGACGTTTCTCACCGGCGTGACGGAGATTGTCAGCATTTCTGCCAATCTGATGCTGTATCAAACGCCAGGAGCGCGAGGGGCGGTCATGGATAGCCTGATGTCAGCACGTTTGGGGATTGCCATGTTGGTGATGGGGCCGCTGATTTTATCCAGCTCGATTGCCGTTAGCCGTAAACTGCTGCGCCGGCTGGAGCATAGTGCGAACCACGACTTCCTTACCGGTACACTGGCGCGTAGTGCTTTAACACGCAAAGGCAGGGAGTTGCTGGAACAGAAGCAGCGTACGAAGGAGGCGGTGTCGCTGTTGTTAATCGATATCGATCACTTCAAACTGATCAATGATACCCATGGCCATGCCATTGGTGACCACGTTCTGGCGGCATTCGCCCATATTTTGCGGCGTGAGCTACGCCATGACCAGTTATTTGGCCGTCTGGGAGGCGAAGAGTTTGCCATTATGCTGCCGCGGGCGCTGGGGACGCAGGCGGTGGCCCTGGGGGAACATTTGCGACGGCGGATAGAAAGCGCCGAATTAAACCCCAATGGCAAGGCGCCATTGCGGATCACAATTAGTGTGGGCGTGGCGAGTTTGGCAATGAATGAGAATAAGTCACTGGAACAGCTGATGAATATGGCGGATATTGCGCTTTATCGCGCCAAGTCTCAAGGCCGCAACTGCGTCGAATCGTTTAACATGGTCAGCGGCAGCAGCCTCAACCATGTCATATTCAAATAGCATTTTAGCCCTGCTTTGGCGTGAATTGCGTGCCGCAGTTTGGGCAAATCAGGGTGCTGAGTTTACGCAGTTTTGAACATTGCTGTTCGGTAACATAAGCACACTTCGGGCAGGCAATTTGAGTGGTGCGGTTATTGTAACCTTTAACGCTGGTGGATTCAGACATGTTGCGTACCTGTGTCAGGTGAAAACCCACGCTAACACAGGTGCCATCAAATAGCTTTGAATGTTTTCAGGAGCTATAGAGTCTTCAACGCCTGCACGGTTTCATCGATATCGATTTCATGCTCAGAGAAGACGTGAGTCGCGTTCTGGAAGGTGGTAACTGACAGCATACGCAGCGTTTCCGTGGCGGTTTGTGGCGCTTCGGCTACTTGCGGACGGATTCGGTTCATCAGTAACCCAACGGACAACACGGTGTTCTCTTTATCGACCTCCACCTTGACCGGTACTTCTTTGGTGAAGGTATCGAAGGACTTGATGCTGGAGATTTTGATTCTCTCGTTGGCGATGGTGATGTACTTGCTTGGTGCCTGTACCTTTACCGCATAGGCCGATGGCCCTTTGGTATTGTTGGTTGGCTCAAAGGTTACCAGCGCGTTTTTCTTAATCAGCTCTGGGTTTTGCACTTTAATCACGTGAAAATAACGATTTTCCCCGTTCTCGTCGGTGATAAAACCGAAGCCTTTGTCTTCAAAAAAAGTCGTTATCTTGCCGTTCATGGTCATTCTCATCAGGTCGTTCGTAACAGCGCTAATGATAACGCGTAATGCTGTGCAGTGACAGGGGGCGGAGTTCCATCAGCATGACGAAAGCTTAAAAGCGGTGGGTTGAGGGGCAATAATGGGACATGGAGAGGGTTAATCGGTTACTCAACGGTTTTTTGGCGGATTGGGCTGCCTTGGGCATCACTGGTAACCGCAGACATCAATTTACATGGCAAATAACCGACTTTTTCACTTTTTATCGATTTTATGTGATCTGTGTTGTGGACAAAATCCCGTCTAATTGCTGTACTGTACTGGACACACATTTTGTGTCTTACATTCACGTTAAAGGTAAGTTTGATGTCTAAGATTAAAGGTAGCGTTAAGTGGTTTAATGAATCTAAAGGTTTCGGTTTCATTACTCCAGAAGATGGTAGCAAGGACGTTTTCGTTCACTTCTCTGCCATCGCTAGCAATGGTTTCAAAACTCTTGCTGAAGGCCAGCGTGTAGAATTTGAAATCACGAACGGTGCCAAAGGGCCATCTGCTGCTAACGTTATCGCTATCTAAGCTACAGTAGCCAAAATTGTTAAAACCCGCTCCATGAGCGGGTTTTTTATGCTTGTTTTTCAGGCCGGGAGTGGTTAAGGGAACAGGTAAACCTTGATGAAGGCCAGGACGATCAGCACGCACGTCAGGGTGACAATCCATTCGGTAGTGGTTTTTGGCAGGTTAAACATTCAATTCCTCACTCAGCCCAAGATACTGAGCGAGGATTATCCCGATAGCAGATTAAGAAAACATTAAGCCCCGAGACTTTAATGGCCGTACAACGTTCTAACCAGCACAAAGGCTAACAACGTCATCGTCAGCGAACCCGCCAGGTTGAGCAGCATATTGGCGATAGCCCAGACAACGCGCCCGTCCTGCAACAGATAAACCACTTCGAGTGAAAAGGTAGAGAAGGTGGTCAGCCCGCCGCAAAAGCCGGTAGTGATCAGCAGTTTCCAAACCGGATCAATGTGCGTCATGCGGATAAACAGCGCCAGAGCCAGCCCGATGATAAACCCCCCCACCAGGTTTACGGTCAAAGTGCCCAATGGAATATGCGGATGTAGAGGGTTGAGCTTAAGGCTTACAGCCCAGCGCAATACGCTACCCAAACCACCGCCAATAAACACAGCCAGTAAAGAACTCCACATGGTGATAAACCCTATTCTAAAGATGGAAGATGCTCAGAAAGGTTCAGGCAAGCGCCTACGCACCTCTCTGAGAGGTTACGTAGACATCATCAGCCTGTGAAAGGCGGTTATGGAGGAATGTCATCTCCGTTTGTTGGCACGAAGCAATCGCGCGCGGCAGATTTTACACCCTGTCGCTGTGGTTTTGCTAGCTGGATGGGTATTGCTAACAATTCTGCAATCGCTGTTCCCCCCAACCCTCCCCAAAAAGGGCAGGGAGCCAGTCCGGTGTTGTAACCCGGCGCAGGAACATACGGTCCTCCTCTGCTTTGGGAGAGGGCTAGGCGGCGGAACAGACGAAAACCTGATTACGTTATCAACTTATCCACCAATCAAGTTATTAGCTTAATAAACTAGTGGGTTGGCATTGATGTTCGGCCCGCTCCTGCCTGTTGCGGCCATTATTTTTTGCTCGATATAGGGCGATATCGGCGGCCTTCAACCACTCCTGGTAGCCGGGCATCTCGGGCTGGTAATCGGCGATCCCGGCGCTGATATTCAATTTTAACCCAGGGGCTTCACGGAAGATGACCTCATTCAGGCTCTCCTGAATGCGGTTGAGCGCCAGGCTGGCCTGTTCGGCACTGGTATTTGGCAACACTGCGCCAAACTCGTCACCGCCGTAGCGGCCAACGATATCCACCGCCCGCAACCCCAGCACCAACTCTTCCGCCAGAACGATCAGCGCCTCATCCCCCAGCCCATGGCCAAAGGTGTCATTGATGTTTTTGAAATGGTCAATATCCATCAGGATCAGCGTAGCCGTATGATTATAGCGTCGGCAGCTGTCAAACTCATTGTGCAGCAGGTGTTCCCAATGGCGGCGGTTAAATACGCCGGTCAAGCCATCACGTGTGCTGATACGCAATAACTCCTGTTGCTTTTCTGCCAGCCGCTTGGCGGTTTGGTAGGTCACGTAGCCAAGGAAGACTGGGTAGATGAAGATCATCGGCAGACAAAGATAAACCTGCTGCGGAGTGGATTGTGGTGTAAAGGTGAAACCCAGTATCGCACTGGTAACCAGCGCCCCGATAATTTGCGCCATCAGCCCTTTGAAATACAGAGACGGCCCGCCGGAGGCGATATTGTTCATCCCCATCATTGACAGGATCACCACGGCAGGGAGCGCATTGAAACCCATGATAGCGACCCACATCCCACCTAACAGCGCATCGATGAGTAGGTTGCGGATCTCGGTAGTGTAAGGGGCTTCGCTGCGGATAGACCATTGATAAGCGATATGTGGCCAGATAAAGCCATTCACGGCCAGCAAGATCCACACGCTAGTCGGCTGGTGCTCTGGATAGAGCGCCGTAAGTACGCACAAGAAACCAATCCCCAGGCCGACAATACGTGGCAGGTAGAGGCGCCTGGCGAAGTTAAGACCTGCACGCCGGGTGTTAAAAGCCGATGTAGCTGTAGGCATCCCATGTTTCCCTGTGATGAATTATGCAGCCGGTCTGGAGCCGGAAAAGCGAATAGCTAAGAATATGCCCTATAATCTAAGCATAGAACATCTCGGGTAGATCTCACCTTGTTACAACTGGTTGTTGTTATAGTCGAAAGAAAGTCGCTAAATACCTATAGACGAAGTTTGTTCCCGCGCTGCGTCCTGCAGCCATAAATGAATAAAGAAGGTGAATATGGAAGGTATCAGTATTACCAAGCTGTTGGTAATTGCGGTGTTGATCGTGTTGCTGTTCGGCACCAGCAAACTGCGTACTCTGGGCGCGGATCTGGGGGCGGCGCTGAAAGGCTTCAAAAAAGCGGTGGGCGAAGACACCCCTCCTGCACAGAATACGGCTGAAACGCCTACGGCGCAGCAGAGCGTCGAAAAGAAAGACGTTTAATCGCCTCTGCTGTTGAGCCATAAAAAAACGGATGCCCGTAAGGACATCCGTTTTTTGGCGTTAATCATTGACGAAACGTAACAAAAGATTACCGTGGTTACTTCACTTCCAGCCCTTTGGCCTGCAAGTCCGCATGATAGGACGAGCGCACAAACGGGCCGCAGGCAGCATGGGTAAAGCCCATTGCCATCGCTTCTTCTTTCATTTCGTCAAACTCCGCCGGGCTGACATAGCGCTGCACTGGCAGATGGTGACGGCTTGGTTGCAGATACTGCCCCAGCGTCAGCATGGTTACACCATGACGACGCAGATCGCGCATCACTTCCACGATTTCCGCATTGGTTTCCCCCAACCCCACCATCAGGCCTGATTTGGTCGGGATAGAGGGGTGAGCTTCCTTAAAGCGCTCCAGCAACTTCAATGACCACTCGTAATTAGCCCCTGGGCGTACCTGGCGATAAACACGCGGCACGTTTTCCAGGTTGTGGTTAAACACGTCTGGTGGCGTGGCAGTAAGGATTTCTAGCGCACGATCCATACGGCCACGGAAGTCTGGCACCAGGGTTTCGATCTTGATGTTCGGGCTCTTGGCGCGGATGGCAGTAATACAGTCGGCAAAATGTTGAGCGCCACCGTCACGTAAATCGTCACGGTCAACCGAAGTGATCACCACATAGCGCAATGCCATGTCGGCAATGGTTTGCCCCAGCTTTTCCGGCTCATTGGCATCGGGAGCCACCGGGCGGCCGTGGGCCACGTCGCAGAATGGACAACGGCGGGTACAGATGGCCCCCAGGATCATGAAGGTAGCGGTACCGTGGTTAAAGCACTCAGACAGGTTCGGGCATGACGCCTCTTCGCACACCGAATGCAGGCCGTTTTTACGCATTGCGGCCTTGATGCCTTGAATGCGCGTAGAGTCGGCGGGCAGCTTGATCTTCATCCACTCGGGTTTGCGTAACAACTCCTGGCGTTCGGTGACAACCGTTTTTACCGGGATCAACGCCATTTTGTCTGCATCGCGGTACTTAACGCCGCGTTCCATCTGAATCGGTTTACTCATAATCGTGCAGGTTCCAGTTACGAAGCTCGACCGTCTGGTAGCCGAGTAAATGAACAAATTCCTGTACCAGAATGGGATGCACATCGGCGATCCCGACACCTGGTGCCAGCGCGCTGACTTGTGTCATCTGCATTCCGGCATAACCGCAGGGGTTGATGCGTTGGAAAGGGGTGAGATCCATGGCGACATTCAGGGCCAGGCCATGAAATGAGCTACCTTTGCGGATCCGCAAACCTAATGAACAAATCTTTTGTTCGCCCACGTATACGCCGGGCGCATCCGGGCGCGCGCGTGATTCGATCTTGAAATGGGCGAGGGTATTAATAACGGTCTCTTCCAAGGCCGTGACGAGTTGGCGTACTCCCACTTTATTGCGTTTCAGATCCACCATCACGTACAGCACCTGCTGGCCAGGGCCATGATAGGTGACCTGGCCACCGCGATCGCTTTGGATCACCGGGATATCGCCTGGCATCAGCAGGTGCTCTGCCTTACCGGCCTGGCCTTGGGTGAACACGGCTTGATGCTGCACCAGCCACAATTCATCTAGCGTGGACTCGTCACGGTGATTGGTGAAGCTGTGCATGGCTTGGGATACAGGCTCATAGGGCTGCAACCCTAGCTGACGGAGAATGATCTTATTGTGTTGCAAGCGGGGCATCGTCAGGTTACAGAAGTGGTAAAAAACATTATACCGGGCGCTCTGGTCCGCGACCAGCATTTATCCCTGACGAACCAGGGCAACCCGGACAGCAGTGGCGCTGAACCAGGTTGGCTGGCAGGGAGTTATGCTGTAATTACAGCACCATACGGACAATTTCAATATTGCCCAACTCTTCATACAACGTTTCCACCTGATCGATATGGGTGGCGGTGATGGTGATGGAAACGGAGTGGTAGTTACCTTTGCTGCTCGGTTTGACCTGCGGGTTGTAATCCCCTGGAGCATGGCGTTGCACCACTTCAACCACCTGGTCTACCAGCTCGGGGTGTGCCAGGCCCATTACCTTGTAGGTAAAGGTACAAGGGAATTCGAGCAGTTCGTTCAGTTTAGTCTTTTGCATGCGGGTGCGCTCCAGCTGTGGCGTATCTCTAAATTATAACTCCCGCCTGGGCGGGAGTTAGTGTTAATTGTTATATGGGGCCGAACTCAGCCGATTCAAGGGCTAGCCGAACCAGTGATGGAACATCAGGCGGATATAATCCACGATGCGGCCAAAGAAGCCACCTTCTTTCACTTCGTTCAGCACCACCAGTGGGCGCTGATCGATGGTTTTGCCGTCCAGTTGGAAATTGATGGTACCAACCACCTGGTTTTTGGCCAGCGGAGCATGAATTTCCGGGGTATTCAGTACGTAGCTGGCTTTCAAATCTTTCATCCGGCCACGTGGGATGGTCAGGTAGGCATCTTTATCTACGCCCAGTTCGACGCGATCGGCATCGCCGAACCAAACGGGTTCAGAAGCGAACTCTTTACCTGCTTTCAGCGGCGCGACGGTTTCAAAGAAGCGGAAGCCCCAGGTCAGCAGTTTTTTGCTTTCGGTTTCACGGCCTTTGTAGGTACGGCCACCCAGCACGGCGGAGATCAGACGCATCTGGCCTTCCGTCGCTGAAGCCACCAGGTTATAACCCGCCGAGTTGGTGTGGCCGGTTTTAATCCCATCGACGTTCAGGCTGGTATCCCACAGCAGACCGTTACGGTTCAACTGCCGGATATTGTTGAAGGTGAACTCTTTTTCTTTATAGATAGCGTATTCGTCTGGCACATCGCGGATCAGCGCCTGGCCGATCAACGCCATATCACGCGCCGAGCTGAACTGGCCTTCCGCATCCAGGCCATGCACGGTTTGGAAGTGGGTATTTTGCAGGCCGAGCTGTTTTACGTAGGTATTCATCAGGTTAACGAACGCGTCCTGGCTACCCGCGACGTAGTCCGCCATGGCGACACAGGCATCGTTACCGGATTGCAGGTTGATACCACGAGTCAGCTTGGAAACCGGCACGCGGTCGCCTGGCTTGAGGAACATCAGCGAGGAACCTTTGAACACCGGGTTGCCGGTAGCCCAGGCGTCCTGACCCACGGTAACCAAATCGTCCTGGCCAATTTTGCCGGATTTCAGCGCCTGGCCGATGACGTAGCTGGTCATCATTTTGGTCAGGCTGGCAGGGTCGCGGCGTGCGTCGGCGTTCGATTCCGCCAACACTTTACCGGAGTTGTAATCAATCAGGATGTAAGCCTCGGCATCAATCTGCGGCACACCTGGGATCATGGTTTTAATATTAACGTCGTCTGCGTGGGCAACGGACGCTGCGCTGAGCGCGATGGCGGTGCCAAGCGTGAGGCTTTTGATTAAGCGAAAAGAGGTTACCTGTTTCATGATCGGGACTACAACATCCGTAAAAGTTAAGTTAAAAAACGAGTCACACTATAGCAGACGGGGCCCCGGCAGGCATTAGCCATTCGGCCGACAGTAGGGGGTTTACACAGATTTACCTGAAAGAAAATGTTTCAGATAAGTCAATGACCTGCTGTCGGCGGCATCGGCCTACCGAGTTTCACGACTAGGGTGCGGCAGTGATAAAGGACTGTTGTTGTGCCTCATTGGCCAGGCGCTGCTGCAGTTGTACCGCCTGTTGACGGTTGCTGAACGGGCCAAGCTGCACGCGGTAGACGGCGCCATTGGCGGCGACCTTACCGGGAACGCCGAACTGCTGGCTCAGCTGTTGTTGCCAGCTTTGCGCACGCTCGGCATTACTCAGGGCACCTACCTGTACGACATAGCTACCGCTGGCACTGGCTGCGGCTGCGGTGGCCACAACTGGGGCCGCAGTGGGCGCGCTGATGGCCGGCTGAGGTTCTGTCCCTTCCAATACGCCAGGGGCTAACGGCTGCGGCGCCCCAAGGAAACCACCGCTACGGCCAGTGGAGGCAGCAGGAGTAGCGCTGCTGTCGTTGTAGTTCATGTTGCCGTTATCAATCGCTTGAGCGGCAGGGGCGGCAACCGGTGCCGATTGCTGCATCTGCGTGTCCATCCCGCCGCCAGAGCTCAGATCCGGGCGCGGAGGCAGGGCGTAGCTCTGTTTGGCGACGACGGTACCCACGGTGCCTGGGCCGCTCAATGTGCCGTCTGGAGCTACCTTGATAAAGTCGACCTTCACCTTGGTATTGTTGGACAGGTTGAGGCGATCGGCGGCAGCTTTGGACAGATCGATAATCCGGCCTGAGGTATAAGGGCCGCGATCGTTCACGCGTACCACCAGTTGACGGCCATTGGCCAGGTTGGTGACGCGTACATAGCTTGGGATAGGCAAGGTAGGATGCGCAGCGGTCAGCGCATTGGGATCGAACTGCTCACCAATAGCGGTAGTATTGCCATTGGCCTCTTCGCCGTACCAGGCCGCCAGGCCGGTTTGCGAGAAGTTCTGCGGATCTTGCACGATACGATAAGTGTCGCCATTAACCTTATAATCCTGCAGAGTGCCAGGGTTATAGGGTTCATAGTGAGGCTCCACGCCGCCGATTTCGGTCACCGGCCCATTGTAGGCTTGTTGCACCGGAGCCTGTGTTTCTTCCGTCGTGGTACAGGCGGAAAGTAATACCGCAGCAGCAACCGCGCCGACCCAAAGCCATTCCTTACGCATTGCACACCTCTTATAGATTTTTAGACAACATTTTCCGATGCGTGTGGATCGACATCACGATGCCGAACCCAGCCATGAGTACGATCAGCGCCGACCCCCCGTAGCTGACCAAAGGCAAAGGTACGCCAACTACCGGTAAAATACCACTGACCATACCAATGTTAACAAACACATAGACGAACAGGATCAGCATCAGCCCACCGACCATCACGCGGCCAAAGGTGGTCTGTGCCCGTGCGGCGATCATCAGCCCGCGGATAATCACCAGCAGATACAGCGCGAGCAGCACCAGTACGCCGATCAGACCAAGCTCTTCCGCCAGCACCGCGAAGATAAAGTCGGTGTGGCGTTCCGGCAGGAATTCCAGTTGGGACTGGGTACCATGCAGCCAGCCCTTGCCCGACAGGCCGCCAGAACCGATGGCGATTTTTGACTGAATAATATGGTAGCCAGCCCCTAACGGATCGCTTTCCGGATCGAGCAGCATCATCACGCGGTCACGCTGATAGCCGTGCATCAGGAAGAACCACAACACCGGGATAAAGGCGGCCAACGCCACGGCAGCCACGGCGATCAGCTTCCAGCTCATTCCCGACAGGAACAGCACAAACAGGCCGGAGGCGGCGATCAGGATCGAGGTGCCCAGATCGGGCTGTGCGGCAACCAGCAAGGTGGGCATGAAGATCAGCACCAGCGCGATGCCGGTATTCTTCAGCGAAGGTGGGCACACGTCACGATTCATAAAGCGTGCGACCATCAGCGGCACGGCGATCTTGGCGATTTCCGAAGGCTGGAAGCGCACAAAGCCCAGATCCAGCCAGCGCTGTGCCCCTTTACTGATTTGGCCAAAAGCGTCCACCAGGATCAGCAAGATTACGCAGAAAATATACAGGTAGGGTGCCCAGCTTTCATAAACCCGTGGCGGGATTTGTGCCATCACGCCCATCACGATCAACCCCATCAGGATTTGGCCGATCTTGCGTTCCATCATGCCCATATCCTGGCCGCTGGCGCTCCACATCACGAAGGCGCTGTAGACCAGCAAGGCCAGAATAAACAACAGGAATGTGGGATCGATATGGATTTTGGTCCAGATAGAGCCCTTTTGTTGGCTTTCAGTCATGTTCTACCTTAATCACCTTCTATACCTGGCGGCAGCGGTACTGCATCCGGTAATTGCGTATTGTTGTCGCCCAACAGGATGTGGTCGAGGATCTGACGGGTAATGGTGCCTACCGCCGGGCCTGAACCGCCGTTTTCCAGAATGATGGCCACCGAAACCGTTGGGTTATCAAACGGGGCAAAGGCTGTCATCAATTTATGGTCCCGCAGGTGCTCAGCGAGTTTGTGGGCGTTATAGGTTTCATAACCGAATACCTGCGCGGTACCCGATTTTGCCGCGGCTTTATACGGTGTCTTTTCAAAGAACTTGCGTGCCGTGCCGTTAGGCCGGTTGGCAACGCCGTACATGCCGTCTTTGGCTATTTCCCAGAAGCCTGAATGGATATCGCCGATCTGTTTGCTCTCTTTTTGCTTGAACGGCACCAGTACGCCGTTGATCTTGGTGCTTTGCAACAGATGCGGATCTTTGACGTTGCCGTCGTTAATCAGGGTGTTCAGCGCCTTGGACATCTGGATCGGCGTAGCGGTCCAGTAGCCTTGGCCGATGCCCACCGGAATGGTGTCGCCCTGATACCACGGTTTCTTGTAACGTTTGAATTTCCAGTCGCGTGTTGGCATCAGGCCGGAACGTTCTTCGGAAAGATCGATACCGGTATATTCGCCGTAACCGAATTTGGTCAGCCAGGTCGACAGGCGATCGATCCCCATATCGTACGCTACCTGATAGAAGTAGGTGTCCGCAGACTCCTCCAGCGCTTTGGTGACGTTGAGGCGGCCATGCCCCCATTTTTTCCAGTCACGGAAGCGTTTTTCAGAGCCTGGCAACTGCCACCAGCCCGGATCGAACACGACGGTATTTTTGGTGATCACCCCGGCACTGAGAGCGGAGACGGCAATATAGGGTTTAACCGTGGAGGCCGGTGGGTACACCCCTTGGGTGGCGCGGTTGATCAGTGGGCGATTCGGATCGTTGAGCAGCCCCTGGTAATCCTTGTTGGAGATGCCATCAACAAACAGGTTCGGATCGTAGCTAGGGTTGGAAACCATCGCCAGAATTCCCCCGGTACGCGGATCGCTGACCACCACGGCGGCACGGCTGCCCACCAGCAACTGCTCGATATAGCGTTGCAGGTTGAGATCAAGCGTCAGATAAACGTCTTTACCGGCGGAAGGTGGTTGCTCATGCAATTGGCGGATCACCCGGCCACGGTTGTTGACTTCAACCTCTTCATAGCCGGTTTTGCCATGCAGGACATCTTCATAATAACGTTCGATACCCAGCTTGCCGATATCATGGGTAGCGGCATAGTTGCGTAGCTGGCCGTCTTTGTCCAGGCGCTCGAGGTCGCGGTCGTTAATTTTCGACACGTAACCGATCACGTGGGTGAGGGCAGACCCGTAAGGATAATAGCGGCGTTGATAGCCTTTGACTTCCGCGCCGGGGAAGCGGAATTGATTGACGGCAAAACGGGCCACCTGCACTTCGGTCAGTGGAGTTTTCACCGGGATCGAGACGAAACGGCGCGAGCGCTTGCGCTCTTTTTCAAAGTTGGCGATATCGTCGTCGGTGAGATCGACCACCGGGCGCAAGGCCTCCAGCGTGGCTTTCAGATCGTCCACCTTCTCCGGCATCAGTTCCAATTGGTAAATGGTGCGGTTAAGCGCCAGCGGTGTGCCGTTGCGATCGTAAATAATGCCGCGGCTGGGGGCGATAGGCAGCAGCTTGATGCGGTTTTCATTGGAGCGGGTGCGGTAATCTTCAAAACGCACGATTTGCAGATTATACAGATTGGCAATCAGGATGCCTGTCAGCACCAGAATGATAAAAAACGCCACCACGGCGCGGCGTACAAACAGGGCGGACTCGGCCGTATAGTCGCGAAAAGGGTTACGTTCTATTTTCATCCCGCTGCTTTTTTTCACTCTGTTACTGTCACCACAGGTTACTCCCGGTGGTAAGGATGATTTGTAGTAATACTCCAGGCGCGGTAGAGGCTCTCTGCCACCAAAACACGCACTAAAGGATGCGGTAACGTTAACGGGGAAAGCGACCAGCTTTGCTCAGCGGCGGCTTTACAGGCCGGAGCCAGCCCCTCAGGGCCGCCAATCAACAGGCTGACGTTGCGGCCATCTTGTTTCCAGCGCTCGAGCTGTTGTGCCAACTGGGGCGTTTCCCACGGAGTGCCTGGGATATCCAATGTAACGATGCGGTTACCTTTGCCCACCGCTGCCAGCATCTGCTCGCCTTCCTTTTCCAGAATGCGTTTGATATCCGCATTCTTGCCGCGTTTGCCCGCCGGGATCTCGGTCAGCTCAAACGGCATATCTTTTGGAAAGCGATGCAGGTAATCCATAAAGCCGGTCTGCACCCAGTCGGGCATTTTGGTGCCGACTGCAACCAATTGCAGTTTCACCGCTTAACCCCAGAGCTTTTCCAGTTCGTACAATTGGCGACTTTCTTCTTGCATCACGTGCACAATCACTTCGCCCAGATCGACCACTACCCAGTCGGAAACGGCCTGGCCTTTCATACCATACAGTTCCATACCGGCATCGCGGGCTTCTTGCACGACGTGTTCGGCAATTGACATCACATGGCGGCTTGAGGTGCCGGTACAGATGATCATGCAGTCGGTGATGCTGGATTTGCCCTGAACATCCAGAGCGACAATATCTTGACCTTTCATGTCATCAATTTTATCGATAACGAAATCTTGGAGCGCTTTACCTTGCAAAGGTTCCCCCTCGGGTTGTTCTGTTCATCAGGAAGCTGAGGGCAACTGCCCAAAGTCACTGGCCTGAATCGTGATGGTTTCGGCAGGATGCCGCTGAAAGCCTGCTGGTTTTGCCCAGCTAGCCAAGATCCTTGGGGTTTTCAGCGGATACCTGAAAAATAGCGGCGCAGTATAGCATGCGGCCTATCGATATAAACCCTGTAACTCGATATAACGCTGCACCGGGCGCGGCAGTAAATCGTCACAGCTGATGCCTTGGTGACGGCGCTGGCGTATCTCGGTGGCGGATATCTCCAGTAAAGGGGTATCTGCCAGGTAGATAAACCCGTGCGGCTGGCGGCTGAGCAGGGTGGCATCGGCGATCTGGTGTTGTTCCAGCCAGCGTTGCAGCTCTGGCGTATCCATCTGCTGGTTGTAACCAGGGCGCGCCAGCACCAGAAGGTGGCAGAAATGCAACAGGTCTTGCCAGCGATGCCATTTGTGCAGGCTCAGCAGCGAATCCTGGCCAATAATAAACGCCAGAGGCGCTGCGGCGCCACGTTCTTTACGAATCGTTTCGAAAGTCTCGATGGTGTAGGACGCGGTGGTGCGGTGCAATTCACGATCGTCCACGGTAAACAACGGGTTACCGGCAATCGCCAGCTCAACCATGGTTAGCCGCTGCTGCGCGTTAGCTTCCGGCTGTGGCCGATGGGGAGGCACATGGTTGGGCAACAATGTGACCTTATCAAGGCCGACTTCTTCAGCCAAGGCTGCCACCGGGCGCAGATGGCCGTAGTGGATTGGGTCAAAGGTGCCACCGAAAAAGGCGTGCAGGGTATGTGGATGTTGCGGGCTAGTAGGCATCGGTGATACTCGTGGCCAGAGGTTTGCCGCAAAGCAGCATCGACAGGGTTTCCAGCTCTGGCCAAACCGACTGGCCGTAGTCTTTCTTGAGGGTGAGCTCAATTTGCGCCAACAGATGCACTGCCTGGCGCAATTGTTGACCTGACAGACGTTGCAGAGCCTGAGTGATCAGGCTGCGGCGGTTTTGCCAGACCTTGAGTTGATCGAATAGCGTACGTAGCGGGGTGTGCGCCATGCGACGTTGCAGGTTCAGCAACATCAGCAGTTCCCGTTGCAGGGTACGCAGCAAGATCACCGGCTCGACATCCTCTTGCTGGAGCTGCCGCAAGATATGCCAGGCACGTTTGCTCTTGCCTGCCAGCAGGGCATCCAGCCAATGGAACGGGCTGAAGTGGGCAGCATCGTTAACCGCCTGCTCTACGCGGGGCAGCGTCAGTTTACCATCGGGGTGCAGCAGCGATAGCCGTTCCAACGCCTGCGAAAGTGCCAGCAGGTTGCCTTCATAGCAGTAACACAGTAGTTGATTGGCTGCGTCATCGAGATCCAGCTGCATGGATTTGGCTCGCTGGGCGACCCAGCGCGGCAGCTGTGCCTGTTCCGGCGTTTGGCAACTGACCATGACGCCATTGGCGCTGAGTGCCTTGAACCAGGCGCTGTTCTCCTGGGCTTTGGTCAGGCGCGGGCCGCGCAGTACCAACAGGATATCGTCATGCAGCAATGCGGCCAGCTTGACCAGTTGCTCACCGATCGGGGCCGTTGGGCCGTTCTCGGGGAAAATCAGCAACAGGGTTTGCCGGCTGGCAAACAGGCTCATAGCCTGGCAGATGCTGAAGATGGCATCCCAGTCGGTATGGACATCCAGGGAAATGCTGTAATGCTCGGTGAACTGTTGCTGTTGGGCGGCCTGACGGATCAGATCCTGGCTTTCCTGCAGCAACAAGGGTTCGTTTCCGCTCAATAAATAACAAGCGCGCAGCCCCTCTCGGAGCTGCGCGGCAAGTTGTTCAGGATAAAGACGGATCATTGTGCTGCGGTACTGGCCGCTTTTTTACCGGCGATAGCGGCTTTTTCTTGCGTTTCCAGCACCGCCGCGTGCACCGCCAGCATTTTACGCAGAATTTGCTGGGCAGCCTGCTCACGCATTTCCTGCATAATGATGTCCTGCTCGGAGTCTTTGGCCAACGCAGTCAACGGGTTATCAAAGAATGAACGGAACACTTTGACGTTGATTGGGTAAATGTCATGGCCTGGGATCAGCACCTGAGCCTGCACCGTCATCACCAATTGATACTCCGCGGTTTTACCATCCTGGAAGATCGAAACCGTATCCTGGCTTTGCGTCGAATTGACGATGCGCAGTGACGGGACTTCCTTGTGGGCCGGATCGTATTTGACCACGGTAGCCCCGCTTAGACGCAATTGCTCGCGCACGGCACGGGTCAGTGGGCCAAAGGGATCGTAGCTGTCCAGGATCAGCGTATGCAATTCTGTGGGCACCTGCGCGGTGCCACGCAGATGAAAACCGCAGCCGGCGGTGACAAGCACCACCAACCCCAGCAACAACGTCAGAATACGAAGTCGCACAAAGCCTCCTTGTGTTAACCCACAACCAGGTTAAGCAATTTGCCTGGAACATAGATCACTTTACGTACCGTGACCCCTTCCAGATATTTGGCCACCAGATGCTCCTGGGCGGCGCGCTCACGCACTTGTTCTTCGGTGGCATCGGCTGGCACGGTGACTTTTGCCCGTACCTTGCCGTTAACCTGTACCACCACCAGTTTGGAGTCTTCCACCATGGCAGCTTCGTCAGCCACCGGCCATGGCGCAGTGTCTACGTCGCCTTCGGCGTTCAATGCCTGCCAAAGGGTGAAACAGACGTGTGGTGTGAACGGATACAGCATACGTACCACGGCCAGCAAAGCCTCTTGCAGCAGCGCGCGATCCTGTTCACTTTCCTGCGGCGCACGGCCCAGCTTGTTCATCAGCTCCATCACGGCGGCGATGGCGGTGTTGAAGGTCTGGCGGCGGCCGATATCGTCGGTCACTTTGGCGATGGTTTTATGCACGTCGCGGCGCAGGGCTTTCTGATCTTCATTGAGCTCGCTGACGTTCAGTGGCTGAACCGCCCCTTGCTCAACGTGATCGTAGGCCAGTTTCCAGACGCGCTTGAGGAAGCGGTTTGCCCCTTCAACGCCAGATTCTTGCCATTCCAGCGTCATTTCTGCCGGGGAAGCAAACATCATAAACAGACGCACGGTATCCGCGCCGTATTTCTCTACCATCACCTGAGGGTCGATGCCGTTGTTCTTCGACTTCGACATTTTGCTCATGCCAGCATAGACCAGTTCACGGCCTTCAGGATCGGTTGCTTTGACAATACGACCTTTCTCGTCACGTTCGACGGTGGCATCAACCGGGGATACCCAGACGCGTTCGCCGCTGGTGCCGGTGTAGTAGAAGGCATCGGCCAACACCATGCCCTGGCACAGCAGGCGTTTGGCAGGCTCGTCTGAATCGACCAGGCCAGCGTCGCGCATCAGCTTGTGGAAGAAGCGGAAATACATCAGGTGCATGATGGCGTGTTCGATCCCGCCAACATATTGATCGACCGGCAGCCAGTAGTTGGCTGCAGCCGGATCCAGCATGCCTTTATCGTACTGCGGGCAGGTGTAGCGAGCGTAGTACCAGGAAGACTCCATAAAGGTGTCGAAGGTGTCGGTTTCACGCAGCGCCGGCTGGCCGTTAACGGTGGTTTTTGCCCACTCGGGATCGGCTTTGATCGGGCTGGTAATGCCGTCCATCACCACATCTTCCGGCAGGATCACCGGCAGTTGGTCTTCTGGCGTTGGCATGACGGTGCCGTCTTCCAGGGTGACCATTGGGATTGGAGCACCCCAGTAGCGCTGACGGGAAACGCCCCAGTCGCGCAGACGGTAGTTCACCTTGCGCTGGCCGACGCCTTTGGCCACCAGCTTGTCGGCGATGGCGTTAAAGCCTGCCAGGTGATCCAGGCCGTCGAATTCGCCGGAGTTGAACAGGGTGCCTTTTTCGGTCATCGCTTCGGCGCTGACGTCTGGCTTGCTGCCGTCCAGGTTCAAAATGACCGGTTTGATCTGCAGATCGTATTTGGTGGCGAATTCCCAGTCACGCTGATCGTGGCCAGGGACGGCCATTACCGCGCCGGTGCCGTATTCCATCAGAACGAAGTTGGCGACCCAGATTGGCAGCTTCTCTCCGCTCAACGGATGAATGGCAAACAGACCGGTGGCCATGCCTTTCTTCTCCATGGTGGCCATTTCGGCTTCGGCAACCTTGGTGTTGCGGCATTCGTCGATGAAGTCTGTCAGCGCCGGGTTATTGACCGCGCCCTGCTGTGCCAGCGGGTGACCAGCGGCAACGGCGACATAGGTCGCACCCATAAAGGTGTCTGGGCGGGTGGTGTAAACGGTGACTTTCTCAGCGCTGTCGGCAACGTCGAAGGTGATTTCTACCCCTTCGGAACGGCCAATCCAGTTGCGCTGCATGGTTTTCACCTGCTCTGGCCAGCTTTCCAGCGTGTCCAGATCGTTGAGCAGTTGATCGGCGTAATCAGTGATTTTAATAAACCACTGTGGGATCTCTTTACGCTCAACCTTGGTATCACAGCGCCAGCAGCAGCCGTCGATAACCTGTTCGTTGGCCAGCACGGTCAGATCGTGTGGGCACCAGTTCACCGCCGAGGTCTTCTTGTAGACCATGCCTTTTTCGTACAGCTTGGTGAAGAACCACTGTTCCCAACGGTAGTAGTCAGGATCGCAGGTGGCGATCTCACGGTCCCAGTCATAGCCGAAGCCCAGCAATTTCAGCTGGTTCTTCATATATTCGATGTTGTCGTAGGTCCAAGGGGCCGGTGCGGTTTTGTTTTTTACCGCCGCGCCTTCGGCTGGCAGGCCAAACGCATCCCAGCCAATTGGCTGCAGCACGTTTTTGCCCAGCATACGCTGGTAGCGGGAGATCACGTCGCCAATGGTGTAGTTCCGAACATGACCCATGTGCAGACGACCAGAAGGGTATGGCAGCATGGATAGGCAGTAATACTTTTCCTTGCTGGCGTCTTCGGTAACCTTGAAAGTTTGCTTCTCTTGCCAGTGAAGCTGTACGTTCGATTCTATCTCTTCGGGGCGGTATTGCTCTTGCATGGCGGCCGATGGTCCTGTAGGTGTGTAACAGCTACATCCGTAGCATTCTGTGAGTATCTATAGATCTGCATAGCATAGCTGATAAGACCCGCCAGCAACAACACCAAGCGGCCCGACTCGACGTATTAAAAAAATATCTGTGCCATGATGTGACTAACAATCTGCCAAAACCTCACCTAGCCAAGCCACATCAGTGATTTACGACTAAAATAATAACGAGTAGTTTGAGGGGAGAAGTCCTGTCGCAGTAGTTCATCGAGGAGAAGCTATGAACAAGGTTGCTCAGTATTACCGCGAGTTGGTGACGTCGCTGACGGAACGTTTAAAGAACGGTGAGCGTGACATTGACCAATTGGTCGCCAGCGCTGAGAAACGTTTGAACGAGGTGGAGGAACTCAGCCGTACGGAAGTGGAGCAGTTGACCCGGGCGGTGCGCCGCGATCTGGAAGAGTTCGCCCGCAGTTATGAGGAGAGCCGGGAGGAATTCACCGACAGCGTGTTTATGCGCGTAATTAAGGAAAGCCTGTGGCAGGAACTGGCGGATATCACCGATAAAACCCAGCTGGAGTGGCGTGAGGTGTTTAAAGATGTCAGCCATCATGGCGTCTACCACAGCGGTGAGGTGGTCGGGCTGGGCAATCTGGTGTGTGAGAAATGCCATCACCATCTGGCTTTCTATACCCCGGAAGTGCTGCCTTTGTGCCCGAAGTGCGGCCACGATCAGTTCCAACGCCGGCCGTTTGAGCCTTGATATATTGGCAGAGATGTTAGGTTAAATAGCTGTGACGATGGATGTTACAGATGGGGATTATGCAGAACGCCGACACGCCGTAAACCCGTCCATGGGGGCTCGCAATCGCGCATCCTTGCGCTCAACGGTCGGCTAACCTGCATAATCCCCACCTATCAGAGGCTTCGGCGTAGCGGTAAAAAGCGGGTTCGGAGTTGTTTTCAGGTGCTGGGGGGATCTGTCTGGAGCGCTTGGTTGGTTCGTGCTGCTTCGGGAAGTTGGGAATAAAGGAATTACGCAGAAAAATCAACGAGTACTCTCATCCAAGGTGCGTCACCGTATTTTCAGGCCCGCTCGATCGGTTCCCTCTCCCTGTGGGAGAGGGTTAGGGTGAGGGGTAATTTAATAACGTGAAACGCACTCGACCATCAGATCGATAAAGCCCTGGCGGTTGATATGGGTCAACACCTCGACGTTGGCCGGTTTACCGTTTTGGCCAAACTCATCCACTACCGTCATGCCCACGGTGTATTGGCCCTGGGTCTCCACACCCACCCACAGCTCACGGCTTTCAAACAGCTCCGGGGCCAGCAGCCAGGCGATGGTGCAAGGGTCGTGCATGGCGGCTCCCGGCAGGCCGCGCGGGTGGCTAAGATACAACGGCAGGTAGAAATCGAGCATGCTGGCTACCGCTGCCGCTACCGGATTATTAATGCTGCGGATGCGTTCGATATCCTGCGGTAACACCAATGCCTGATGGGTGACGTTCAACCCGGCCATGGTCAGCGGCACGCCGGATTGCAGCACGATTTCGGCCGCTTCCGGATCGACGTAGATATTGAATTCGGCCACCGGCGTGGTGTTGCCTGCATTCAGCCCACCGCCCATAAACACGATGCGTTCAATCTTGCTTTTCAGCTCTGCGTGCTGTGACAGCAGCAAGGCAATATTGGTCATCGGGCCGGTTACCACCAGCGTAATCGGCTCTGGGCTGGTACGCAGCAGATCGGCAATCAACTCGACCGCAGTTTGCTTTACTGGCTGAAAATCCGGTACTGGCAGATGGGTGTTGCCCATACCGGTGTCACCGTGCACGTAATCGGCAATGACCAGATCGCGCATCAAGGGCTTGGCGGCACCGCCAGCGACCAGAACATCTTGCCGTTGCATCAGCGTCAGCAGTCCAAGGGCGTTATGCAGGGTTTTTTGCGGTGTTTGGTTACCGGCGGAAGTGGTGACGGCTTTAACATCTAACGTAGGGGCGCGTAGTGCCATGGCAAGGGCAATAGCGTCATCAAGACCTGGATCACAATCGATAATAATAGGGCGGGACATCACTTTCTCCTTCAGCGTTATTGTTTTACCCACAGTCTTGCAAGCCGCAACTTACAGTTCATGGTGGGGACTCTGAGGATCGGGGGAAATGATGGCAGAAACAAGCACTATTGATGCGCCCTGGGGTCAGGGCGCATCTGGTACATCAATGCAGGATTTTGGCCAGGAAGTCTTTGGCACGTTCTGACTGTGGGTTGTTGAAGAAGTCATCTTTATTGGTGTCTTCCACGATCTTCCCCTCATCCATAAAGATCACCCGGTGGGCCACCTTACGGGCAAAGCCCATTTCGTGGGTCACCACCATCATGGTCATCCCTTCCTGCGCCAGCTTGACCATCACGTCCAGCACTTCGTTGATCATTTCCGGATCGAGCGCCGAGGTGGGCTCATCAAACAGCATGGCGATCGGATCCATACACAGCGCACGAGCAATCGCCACGCGCTGCTGCTGGCCACCAGAGAGCTGCCCAGGGAACTTTTCGGCATGTGCCGACAGACCCACGCGCTCCAGCAGTTTCAGGGCTTTATCGCGTGAGGCAGCCTTGTCGCGCTTGAGGACTTTTACCTGCGCCAGCGTCAGGTTTTCAATGATCGACAGGTGAGGGAACAGTTCAAAATGCTGGAACACCATCCCCACTTTGGAGCGTAGTTGCGCCAGGTTGGTGCTCTTGTTGTTGACCTGAATACCGTTAACCTCGATATCGCCTTTCTGGATCGGCTCAAGCCCGTTGACGGTTTTAATCAGGGTTGATTTGCCTGAGCCGGAAGGACCGCAGACCACCACCACTTCGCCTTTTTTGACTTCGGTGGTGCAGTCGGTCAGAACCTGAAAGTGACCGTACCACTTAGAAACATTTTTCAGGGATATCATCAAACCGTCCTTTTCTTCAAATAGCTTACCAGCGCCGAGGCGGCGAGACTGATAACAAAATAGACCAAACCGGCGAACAGGATCATTTCCACCTGCGTACCGTCACGCTCACCAATGGTTGAAGCGGTGCGGAAGAAGTCGGCCAGGCTAAGTACGTACACCAGCGAGGTATCCTGGAACAACACGATCCCCTGGGTCAGCAGCAGCGGCACCATGGCGCGGAACGCCTGCGGCAGGATCACCAGCCGCATCGATTGCCACTGGGTCATGCCCAACGCCAGCGAGGCAGAGGACTGACCGCGCGAGACGCTTTCAATGCCTGCCCGGATAATTTCCGAGTAGTAGGCGGCTTCAAACAGCGAAAAGGCTACCATAGCCGAGATAAGGCGAATATCGGTTTTCGGTGACAGCCCAAGAACTTGTTGTAATAAGCTTGGAACCACCAGATAGAACCACAGCAGCACCATCACCAGCGGTACGGAGCGGAACAGGTTGACGTACAGCGCCGCAAACCAGCTGATCGGCTTGATCGGCGACAGGCGCATCACCGCCAAAACGGTGCCCCAGAGGATACCGAATACAATAGCCGTCACGGTGATTTTCAGCGTGACGACCAGCCCTTGCAGCAGATACGGGAAGCTTGGGACAATCGATCCCCAATCAAATTGGTACATTATTTACTCCCCATATGGCCAGGTAACTGCACTTTCTTCTCGACAATACGCATAAACAGCATGATGACGGCGTTGATAGCGACATAGGCGAGGGTGATGGCAGTAAAGGATTCATAGGCGTGTGCGGAGTAATCCAGCAGCTTCCCGGCCTGAGCGGCCATATCCACCAGCCCGATGGTTGAGGCGATGGCGGAGTTTTTTACCAGGTTGAGCATTTCCGAGGTCATCGGCGGAACGATCACCCGATAGGCGTTGGGGAGCAGCACGTAGCGATAGGTTTGTGGCAGCGTCAGGCCCATTGCCAGCCCGGCCGCCTGTTGGCCGCGTGGCAGGGATTGGATTGCAGCACGTACCTGTTCACAAACGCGTGCGGCGGTAAACAACCCAAGGCACAGCATGGAAGAAACAAAGAATTGTACGTTGGGATCGAGCTCGCTCTTGAACCACATGCCGATATCGGCTGGCAGCAGCTCCGGCATCACCAGATACCAGGTAAAAAATTGCACGATTAGCGGCACGTTACGGAACAGTTCGACGTAACAGGTACCTAGTGAGGAGAGAAAACGGTTGGGTACGGTACGCAAAATACCGAACAGTGAACCGACAAAGAAGGCAATAATCCATGCACAGACGGAGAGGGCGACCGTAACCTGAAAGCCGGACCAGATCCAGCCCAGGTAGGTGGTATTCCCAAACGGGGCCTGCTGCAGAAAGATACCCCAGTTCCAATCTATTGACATAACGAACTCCGTTAAACAGGTGCAGAACACCTTACAACTTGATGACCGTTCAGTCGTGGCGCACGCCAGTCAGGCTGGCTTTTTGGTGTGCCCTGAGTCGTGTTTAGGAAAGAATGCGGGAGGGGAACGGCCCCCCGCATACCTGTCTGTCCTGTTACGGTCATCTACAACAGCCAGCTGGGCTGGCTTGATCTTTTTAGATTAGTTCAGTGCTTTGTCGTTCGGCTCTTTAAACAACTGCTTCATGTCGTCAGACAGATCGAAGTTCATGTTGAGGTTTTTTGGTGGGATTGGCTGTTTGAACCAGACCTCAAACCATTTGGCAGCCTGGCCAGAGGTTTGAGCTTGAGCGATAGTTTCATCCACCAGCTTTTTGAACTGTGGATCGTCTTTACGCATCATGCAGCCGTAGGCTTCTTTAGACTGCGGAGTGGCAATGATTTCCCACTGATCCGGCTGTTTGGCCTTGGCGCGTTCGCCTGCCAGCAGGGCATCATCCATCATAAACGCCACCGCACGGCCACTTTCCAGAGTGCGGAAGGAATCACCGTGGTCTTTGGCACTGATGATGCGCATTTTCATCTGATCTTTGTCGTTCAGCTTGTTGAGCAACACTTCGGAAGTGGTGCCTGAAGTGACGACCACGGCCTTACCGGCCAGATCTTTAAAGTCTTTGATGTCGGAGCCTTTCTTGACCAGCAGACGGGTACCGACGACGAAAATGGTATTAGAGAATGCCGCCTGTTTCTGGCGCTCGAGGTTGTTGGTGGTGGAGCCACACTCAAAATCGAAGGTGCCGTTTTGCAACAGTGGAATACGGTTTTGCGAGGTGATCGGCAGCATTTTCACCTGCAGATTAGGCTCGTTCAATTTCTTCTTGATGGCATCAACGATTTGGTTGGAATAGTCCTGGGAGTAACCCACAACTTTCTGCTGATTATCGTAGTAGGAGAACGGAACTGAGGATTCACGGTGGCCAACAACAATCACGCCGTTATCTTTGATTTTCTTCAGCGTACCGGTCAGTTCTTCCGCATGGGCTACGCTACTCGCCATCCCGATCAGCAGTAACGATAACGCCAATTTGCGCATTTGCATGGTCCAACTCCTATGCTGTTGTGATTGCCCGCACTCAGGGAGGGCGAGTTAATACGGCTGAGCTATAAAGATAGTCCTAATGCCGATTTACGATAGAAAATAACCGATTGTGAACAAGATGAAACCAAGATGTTTCATTTTTTGCGACATCACGCGCACCAAATGAATGCAATAAACCCCTGGTGCACCACTTGGGTGCGAGTCTTGCGCTGGAGTTGTGCACGGATGCGTCAAGATGTCAGTTAAAGTAAATCAGCAACGTTCTACAGGGTAATTAAAGCAAGGAGCATGCCAGAAACATTAAAAGAGAAGGGGCAACATGAAATGAAGCGGGCACGGTAAGGCACCGTGCCCAAAGAGAACTTATCTGCGGCGCCAGCTAATGAGCAGCGCGATGCCGCCCAGCAGCACGGTGATGATCCACACTGGCGCAGAGCCAAAGCGGGCATACGGCGTGACGCCGGTGGTTGGGGTCACCTTCACTTCCAGCACTTTACGGGTGAACTGTGGGATGGATGCCAACACTTCGCCGGTTGGGCCAACGGCGGCGGTGATGCCGTTATTGGTGCTACGCAGCAATGGCCTGCCCAGTTCCAATGAACGCATACGCGCCATCTGGAAGTGCTGCCATGGGCCGATGGAGTGGCCGAACCAGGCATCGTTGGACACGGTCAACAGGAAGTTGGTATCTGGACGGAAATTGTCGCGTACCTGCTGGCCCAGCACGATTTCATAGCAGATGGCAGCCGTCAGGTTGTAACCGCGCACGCTGAGCTGGGGTTGCACATAGTCACCACGGCTGAACGAAGACATTGGCAGGTCGAAGAACGGAGCCAACGGGCGCAGCAGCGTTTCCAACGGCACAAACTCACCAAAGGGCACCAGGTGATGTTTGTCATAGCGATTGGCTGCCGGGTAGCTGTAAGGCTTTTCCTCCCCAAGCACGATCACGCTGTTGAAGAACTGATTGCCTTGTGGGGTGGCGCGAGCGTCTACAATGCCGGTGATCAGGCTGCTGTTCTTGGCGCGCATCAGATCGTCCATCATGGTCAGGAAACCGTTCTGATTGCTCTCCACATCGGGAATGGCGGACTCCGGCCAGATGATGATCGGTGCTTTGCCCATCAACGGACGGCTCTCATCCAGATAGGTTTGCAGCGTGCTGAGCAACGCCTTCGGATCCCACTTCATCGACTGCTCGATATTGCCCTGCACCATGGCAACGTTCACCGCTTTATCCGGCTGCGGCGTAAACCAGTGGATCTGGCGCAGCGGCCAAGGCAGCAACAGCATGGCGATAGCAATGACCGCCGGGGTGATGCGCGGTTGATTGAGGGCAAATACCAGTAGGCCGCTGAGGGACATCAAGAGCAGCGTGATCGCATCCACGCCGAGTAATGGCGCAATGCCTTTCAGCGGACCGTCGATCTGGGTATAACCAAATTGCAGCCAGGGGAAACCGGTCAGCACCCAACCGCGCAGGAACTCGGTCAGTTGCCATAGGGCCGGCGCGGCAATGGCCAGCCGCCACCAGGTGGTACGTGGCCAGATCCGCGTCAGCAAACCGGCGAACAGCCCGGTATACAGCGAAAGATAGGCGGCCAGCAGCACGACCAGGAAAATATTGATGGCAAACGGCATACCGCCGAAATCGGCAATGCTGACGTAAACCCAGTTCACGCCGCTACCGAACAGCCCCATGCCCCAGCAGAAACCGAGCAGGGCGGATTGTTTGGTGGTGCGGTTGAGGGGCACGGCCAGCAGGCCGAACAGCGAGACAATGGCCGCAGGCCAGATATCGTAAGGGGAGAAGGCCAGCGTGCCACAGGCACCGGTCAAAAGCGCCAGTAGGGCGCGAACCCACTGGCGATCAAGTAATGAGGCTTTAGCCATGTGTAAGTTATTCTTCCAGTTTCGGTTGCGGGGCATCGTCCGGAATTTTGACATGAACCTGGATGATACGTCGACTGTCGGCCATCGCAACTTTAAATAGGTAACCTTCGATTTCAATGGTTTCCCCGCGCGCTGGCAGGTGGCCGAAGGCTTGCATCACCAGGCCGCCGATGGTGTCCACCTCATCGTCGCTGAAATGGGTGCCGAAGATGTCGTTGAAGTCTTCGATCGGCGCCAGCGCCCGCACGGTGAACATGTGGCGGCTCAGTTGGCGAACGTCACGATCTTCCTCATCGTCATATTCGTCCTCAATCTCCCCGACAATCAGCTCCAGAATATCTTCGATGGTTACCAGGCCAGAGACACCGCCGAATTCATCAATGACAATCGCCATGTGATAACGCTGGGAGCGGAACTCCTTCAGCATCCGGTCAACCCGCTTGCTTTCCGGTACCACCACGGCGGTACGCAGCACCTTGTCGATGCTGAACGGCTCGGAGTCTGCGCGCATAAACGGCAGCAGGTCCTTGGCCATCAGAATGCCTTCGATGTGATCTTTATCTTCGCTGATCACCGGGAAGCGCGAGTGGGCGGATTCGATAATCACGTCCAGGCACTCTTCCAGCGTTTGGTTACGCTTGAGCGTCACGATCTGGGAGCGCGGGATCATGATGTCGCGTACGCGCTGCTCGGCGATATCCATCACGCCTTCCAGCATGTCACGGGTATCGGGATCGATCAGGTCGTTTTGCTCGGAATCACGGATCAGCTCTACCAGATCGCCACGGTTTTTAGGTTCACCGTGGAACAGCTGGTTAAGGATAAGAGTAAAGAACCCCTTCTTGGAACTGGGGCTGTCATTGCTTTGTGAATGGTCGTCGCTCATGGCGTTTTAGTTAATATCACTCTATTGAGTTATCAAAATTAGCGACAGCCCCAATCGGGGCTGCGGGGTGCTCAGCTAACATCAGGTGGGATCTTTTTCCGCGAGGTAAGGGTCTGGGTAACCCATCTCCTGCATTATCTCGGTTTCCAAAGATTCCATTTCTTCGGCTTCATCGTCTTCGATGTGGTCATACCCTAGCAGATGAAGGCTACCGTGAACAACCATATGCGCCCAGTGTGCTTCCAGCGCTTTCTGTTGTTCAACCGCTTCCTGTTCAACCACTTGACGGCAAATAATCAAATCACCCAACAGCGGCAGTTCGATTTCCGGCGGTGCCTCGAACGGGAATGATAACACGTTGGTGGGCTTGTCTTTACCACGATAAGTCAGATTCAGCTCATTGCTTTCCGCCTCATCCACTAAGCGGATGGTGACTTCGGCTTCTTCCTGAAACTGTGGCAATACTCCTTCCAGCCAGCGCTGGAAGGTGGCTTCATCCGGTAATCCTTCACTGCTGGCGCAGGCAATTTGTAAATCCAGAATAACCTGGCTCATGGTGTTTCCTGTTCGGAGGCAACCGGTGCCTCACGTCTACGTTGTTCGGCGATGGCATCTTTGCGTTTTTGTTCGGCGGCTTCCCAGGCTTCATAGGCGACCACCACACGGGCGACTACCGGATGGCGCACCACGTCTTCGCTGTGGAAGAAGTTAAAGCTGATCTCTTCCACCTCAGACAGCACTTCCACCGCATGGCGCAGGCCGGATTTCTGATTGCGTGGCAGGTCGATCTGGGTCACGTCGCCGGTGATCACCGCTTTCGAGTTGAAACCGATACGCGTCAGGAACATCTTCATCTGTTCGATGGTGGTGTTCTGGCTTTCATCGAGAATGATAAAGGCATCATTCAGCGTACGGCCACGCATGTAGGCCAGCGGCGCAACTTCTATCACGTTACGCTCGATCAGTTTTTCCACGCGTTCAAAGCCCAGCATTTCAAACAGGGCGTCATACAGCGGGCGCAGATATGGGTCGACTTTCTGGCTCAGATCCCCCGGCAGGAAGCCCAGCTTCTCACCCGCTTCAACCGCCGGGCGGGTCAGCAGGATACGCCGGATTTCCTGGCGCTCCAGCGCGTCTACCGCAGCGGCAACTGCCAGATAAGTTTTACCGGTACCCGCCGGGCCAACGCCAAAGGTGATGTCATGGGCGAAAATATTGGCGATGTATTGCGCCTGGTTAGGCGTGCGGGGCTTCACCATGCCACGCTTGGTCTTGATGGTGACCGATTTGCCGTAATCCGGCACGCTGTCTGCCACCTGCTCCAGCACCCGGCTCTCTTTGATGGCCAGGTGGATCTGTTCCGGATCGATATCTGGGGTCACGCCACGGATCGGCGCGGTATCCACATACAGATGGCGCAAAATATCGGCGGCGGCAACCACGCACAGGTTTTTACCGACCAGCTTGAAACGGTTGTCACGGCGGTTGATTTCAATCCCCAGCCGACGTTCGAGTTGTTTGATGTTGTCATCAAACGGGCCGCACAGGCTCAACAGGCGTTGGTTGTCTGCGGGCTCCAACAGGATTTCTTGTGTTGCGACGTTCAAACGATTCCTCAAGGCTCAACAGGGCCTGGTTGATGTCACGTAACGCGATTTCAGCGCGGGCATTCAGGGCAACCCCCGAACAGCTCTACCCTGAATTATTCATGGTGTACCGCACTGGCGCAAGTTTACCTCTGATCTATCTGTGCGCAGCGAAGGGAATTCAAGGGGGGAGGGGGCAGAATTGGGCCAAATAGTTTGGCCCAACAGCAGGTTAACAGCGGAAATCAGCTCTTCTTCACAAATTCGGATTTCAGCTTCATCGGGCCAAAGCCGTCGATTTTGCAATCGATGTTGTGATCGCCTTCGACCAGGCGGATGTTCTTCACCTTGGTGCCGATCTTCAACATGGAAGAGCTGCCTTTGACCTTCAGATCCTTGACCACGGTCACCGCATCGCCATCGGCCAGCAGGTTACCGTTGGCATCTTTGACAATCAGGGTATCGGCATCTTCAACGGCCGCGCTGTCGCTCCACTCATGGGCGCACTCAGGGCAGATGAACAGGGCGTTATCCTGGTAGGTGTATTCGGAATTGCACTTCGGGCAGTGTGGGAGTTGCATTATTGTGTCGCCTCATAATCAAAATAAAAAAACAAAATTACCGGACAATGACTGCCCGGCAGAGAAAAAGGAAAATGCCAAGGTGGCGGGGCGATCAGGGTTGGTAGCTACCGACGCCCAGCTCATCTTCCTTACGGGTACGTGCAATCACCGCTTGAGGGGATTGGTGCACGCGCAGTTCCATCTGCTGTTCGGTGCGGACCAGGGTACCGCGCAGAGAATTGGTTAACACTTCAGTAATCTCGACGTCGACGAACTGGCCGATCAAATCTGGGGTGCCCTCAAAGTTGACCGTCCGGTTGCATTCGGTGCGGCCAGAGAGTTCCATCAAGCTCTTGCGTGAGGTGCCCTCGACCAGAATACGCTGCACGGTGCCAAGCATACGGCGGCTGAACTGCATCACCTGCTGGTTGATCCGTTCTTGCAGCAGATACAGACGTTGTTTTTTCTCTTCTTCGCTGACGTCGTCAACCATGTCTGCCGCTGGAGTGCCTGGGCGCGAAGAGTAGATAAAGCTGAAGCTGGTGTCGAAGTTCACCTGGGCAATCAGGTTCATGGTCTGTTCAAAGTCGGCCTGGGTTTCCCCTGGGAAACCGATAATGAAATCAGAGCTGAACTGGATATTGGGCCGTGCCTGACGCAGCTTGCGGATAATCGCTTTGTATTCCAGCGCCGTGTGGGCGCGTTTCATCATGGTCAGAATGCGGTCTGAACCGCTTTGTACCGGCAGATGCAGGAAGCTGACCAACTCGGGCGTATCTTCATACACCGCAATAATATCGTCGCTGAACTCAATCGGGTGGCTGGTGGTAAAGCGGATGCGATCGATGCCGTCGATGGAGGCCACCAGGCGCAACAGTTCGGCAAATGAGCAGATGCCACCATCAAAGGTTGCGCCACGATAGGCGTTGACGTTCTGGCCCAGCAGGTTCACTTCACGTACGCCCTGGGCGGCCAACTGAGCGACTTCAAACAGGACATCATCGCTTGGGCGGCTGACTTCTTCACCGCGGGTGTAAGGCACCACGCAGAACGTGCAGTATTTGTTGCAGCCTTCCATGATCGAGACGAAGGCGGTTGGCCCATCGGCACGGGGTTCCGGCAGGCGGTCGAACTTTTCGATTTCCGGGAAGCTGATGTCCACGATCGGGCTATGCGAACCGCGCACGTGGTTGATCATCTCCGGCAGGCGATGCAATGTCTGTGGGCCAAAAACGATGTCAACGCAGGGCGCGCGCTGGCGCAGATGTTCCCCTTCCTGCGAAGCAACGCAACCGCCGACGCCAATAATCAGATCGGGGTTGTTCTTTTTCAGTTGCTTCCAACGGCCCAACAACGCGAAAACCTTTTCCTGCGCCTTCTCGCGGATCGAGCAGGTATTGAGCAGCAACACATCCGCTTCTTCAGCGTTTTCAGTCCACTCGAAGCCGTGTGTGCTTCCCAGCAAATCTGCCATTTTCGATGAGTCGTACTCATTCATCTGGCAGCCCCAGGTTTTGATATGTAGTTTTTTCGTCATTGACTTGCCATTACTCAGTGCGGAGAGAAAGTTGCGTTACGCGCCATGCAGGAAGGGTATTGTAATCATTTGGCGCGCTGGTGACCAGCGACGTGGCAGTAGCATGCGACCTGAAGCCAGATTAAAAATCCGGTACACTGAGCCAAGATGCCTAATTAACCAAAAGTATAGCCAAAATGAATACTTATCAAAAACGCTTTGATGCCGTGGTGGTTGGCGGTGGGATGGTGGGAGCCGCCGCCGCGCTGGGGCTGGCTCGCGCCGGATTGTCGGTCGCTTTGTTAGAGCACGAGGCTCCCGATACGTTCGATCCCCAAAGCCCGCCGGACCTGCGGATCTCCGCTATTGGCTGCACCTCCGTTGGCTTGTTGAAGCAGCTTGATGCCTGGCCTGCGGTGTTGCAGATGAGATCGGCACCCTACCGCAGGCTGGAAACCTGGGAATGGGAGTCCTCACGGGTGGCATTTGATGCCGCAACGCTTGGGCTGCCAGAGCTGGGTTTTATGGTCGAGAACCGTATATTGCAGCTCGCCCTATGGCAGCAGTTGTCACAATGCGAGAATTTAACGCTGTACTGCCCCACCAGGCTGCAGGCGATGCATCGAGCTGATGACCAATGGCAGGTGACGTTAAGCTCGTCAGAGACCCTACAGGCGCGTTTGGTGGTGGGTGCCGACGGTGCTCACTCACAGGTACGCAAGTTGGCGGCGATTGGCACCAGCGGTTGGCAATATCGCCAGTCTTGCATGTTGATCACCGTGGAAACCGACCAACCGCAGCAGGATGTGACCTGGCAGCAATTCCTCCCCTCAGGCCCACGCGCGTTCCTGCCGCTGTACGACCAGTGGGCAACGCTGGTGTGGTATGACAGCCCGCAGCGTATTCGCCAGTTGCAGGCGTTACCTATGGCACAGCTCGAACAAGAGATAGCGGTGGCTTTCCCATCCCGCTTGGGCACGGTGAAGGCTCATGCCGCCGGATCTTTCCCACTGGTGCGCCGCCACGCACAACGCTATGTGCAATCAGGGCTGGTGTTGCTCGGCGATGCTGCACATACCATCAATCCGCTGGCCGGGCAGGGGGTGAACCTTGGCTATCGTGATGTGGATGCATTACTGGAGATCGTGAGCGACGCCCGGGAGCAGGGAGAGGATTGGGCGAGTGAAGAGGTGCTGATGCGCTATCAGCGCCGTCGTCGCACCGATAACCTGCTGATGCAAAGCGGCATGGATCTGTTCTATACCGCCTTCAGCAATAACCTGGCTCCGCTGAGCGTGGCGCGCAATCTGGCACTGATGGTAGCGGAAAGGGCGGGCAAGCTGAAAGAGCGGGCGCTGAAGTATGCATTAGGTTTGTGATGACATGGGGCGCCGCATGTTGCGCCCATTTTATCCAAACTCAGAAAAGCAAAAAGCTCGCCGAAGCGAGCTTTTCTAAATTTGGCTGGGGTGCCAGGATTCGAACCTGGGTATGCTGGTATCAGAAACCAGAGCCTTACCGCTTGGCGACACCCCAATTGTAAAGCAGATAGCATGGTGGCTACGACGGGATTTGAACCTGTGACCCCATCATTATGAGTGATGTGCTCTAACCAGCTGAGCTACGTAGCCATTTTTACTACTTTTTGTTGCTTGTCAACTATGTTGTATGGCTGGGGTACCTGGATTCGAACCAGGGAATGCTGGTATCAAAAACCAGTGCCTTACCGCTTGGCGATACCCCAATAACACAATTAACTTTTTTTACCGCGCCCCATCCTGAAAAGATGGCTGGGGTACCTGGATTCGAACCAGGGAATGCTGGTATCAAAAACCAGTGCCTTACCGCTTGGCGATACCCCAATAGCAAATTAACTTTTTTACAGCGCTCCATCTGGGAAGATGGCTGGGGTACCTGGATTCGAACCAGGGAATGCTGGTATCAAAAACCAGTGCCTTACCGCTTGGCGATACCCCACCTGCTGTATGCGCGACGATGAAAGAAAATGGTGCGGGAGGCGAGACTTGAACTCGCACACCTTGCGGCGCTAGAACCTAAATCTAGTGCGTCTACCAATTTCGCCACTCCCGCAAAAAAGATTGGTGGCTACGACGGGATTCGAACCTGTGACCCCATCATTATGAGTGATGTGCTCTAACCAACTGAGCTACGTAGCCATCTTTTTCGCTCAACCTTCATCGGCGTTGCGGGGCGCATTATGCGTATATGGCCGATTTGCGTCAACTAGTTTTTTCCCGAAAAAGCGACTGGGCGGGTTGTTTGTCTGGGTTGTGAACAGTATGGTGATAAAAACGGCAGTTCGGAGGGTTAACGGTTGAAAACATCCACAAAAAAGCGGGCCATCAGGCCCGCCGAAGGTAAAACGGTGGCGGTTTACTTATAGGCTGACTGGTGTACGCCTACGGCACGGCCTGATGGGTCGTCCATCTTTTTGAAGGATTCGTCCCATTCAATGGCTTTTGCCGACGAGCAGGCTACGGAAGGGCCGCCAGGGACACATTCCGCTGCGCTCGGCAACGGGAACAGCTCTTCGAAAATCTCGCGGTACAGGTAGCCTTCTTTGCTGTTTGGCGTGTTGTACGGGAAGCGGAAACGTGCCGTTTCAAGCTGTTGATCGCTAATCTGCTTGGCAGCGACTTCTTTTAGCGTATCGATCCAGCTGTAACCGACACCGTCGGAGAACTGCTCTTTCTGGCGCCAGGCTACGCTAGCGGGCAGATAAGACTCGAAGCATTGGCGAATAATGTGCTTCTCCATCTTGCCGTTGCCGCACATTTTATCTTGCGGGTTGATACGCATCGCCACGTCCAGGAAGTTTTTATCCAGGAACGGTACGCGGGCTTCTACACCCCAGGCAGACATTGCTTTGTTGGCACGAGCACAGTCGTACATATGCAGCGCCAGCAGTTTACGCACGGTTTCCTCGTGGAATTCTTTGGCATTTGGCGCCTTATGGAAGTACAGGTAGCCGCCGAACACCTCATCCGCCCCTTCGCCAGACAGCACCATCTTGATGCCCATCGCTTTAATCTTGCGTGACATCAGATACATCGGCGTGGAGGCGCGGATGGTGGTGACATCGTAAGTTTCGATGTGGTAGATCACATCGCGGATGGCATCCAGGCCTTCCTGCACCGTGAAGTGGATTTCATGGTGGACGGTGCCAAGGTGGTTAGCGACCTCTTGAGCCGCACGCAGATCCGGGGAACCTTCCAGCCCGACGGCGAAGGAGTGCAGCTGTGGCCACCAGGCTTCACTGCGCTCATCATCTTCTACCCGGCGTGCGGCATATTTTTTGGTGATGGCAGAGATCACCGAGGAATCCAGCCCGCCGGAGAGCAGCACGCCGTAAGGTACGTCGGACATCAGGTGGCTTTTTACCGACTCTTCCAGTGCGTTGCGCAGGGCGTTGGCATCGGTGACGTTGTCTTTGACGTTGTCATAGTCGAACCAGTCACGCTGGTAGTATTCGCGGATTTCACCGTCCTGGCTCCACAGGTAGCTGCCCGCCGGGAACTCTTTAATGCTGCGGCAGACCGGCACCAGCGCCTTCATCTCAGAAGCGACATACAGGTTGCCGTGCTCATCGTGCCCCATATACAGCGGGATGATGCCGAGGTGGTCGCGGCCAATCAGGTAAGCGTCTTTTTCCGTGTCGTATAGGGCAAAGGCGAACATACCTTGCAGATCGTCCAGGAAGTTCGGGCCTTTTTCCTGATACAGCGCCAGGATCACTTCGCAGTCGGAGCCGGTCTGGAATTGATAATGCTCACCCAACTGCTGACGCAGGGCCTGATGGTTATAAATTTCACCGTTAACCGCCAATACGTGGGTATGCGCAGCGTTGTACAGCGGTTGAGCACCGTTATTCACGTCAACAATCGACAGGCGTTCGTGAACCAGAATGGCTTTATCGCTGGCGTAAACGCCGGACCAGTCTGGGCCGCGATGGCGCATCAGGCGCGACAGTTCCAACGCTCTTTTACGCAATTCAACCGGATCGGACTTCAGATCGAGCACACCGAAAATAGAACACATACAAACTCTCCTAACGACATTTTATGGCGGTGATGTGATGTACAGCGCGCCTGCATGTAAATTCAACGGTGCGGCTTTGCTGCCTTCTGATAATGAAAATGCGTCAAAAGCTGAGGTGTATGCAAGCGATTTAGCGTTACGCTGAAAAATAGTCTTGGGGTGGGGTGTTAAAATTAGCGGATGTTCAATTTTAAGCGGTAAAAATTGAATAATATCTAATTTTTTCGTCGAATGAGGCGAGTGTGGGATAAATTTTCTGGCGTTTCGATGATCGATGTTTTCCCTCACCCCAACCCTCTCCCACAGGGAGAGGGAGCTGTCCGGAGGTCTTGATTAGCTTGTGCGACTTCGGAAAGAAGGGTGTAAGAACAAGAAAGGCAAGGTATTACGTCAAGCGATCAACGAACTCGAACGGTCCTCTTTCCCACAGGGAGAGGGAGCTGTCCGGAGGTCTTGATTAGCTTGTGCGACTTCGGAAAGAAGGGTGTAAGAACAAGAAAGGCAAGGTATTACGTCAAGCGATCAACGAACTCGATCGGTCCCCTCTCCCTGTGGGAGAGGGTTAGGGTGAGGGGCCATTGCTTGCGGCTTAAAAAATAGTGATATCCGCCACGGAAGGGAAGATATGGCTCGGGCGGAATGGCATGGATTCAACATCGTTCAGGTTTGAGACGCCAGACAGCACCAGCACGGTTTCCAGCCCGGCCTGGAAGCCTGCCAGAATATCGGTGCGCAGGTTGTCCCCGACAATCACCGTCTCTTCCGAGTGCCCCTGCATCTTGTTCAGCGCCGCGCGGATAATCCACGGGCTAGGCTTGCCGACATAAAACGGCTTACGGCCGGTGATCTTCTCGATCGGCGCACACAGAGCCCCACAAGCCGGTGTGAAACCGTGGCCATGGGTATCCGGGTTAGTGGCTATAAACCGTGCCCCGTTGTTCACGAAGAAGGCCGCTTTATGCATCATGTCCCAGTTGTAGGAACGGGTCTCACCCACGATCACGAAATCCGGGTTGATATCGGTGATGGTAAAGCCGGCTTTGTAGAGTTCGTGGATCAGTGCGCCTTCGCCCACCACATAGGCTTTTTTACCTTCCTGGCGGCGCAGGAAATCGGCCGTCGCCATCGCTGAGGTATAAAACGCGCTTTCTGGCACGTCCAGGCCAGCGGCGGCAAAGCGGTTGGCCAGATCCTGGGCGGTTTGCGAAGGGTAGTTGGTTAGCACCACCAACGGCATCCCTTGTTCCTGAATACGAGCCAGGAACAGATCGGCTCCAGGGATCGGGGTATTGTCATGCAGCAGCACGCCGTCGATGTCACATATCACGTTTTTGATAGTCATTGTTGCTGGTCTCATGATAAACGGCAGGGCAAAAAAGCCAGAAGTGCATCCCTGCCAAACAGGCAGTTTAACTTTCTAGCAGCCGTTGGAGAAGTACACCGTTGAGCATTGCCCGTTTAGCCAGGGCAAAAGCACCGATCGCTGAACGGTGATTGAGTTCGGAAGTGACCACGGGCAGGTTTCTGCGGAAATCCTTCAGCACCTGGGTGTTGATGCAGCTTTGGATGGCGGGTAACAACACTTTGTCCGCTTCGGTGATTTCACCGGCGATCACCACTTTTTGTGGGTTGAACAGGTTGATAGCGATGGCTACCGCCTTGCCCAGATAGCGGCCAACGTGTTCGATCACTTCGCTGGCCAGCAAATCTCCGCGATTGGCGGCTTTGCAGATGGCGGCGATGCTACAGTCGTCCAGCGTCATTTTGCTTGGGTAGCCCTGAGTCAGTAGGTGGCGTACGCGCTGTTCGATAGCTGCGTTGGCCGCCACGGTTTCCAGACAGCCGAAGTTACCGCAGTGGCAGCGTTCGCCGAGGGGATCGATTTGAATATGACCAATCTCCCCCACGTTGCCGTTATTACCGAGGAAGATTTTGCCGTTGACGATGATCCCGGCGCCGGTGCCCCGGTGCAGGCGCACCAGAATGGAGTCTTCACAATCCCGGGTAGCCCCGAAGTAGTGCTCCGCCAAGGCCAGGCTGCGGATATCGTGGCCGACAAAACTGGTGACGTTGAAGCGTTGCTGAAGATGATCGACCAACGCCCAGTTATCGACGTTGATGTGCGGCATATAGCGCACTACGCCTAAAGCCGGATCGACCAGGCCAGGCAGGATCACGGCAATGGCGATCAGTTCGCGCAGTTTGCGTTGGTAACTTTCGATAAACTGCGCAATGGCGTTGAGCAGTGCGTTTTCCAGTGTCTCCTGGGTGCGTTCCGGCAGAGGGTAGTGCTCCTCTCCGAGCGACTTACCGCCCATATCGTACAGGGTGATGGTGGCATCATGGCGGCCCAGGCGGACGGCAACGGTGTGGAAATTGCGGGTTTCACTGACAATGGAAATGGCACGGCGGCCACCGGTGGAGGCTTGCTGATCGACCTCTTTGATCAGCCCGCGCTCCAACAGTTGGCGAGTAATCTTGGTGACGCTGGCGGGGGCAAGCTGACTGAGTTCGGCAATCTGAATGCGCGAGATCGGGCCTTGCTGGTCGATCAGGCGATACACTGCTGCGCCGTTAAGTTGCTTAACTAAGTCAACATTCCCTATTTGTGCTTGTCCGCCAGTGCTCATCAATAATTCTACTCGCTGTTCATGGATTAAACCTCGTTGCCGTTAACGAGGGTCTTGGTGATTTGGTAATCACGGGTAAAGGCGGTCAGGTTGGCGACCTTGCCGGCTTCGATGGTGCCTAAACGCTGTTCGACACCGATAGCGCGAGCCGGATAGAGCGTCGCCATGCGCAGCGCTTCATCCAGTGCGATACCAACATGCTCTACGCTGTTTTGCACCGCTTCGATCATGGTCAGTGCGGAGCCGCTCAGAGTGCCGTTTTCGTCAACACACAGGCCGTCACGATAATAAATGGTTTTACCCGCGAAAATAAACTGATCGATATCCGCGCCTGCTGGTGCAGTAGCATCGGTGACCAGCACCAATTTATCACCTTTTACCCGCTTGGCGTTACGGATACTCGCCCAGGCCACGTGGTGCCCATCGGCAATGATGCCGGTATACACTTCCGGCGTGTCGAAGATCGCGCCCATCAGGCCCGGTTCGCGGCCGCTGATGTACGGCATGGCATTGTACAGATGGGTGGCGAAGGTTATGCCTGCGGCGAAACCCACGCGTGCCTGATCGTAAGTGGCGTTGGAGTGGCCAGCGGACACCACGATACCGGCGTCGCTCAGCTGTTTGATAAAGTGAGGTTCCACCATTTCTGGCGCCAGGGTCACTTTGCTGATCACGTCGGCGTTGGCACACAGGTAGTCGATCATCTCGCTGGTAGGCTTGCGGATAAACGCCGGGTTGTGGGTGCCTTTCTTCTCCAGGCTCAGGTACGGCCCTTCCAGATGCAGGCCAAGGGCCTGATTGGGATGGTTCTTCAGATAAGCGCGCATCACGTTGATGCCGTGCTTCATATAATCGTCGCTGCAGGTGATCAGCGTTGGCAGATAGCTGGTACAGCCGGATTTCTCGTTGGCGCGCTGCATGATTTCCAGCGTGGTTTCCGAGATGGCTTCCAGTGAGTCGTTAAATTGCACGCCGCCGCAGCCGTTAAGCTGCACGTCGATAAAACCGGGGGCTAGGATGGCGCCACCCAGATCGCGCGTTTCGATGCCTGCTGGCAGTTCGGCCAGTGGGCAGACTCGTTCAATCAGGCCATCAGCAATCACTACCGCATGGTCATCAAGCACGTCATGGCCGGTAAAAATCCGGCATTGGGTTAAAGCGAACATGTAGCCCCCTGCAAAAAATTAAAGACTATTAACGCTTTCCGCTTCCAACTCGCGGAAATACTTAACGGTTTTCACCTTCAGTTCCATGGTGGACGGTTCGTCACAAACCACCACGGCTTTGGCATGCAGCTGCAGGCAGCTAATGGTCCACAGGTGGTTGATGCTGCCTTCCACTGCGGCTTCCAGCGCCTGTGCCTTGCCACGGCCGGTGACCAGGATCATCACTTCTTCCGCATCGAGCAGGGTGCCTACGCCGACGGTCAGGGCATATTTTGGCACCTGGCTTACGTCACCGTCGAAGAAGCGGGAGTTGGCGATGCGGGTTTCTTCGGTCAGCGTTTTGATACGGGTGCGTGAAGCCAGGGAAGACGCTGGTTCGTTGAACGCAATGTGGCCATCGAAGCCTACGCCGCCCATGAACAGGTTAACTTTGCCGTAGGATTTCATTTTGGCTTCGTACTGACGGCATTCTTCATCAACGTCTGCTGCGTTACCGTTCAGCAGGTTGATATTTTCACGTGGGATATCAACGTGGTCGAAGAAGTTGCGGTACATGAAGGTGTGGTAGCTTTCCGGGTGTTCCTGCGGCAGGCCAACATATTCATCCATGTTGAAGGTCACGACGTGCTTGAAGCTGACTTCACCGGCTTTGTGCATCGCGATCAGGTGTTTGTAGGCTTCCAGCGGGGTGCCACCGGTTGGCAGGCCAAGGACGAACGGGCGATCTGCGGTCGGTTTGAAGGCGTTGATACGCTGAACGATATGGCGTGCGGCCCATTTGCCGACTTGAGTAGTGTCTTGTAGTGGGATAAGTCTCATCGTACACCTCTAGGTAGAATAAACTGTGTCTATACTGGTACGGGCAACAACCGTAGCTTAAAGCGTAACTCAGCTTTGTGAAGCTGGTATTCGGGATTACTGTCCGTTGATTTTTTGAATGATAAAATAAGTTTTGTGCGATGGCTAGCAATGTGGCAGTTTAACACTACTTTTTGGTGACATTTGTCACAAAAAAGGAGGTTTTAATTTGCGATACGAAATAATTTTTTTACACTCCGCATGAGTGATACGTGCCAAGCGTTATTTCTAAAAAGGTAGTGAGTTATCTCAATAAACTGCCAATAGGGTCCGGCATCGGACGAATAGGGGGAAAAGGTGAACATTCTTAGTTATTTACAAAAGGTGGGTCGGGCCTTGATGGTTCCGGTAGCCACACTGCCTGCCGCGGCCATCCTGATGGGCGTCGGCTACTGGATTGACCCGGTTAGCTGGGGTGGGGACAATGCTCTGGCAGCCTTGTTCATCAAATCCGGTTCGGCCATTATCGATCATATGTCGGTCCTGTTCGCCATTGGTGTGGCTTACGGTATGTCCAAAGACAAAGACGGTGCTGCTGCACTGACCGGTTTTGTCGGCTTCCTGGTAGTGACCACACTGTGTTCACCTGCCGCCGTGTCCATGATTCAGAAGATCCCTCTCGATCAGGTTCCAGCCGCCTTTGGCAAAATTGAGAACCAGTTCGTGGGTATCCTGGTGGGTATCATTTCTGCCGAAGTCTACAACCGTTTCAGCGGTGTTGAACTGCCGAAAGCGCTGTCGTTCTTCAGCGGCCGTCGTCTGGTGCCAATCCTGATCTCCTTCCTGATGATCCTGGTTGCCTTCATCCTGATGTACATCTGGCCGGTGGTTTTCAACGGTCTGGTCAGCTTCGGTGAGCACATCCAAAAACTCGGCTCTGCCGGTGCCGGTATCTACGCCTTCTTCAACCGTCTGTTAATTCCGGTCGGTCTGCACCATGCGCTGAACTCGGTATTCTGGTTTGACGTTGCCGGTATTAACGATATTCCTAACTTCCTGGGTGGCGCGCAGTCTATTGAAGCGGGTAAAGCCACGGTCGGTATCACCGGTCGTTACCAGGCAGGTTTCTTCCCAATCATGATGTTCGGTCTGCCGGGTGCAGCACTGGCCATCTACCACTGCGCACGTCCTGAGAACAAAGCGAAAGTGCTGGGTATCATGATGGCGGGGGCGTTCGCTGCCTTCTTCACCGGGATCACCGAGCCGCTGGAATTCTCCTTCATGTTCGTTGCTCCAGTGCTGTATGTGATCCATGCCGTTCTGACCGGTATCTCCGTGTTCATCGCAGCCAGCATGCAGTGGATTGCCGGTTTTGGCTTCAGTGCCGGTCTGGTGGATATGGCGTTGTCAACGCGTAACCCACTGGCGACCCACTGGTACATGCTGATCCCGCAAGGCCTGGTGTTCTTCGCTATCTACTACGTGGTCTTCCGCTTCACCATCAAAAAATTCAACCTGATGACCCCAGGCCGTGAACTGGCCGTTGCCGGTGACGAAACCGACGGTTATGACGTGGATACCGCTGCGGGTAAGAACGAAGATGAAACCACTACCCTGGCTCGTCGCTATGTGAGTGCCATCGGGGGGTCTGACAACCTGACCGGGATCGATGCCTGTATCACCCGTCTGCGTCTGAACGTCAAAGATTCTGCGTTGGTGAACGATGCTCTGGCTAAACGCCTGGGTGCTTCTGGCGTGATCCGTCTGAACAAGCAAAGCGTGCAGGTAATCGTCGGGACTCGTGCCGAACTGATTGCCAGTGCGATGACCAAAGTGGTTGCAGCAGGCCCGGTAGCGGCAGCCTCTGCTCCAGCCGCCGCAGCCGCTGCGGCAGAAGTTAAACCGCAGGCTGTACCTAACGCTACTAAAACCGTGTTGGAAGCGCTGGTGGCGCCGGTAACCGGTGAAGTGGTTGCTCTGGATCAGGTGCCGGACGAAGCCTTCGCCAGCAAAGCGGTCGGTGACGGTGTGGCCATTCGCCCAACCGATAAAACCGTCGTGGCGCCAGCTGATGGCACCGTGGTGAAGATCTTCAACACCAATCACGCTTTCTGCCTGGAAACAGACAAGGGCGCGGAGATCGTCGTGCACATGGGTATCGACACCGTGGCGCTGAACGGTCAGGGCTTCAAACGCCTGGTGGAAGAGGGGGCTGAGGTGAAAGCAGGCCAGCCTATCCTGGAAATGGATCTGGAATACCTGAACGCCAATGCGCGCTCGATGATCAGCCCGGTAGTGGTCAGCAATGCTGATGACTATGCTGGCCTGACGGCGCTGGCAACCGGCAATGTGGTTGCTGGCCAGACCAAGCTGTTCGAGATCCAGAAATAAGTTGGGTTTAACCCTGGCTTCGCCCGGGCGTTAAACGGGCGGTAAGCAGTATCAGCGGGAAAAGAGCGATCTTTTCCCGCTTTTTTTGTTTTTGCACCATGGGAACTTGACGAATAACGGTTGTTTCTGGGCGCGGCTTATTGGAACATAGAAGGTTATATGTGTAGCGCTTTGCATTTGAGGAATAGTGACATGAGTGAGGCAGAAGCCCGCCCAACCAATTTTATCCGTCAGATCATTGATGAAGATCTGGCATCAGGGAAGCATACGTCGGTTCATACACGTTTCCCACCGGAGCCTAATGGCTATCTGCATATCGGCCATGCCAAGTCCATTTGCCTGAACTTTGGTATCGCCAAGGATTATCAGGGCCAATGTAACCTGCGCTTCGATGACACCAACCCGGTAAAAGAAGACATCGAATTTGTCGACTCCATCAAGCACGATGTGGAGTGGTTAGGCTTTACCTGGAGCGGCGACGTTCGTTATTCCTCGGACTATTTCGATCAACTGCACCAGTATGCGGTTGAGCTGATCAACAAAGGCCTGGCTTATGTTGACGAGCTTTCTCCCGAGCAGATCCGTGAATATCGTGGCTCGTTGACGGCTCCGGGCAAAGACAGCCCATACCGTACCCGCACGGTTGAAGAGAACCTGGCGCTGTTTGAGAAGATGCGTAACGGCGAGTTTGCCGAAGGCACCGCTTGCCTGCGCGCCAAAATCGATATGGCCTCGCCGTTTATCGTGATGCGCGATCCGGTGATCTACCGCATCAAGTTTGCGGAACACCATCAGACCGGCAACAAATGGTGCATCTACCCGATGTACGATTTCACCCACTGCATTTCCGATGCGTTGGAAGGGATCACCCATTCGCTGTGTACTCTGGAGTTCCAGGATAACCGCCGTCTGTACGATTGGGTGCTGGATAACATCACCATCCCTTGCCATCCGCGTCAGTACGAGTTCTCACGCCTGAATCTCGAATACGCCATCATGTCCAAGCGCAAGCTGAGCCAGCTGGTGACCGAGAAGATCGTTGAAGGTTGGGATGACCCACGTATGCCAACCGTTTCCGGCCTGCGTCGTCGTGGCTATACGGCCGCCTCCATTCGCGAGTTCTGCCAGCGTATCGGCGTCACCAAACAGGACAATAACGTCGAGATGATGGCGCTGGAGTCCTGTATTCGTGACGATCTGAATGAGCACGCACCGCGCGCCATGGCCGTGCTGGATCCGGTGAAGGTGATCATCGAGAACATGTCGCAAGACGTGGAAATGGTGACCATGCCTAACCACCCGAATCAGCCGGAAATGGGCAGCCGTGAAGTGCCATTCAGCCGCGAAGTGTATATCGATCGTGCAGACTTCCGTGAAGAAGCCAACAAGCAGTACAAACGCCTGGTGCTGGGCAAAGAAGTGCGCCTGCGTAATGCGTATGTGATCAAGGCTGAGCGCGTAGAGAAGGATGCAGAGGGTGAAATTACCACCATTTTCTGCACCTACGATCCAGATACGCTGAGCAAAGATCCTGCCGATGGCCGCAAGGTGAAAGGCGTGATCCACTGGGTGTCTGCGGCACACGCCTTACCGGCAGAAATTCGCCTGTACGATCGTCTGTTCAGCGTGGCTAACCCGGCGGCGGCTGAGGACTTCCTCGCCACCATCAACCCGGAATCGCTGATTATCAAGCAAGGCTTTGTCGAGCCAAGCCTGGCGGCTGCCCAGCCGGAGAAAGCCTACCAGTTTGAGCGTGAAGGCTATTTCTGCGCCGACAGCCGCTATTCTACGGTCGATCGCTTGGTGTTTAACCGCACCGTAGGCCTGCGTGATACCTGGGCCAAGATTGGTGCTTAAGCTTAGCCAAGCCTAGCGCGTTTCTTTGTCTGTTTGTCTCTTGATCGGATCTTCTGGTCAAGAGACATCTCCAGCTTTACTCTGAATCCTCTCTTCATGCCGTTTCCCTTTCCGCTTACTGCCCCTGATTGTGATCACTTGGCCTGCGTTCTTTTAACTGCAACTCCATACCCATAGTGAAATTGTGGTAATAAACTCGCCGGATTTATCTGAATCGCACTTAATATTGCATAAATTTTGAGTCGTTCATCTTGGCTTATTCCTATTACTAAATATCGAAATAACGGAAGGTTGCGACCACTTATACTTATATTTTCTCGCTCTGCGTATTAGCCACAAATTTATTGATCTGAGTTAGTTGTTCGGCTATTCTTGCCGAAAATACAGGATGGTAAATAATAAAAGTCAGCATGCTTTAATAAAGGCATAGTTTATTGTGCCTTTATACTAAGCATGGTTTTTTTCTATCAAGATAGATAATTCCAAGGCTGATTTATACTCACTATATAAGGATTATGTTGTGAAAAAGCTTACTGTTTCTCAAGCAAACTCAATCGTCGGTGGTACCTGCAAAACCTGTTCTACCAAATATGTCGCCTCTGGTTTCAAGTGCAATATGGTAACGACCTGCACCGATAAAACCGGTAAAGTCATCAGCCAGGACTCTAAGCCTACCGCTTTGGCCAATTGCGGTATCATTGAGAAGTAATACTGAGTAACGGTGTCCAGTTGTCCCTGTCCTTACTACCCTTGAAAAGATGGTTATTGAGCCCGAGTCACGCTCAAGCCTGTGTCCAGTAAGGGCGGGTAAGCATGGATCATTATTCAGCGTTTATTTCAGTGCTGATGCGATTTTTTCGTGTCAGCCTGTTTTGCAACGATAAAGCTAATTGCCTGGCACTTTTAGGACGCGTTTTTCATGTTCAGAACCCCTCTGTTTATTACGCTGTATACGTTAGTGGTTATTATTGTTTCATCACTCATGACGACAGCCTATTTTCACTATTTTGTATTGAACACCAATGACGAACAGCAAAGCCTGGTCGCTTTCGATAATAACAATGTTAACAATAGTCCGATCGAAGAAGGCAATACCCTTATCGAACTCTTCTCTTATGGTTGCCATTACTGCGCCCTGAATGAAGAAAACATAGATAAGCTGGAAGCGCGGATGCCTGCCGGGAGCAAGTTGATCCGTTTGCATATCAATAATGAGCAGATGAATGGTTTGGCCAGTTTTTCCTCATTGTTTGCGACGTTAACGGTGATGGGCATTGAACCGCTGCACCGTCAGAGCGCCTACGACGCGATTATCCGTGACAAGATCGATCTGAGTAACCCTAAAAGTCGTGATATCTGGCTTCAGGAACAAAACATCGATCTCGCGGAGTACACCCGTGTTAGCCAGACCCCGCAGGTTAAAGCTTTGCTGAGCTATATGACCGATGTCACCCGCTATTACAACATCGACGCCACGCCGAGTTTTATCGTCAACAGGAAATGGCTGGCATTGCAGGATCGTGAGTTCCCCGAGTTTGCTGACCACTTGCTGTCGTTGTTACAGCATGACAAACCGCTGGAGCCCTAATGCGTTTCTTTGCTGTGTGGGCCTATCTGGCATGGCGAAATAGCCTGGCAACGCTGATGCGTAGTATGGCGCCCTTGCGCAAAGCACAGAGAAGTGTCGCCTGTTGGCTATTGCAGCACGGTGATTATCGTTGGTTTCTTGTGCTGGCGGCGTGGGGCAGAAGGTTTCGGCTAGGCGACCGAGGGGAGCGCAGGCGTGCTTTTGTGGCCGCCGCCAATAAGCAGTGCTTGCTTGGTGATGGCCGTAAATTGGACTTTGCTGGCTTGAGCTATCGCCGGCGGCTATTGGATCTGGCTGCTACCTATGGGCAAAACCCACAGATACAGGCTCAGATGGAGCGTTGTAAAGCGCAGTTGAATGCCGTGGTGGAGCCTTTGCATCAAGCCGGTTCGCCGGTGGTGCTGGCTCCGTTGCATATGGTTTCCGATGTGTTGGCTGGAATGGTTGGGGGAGCGGCTTTCCCAGGTCAGGCAACGGTGATCGTTTCCAGCAGTGTCGAAATCTATCAGGAAAAAGTCCGCCAGCTAGGGAAGGTCAATCTTTCATATTGTTCTATCCATGACGATAGCCGGGAAATTGCCGGCAACCTGATGGCGGCGATCATGGAGGCAGCGGATCATCGGCGGAACATCATGATCTTCCCTGATATCACCCCCGATTACACCGTAAATACCAATACGGCAGCAACGGCAAAACTACCTTGTCGGCTTTTCGATCGCCCAGCCAATTTGCACAGCGGAGTGATACGTATTGCCCGTGCGTTATCGGCACAGGTGGTTTTTTATTACCTGTATTACGACCAGGAACTAAAAATCCATATCGAGCCGCCGGTGCAGGCTCGCAGCCTGAAAGCCAGGCTGCCGGAAATCATTGAAACGTCGATAGCCCGGCATCCTGAAGACTGGCTGTTATGGCACGCGCATTCGTTATTTTTTATCAATGAATAATCTGGAAATTGAAGAAGTCAGATCATGGAAAAGATAATCCCGACGCAGGTTTTTCAAGGTGAAACCAATGAATGTGGGTTGGCCTGCATCGCCATGCTGGCGCAGACGCAGGGCATCGATGCCCCGCTGGAGAACTTGCGTGAACGCTATCCTGCGTCGCAGCACGGCACCTCGTTGACCACGTTATGTACCATTCTCTCTGAGCTGGCCATACCCGCTTACCCGGTGATTTTCGATCATGGTGAGCTGGCGGAGCTGCCGCTGCCTGCCATTTTACACTATGGTGCCAGCCACTATGTGCTATTGGCGTACCGCCAGGGCAACTATGTTTGCGTGATGAATCCGGCGATAGGTCAGCAGCTGTTGCCCATCGATGCATTAAAATTGGAAATCAGCGGCTACGCGCTGGTGCTGGACAGTGAAAGCCAACCCGCTTCACAGGCAAAGGCGGATAAAAAGCGCGGAACGGGTTTCAAAGCCTTGGAGTGCATGAGCCTGAAAGAGACTGCCAGGATGCCGGGTATCTATCGGCTGATGGTGCTGGCCTTTCTGATTTCCTTAACCCTGTTCATCATGCCGACGATGGTGGGCAGCGCCATCAATCAGGTTTACTCCTCGGCGGGTGACGCCGACTTTCCGTATTTCTATTTCCTGCTGGCATTTTTTGTTTCTACCCTACTGGCCTTCGCCGTGCGTTGGGTCACGGAGCGGTTTATCAAACGTTTTGTGGTGGTCAACAGCGTAGCCGGTTTCTCGCGGTTACTCAGTAATTCGCTCAACTTCTTTGCCAAACGTGCACCGGGCGACGTGTTCAGCCGCTTTTCCAACTGGCAGTTGGCGTCCGGCATCAAGATCGAGCTGGATAATGGTCTGCGTACCGATTGGATTATCGGCGCTATCGCGTTAGGCGTCATGTGTTACATGAGCCCGCTGCTGGCGATAGTCTCTGGCGTTGGCGTTACGCTAATGGGATTGATCAGCATCTGGGCCATCTACCGCGATCGCTATTATACCCAGCAGTTGCAGGTAAAAACGGCGGAGCAAAGCGACTTTATTCTGGAAAGCATTCAGGGTTTTTCCACCATCAAATCCGCCGGGCTGGATAGCCAGCGCAAAAGCGTGTTTGCCCGCTACGCGCTGTCTCTGTTTACTTGCCAACAGCAGCAGAGGATCTATGAGCAGGTCAAAAGCAGCCTGTATCAGCTGATCGGCAGCCTGGAGATGGTGTTTTTCATGCTGCTGGCGTTGCCATTGTTGAAAAAGGGTGTCCTGACGCTGGGGGAGTTTTTCGCCTACAGTTTTGTGCGGGAGATTTTCACCTCGTATATCACCAAAATATTCTACGCCATTTTGCAGAAGAACCAGCTGCACGTCATCGATACCCGTGCGCGGGATCTGTTTCCTTCCAGTTCTGAACATGAAGCGGCGCCTAAGACGCTCCCGCAGTTCAGCTCTCGGTTGAGTTTTCGCCATATTGTCTTTGCCTATGATGCCCAACTGCCGGTGCTGCATGATTTGTCGATATCGCTGCAACCCGGCCAACGGATTGCCATTGTCGGCGAGTCGGGGACGGGCAAAAGTACGCTGCTGAAAGTGATGACCGGCCTGATGGCTCCACAGCAAGGTGAGGTGGTGGTCGATGGTCAGACGGTCGATTATCGGCAGATACACACCTTGTTCTTCCTGCAAAGTCAGGAAGATATTCTGTTCAATGCCTCGGTGCTAGAGAACATCACGTTGTTTGATGAGAACGTGGATGAGCACCAACACCAGCGGATTAAGCGTTCCCTTGAGGGGCTGAATCTGCACTCGGTCGTAGAAAAACTGCCGGGTGGCCTTAATGCCCTGATCCGTGAAAGCCATGCCGGATTGTCCCTGGGGCAGCGCCAACGCCTGTTATTGGCACGGGCAATGTACAGCAACTGCCCGGTGCTGGTGCTGGATGAACCCACGGCCAACCTGGATGAAAATACGGCGCATCAGGTGATGACGACCTTGCTGGCCCATTGCCGTGAACAGCACAAAACGCTGATCACCGTGACACACAGCGAAAGCGTGCTGTCGATGTTTGATCGGGTTTATCGCATGGACAATGGGGGTATGAAGCAGGTTGATACCCTGTTCGCACCGCAACCAGACCTGACAGCGGCAGCATACTCATGAAGATTAAAATGGCAGGGAAGAAGGTGCTGATGGCTGTACTGGCATTGGCCGCAATGAGCGGTGCGGTTGTCTGGTATGCCATGACGCCAACATCGGATGGTGCCCCCAATACTGTCGAAATTACCCGCGGTGATATTGAGAAAACGGTGCTGGCTACCGGGGTACTTAAACCGTTGCTGCAAGTCAGCGTCGGGGCGCAGGTCAACGGGCAACTGCAAAAGCTGTATGTGAAACAGGGGGATCGCGTCACTCGCGGGCAACTGTTGGCAGAAATTGATCCCACGTTGCAGCAGAATGCGCTGCGGAAATCGGAGGCGGCATTACAAAGCGCTCAGGCGCAGAAACAGGTCACTCAGGCGATGCTCAAACAGTATCAGCAGGAACTGACCCGGCAGCGCAGAATGGATCGCGAAGGTTCCGGCATAAAGAGTGAGTTGCAGAAAGCCCAGGCCCAGCTCCAGACGCAGGTCGCCCAGCTAAAGGTGAATGATGCCCAAATCGTTCAGGCGCAGATGGAGCTGGAAACGGCCCGCGCCAACCTGGGCTTTACCCGCATTGTCGCGCCGATAGATGGTGAAGTGTTGGGGATTGTCACCAAAGAAGGGCAAACCATTGTCTCTTCTCAAACCGTACCCACTATTTTGGTATTGGCGGATGTCGACACCATGTCAGTGCATACCCGCATATCAGAAACGGATATCCTCAAGGTTCGCGTTGGGCAGCCACTGTGGTTTTACGTGGTTGCCGATCCGAAAAAGCGCTATGAGAGTGTGATGGGCTCGATCCAGGATGCGCCTGGGGAGGCCTTGCTGGACGACAACCTTGCGACTTCCTCCAGCCAACAAGCCTCTGCGGTGTATTACAACGGCGTATTTGTGATCGCCAACGCCCAGCGTTTGCTACGAACCTCAATGACTGCCCAAGTGTTTATCATCACCGAACAGGCCAGGAATATCCTGCGTGTGCCGGTTGCCGCCTTTGGCGCACAGCGGGATGCTGACCGCTATCAGGTGCAGGTGATGAATGGCAAGCAGCTTGAGCTACGCTGGGTCCGTATTGGGCTTAATGACCGGCAGTTTGCCGAAGTCAAAGAAGGGCTCAACGAGGGAGATCGCGTGGTGCTGAGCTCCTCGGTGCCGGGAAGCGATCATCATGGCTGAACATAGTGATCCTTTGATCGCCCTGAGTGGCGTCTCCCGACATTTCGTGTCCGGATTGCAAACGATAGCGGTGTTGAAATCTATCTCACTCACTATTCAGCGGGGAGAAATGGTGGCGATCATTGGCGCTTCCGGATCGGGGAAATCCACGCTGATGAATATTATCGGCTGCCTGGATAAGCCGACGCAGGGGGAGATGTCCATCAAGGGAATTTCCACCCCAGAGGCCAGTAGCGAACAGTTGGCTCAATTACGCAGCCAGTACATTGGGTTTATTTTCCAGCGCTATCATCTGATGCCGTACCTCAGCGCCGCTGAAAACGTCGCCATTCCGGCTCTGTATACGGCGATGCCGACGGCTGAGCGTCAGCAACGGGCCGAGTATTTACTGACCCGGCTTGGGTTGCAGCAGCGTATCCATTACAAACCGGCCCAGCTTTCCGGTGGGCAGCAACAGCGGGTCAGTATCGCCCGGGCACTGATGAACGGGGCGGAAATCATTCTGGCTGACGAACCGACGGGAGCGCTCGATCGTGCCAGTGGCCAGGAGCTAATGGGGATCCTGCACGCACTGCACCAGGCAGGACACACTTTGATTATCGTGACCCACGATCGTGATATCGCCAATCAGGCACAGCGCATCATTGAAATCAGCGACGGTGAGATTATTTCCGACCAGGCCAACTATGCCGTCGCGCCGTTGGAGACCCCGCCAGCGCTGCCGGTTGCTGTGGCTACTGGCCGCACAAGGTTTTGGCAAAGCGTGAAAGAGGCCGTCAAGATGGCCTGGCGGGCCTTGTTGGGGCACCGCGCCCGGGCCTTTCTATCGATGCTGGGTATCATCATCGGTATCTCTTCGGTGGTGTCATCCATGGCGGTCGGGGAAGGGGCTAGGCAAAGTATTCTGAATGAAATCAGCCAGCTGGGCACCAGTACGCTGGAGATACGGCCGGGACTAGGCTGGGATAATCTCCGTCCCGATTTTGCGCGGGCGCTCACGGTGTCCGATGTCGAACTGCTGGCGGAGCAACCTTATGTCGATAGCGTATCGCCAGTGGTCAGCAATACGGTAAAAGCGGTACGTGGAGGCAAGCAGGCCATGGTGTCGATTTCCGGCATCAGCAACGCGTATTTTCGCGTGCAGGGCCTGCATTTCCTCTCCGGCAACGGCTTTACCCGACGCGATCTGGACGAGCGTGAACCGGTGGTGATCATCGATCCAGAACTGCGCACCACGCTGTTTGAACCGGATGAGGTGCCCGAGGGGGAGATCATCCAGTTGGCGGGTACGCCTTACCGGGTGATCGGTATTGCCGAGCGTAAAGGCGGCAAGTTCAGCGGCATGATGCTTGGGGCGTGGATGCCTTACACCGCGCTGCTGGAGCGGATGTCCGGCGATATGCCGATCGAGTCGATAACCTTACGGGTCAACGACGGCATTTCACTGAACGAGGTGCAAGGCCGGGTAGAAAGGCTACTGGAACAGGCGCACGGCCAGCGTGACTTTTTCACCCAGACCAATGACCAGATGACGCAGGCCATCCGTAAGGCGTCGGATTCCATGACGCTGCTAATCACCGCCATCGCCGGAATTTCCCTGCTGGTGGGGGGCGTTGGCGTGATGAATATCATGCTGGTATCGGTGACTGAACGAACCCATGAGATCGGCATCCGCCTGTCGGTTGGGGCGCGCCCTGCGGATATTATGCGCCAGTTCCTGATCGAAGCGATGGTGATCTGCTCGCTGGGTGGGCTGATTGGCATTATTGGTGCCGGGCTGGCCGGGGTGATTTTCTCCTGGGTAACGCAGGAGTTTTCAATGATCTTTACCTGGCCACCGATGGTGCTGGCTTGCGGGTTCTCGGCGCTGATCGGCCTGGGGTTTGGTTTTTTCCCTGCGCGAAATGCAGCGCGTCTTCACCCTACGGAGGCGCTGGCACGCGAATGATGATGGGTAAACTTTCCTGGACACTGTTATTCCCTTTATTGCTCACGGGATGTGGCTCATTAGTCAAAAGCGACTATCAGCAGCCCATGCTTTCTGTGCCCTCCGAATGGCGGCAGCAGGAGAGCGGGGCAGGTTATTTACAGCACGGCCAACGCTGGTGGGACAGTTTTGACGATCCGCAACTGTCGAGCCTGATTGGTCGGGTGCTGACCAGTAACAACGATCTGGCGATTGCCGGATTGCAGCTACAGCAGGCGCGGCTGGCGGCGGGGTTAACGGATACCAACCTGACACCGGACGTGGCGGCTAGCGGCGGTGCAAGCAATGAAAAAAATCTGCGCAGCAATACCACCCCGACGGAGTCTTACCGCACCTCGCTGGATCTGAGCTATGAATTGGATTTGTGGGGCAAGCTGGCGCGGGCCAGAGAGCAGGCTCAGTGGCAGGTTGAGGCCTCGGAGCAGGATCGGCAAAACACCGCGTTGATATTGATCGGTGATACCGCGCGCTATTACTGGCAGATCGCCAGCTTCAATCAGCAGATCACGCAGCAGCAGTCCGGGCTGGCAATCAGTAAGCAGACGCTCGACATGGTGCAGTCCCGCTTCGCAGCAGGCGCGGCTGGGCAACTTGATGTATTGCAGGCGCAGCAATCGGTGATTGAGCGTGAAAACCGGCTGCGTCTGTTGCAACAACAGCGCGAGGAGGCCCGCAACGCGTTGGCCATCCTGTTCAACCGCTCGCCCACCGATCGTCAGGTAGAGCGATCTTCTCTGGACACCCACCAGGATGTACCGATAGCCAAGATGCTGCCGGTTGAGGTTATCGCCCGCCGCCCGGATGTGAAAGCGGCGGAAAGCCAGCTGCGCGCGGCGTTGGCGGGTTCGGATGTGGCTCGCCTGAGTTTTTATCCGACGCTTTCGCTGAGTGCGTCACTCGGGGCTGCCAGTAATGTTTTCCAGCAGTGGTTCAGCAACCCGGCCAGAACATTGGGCGCTAACGCTGCCTTACCGTTTGTGGAATGGAACACCGTACAACTCACCATCGAAAAGTCGGATCTGGATGTCAAGCAAGCGGCGATTGTGTTTCGTCGCACGGTCTACAGTGCCTTGTCCGATGTGGATAACGCCATGACGCAGCGGCTTGGCTATCAGCAGCAAAGGAAAAACCAGCAGCAGAATCTGCAGCTAGGCCAGCAGCGTTTAGCGCTGGCGACTAGCCAATACCAGGCGGGAGCCGTTTCTTTCCAGACTCTGCTGGATGCAGAAGATGCCCTGCTGACCATTGAAAATAATCTGGCGGATCTGCAGTACAGCTACCTCAATGCCACCATGAAACTCTGGCTGGCACTGGGCGGTGGTGTGGCAAAAGAAGATGACAGGGAAAGGAGAAATCATGAATAAAGGTTTAATGCCGCGCCGAGTGGTGGTCACTGGTTACGGGGCGGTGACGCCGCTGGGAATGAATGCAACGCAAAGCTGGGCGGCAATCATGGATTATCAGCTAGGTTACCGTTATTACGATAAATCCAGCGTGGGGATCCAGTCGCGTTTTCTGGGGCTGATCGACGAGGAGCCAAGCTTGAAAGGGGTTCCTGCTGCGATCCGTCGTCGCCTGCCGCGTTTTGCCCGGCTGGTGTTGGCCGCGGCCCGTGAGGCGATGGGCATGGCGTTTCAGGGCGACAGCCCGGCGGCCTATTACGATCTGCTGGAGTGCGGCACGATTATGGGCAGCGGCTGGGCGGGGCAGGATGAAACTCATATGAATTATGAAGGCTATCTGCGCACGGGATTGGGGTCACCTTTTGGCTGTTTCCTGTCGATGCCGAATGCGGCTACGGCGGCGTGCAGCCTGTTCTGGGGCCTGCGCGGTTATCAAAACAGCCCGATTGCGGCCTGTGCGACCGGGACGATCGCCATCGGTGATGCTTTTGAGGTGATCCGCAGTGGTCGCGCCTCCATGATGCTTGCCGGAGCCGGGGAGTCGCTGCGTACCGATGCCGCAGTGTGGAACATCGATATCCTTCGAGCGTTGGCAAGCGAGCAGGAAGATATCCGCAAGGCCTGCTGCCCGTTCAGCCTGGATCGCAACGGCTTTGTGCTGTCAGAAGGGGCGGCCGTTTTGTGCCTGGAAGAGCGGGAAGCCGCGCTGGCTCGCGGGGCGACTATCCTTGGCGAGATCAAGGGCTACGGAAATTATTCCGATGCCGTCGATTTTACTGCCCCAGCCGAAGACAAGCTTGCCCGGGTCAGGACTATCGCGCGAGCATTGGATCAGGCGGGATTGGCGGCGGCTGATATCGACTATATCAATGCGCATGGCACCTCGACGCCGCTCAACGATCTGAATGAAACACAGGCCATCAAACTGGCCTTCGGTGAAGCCGCTTTTAGCACACCGCTTTCCAGCACCAAATCCTATTCCGGGCATCTTATTGCGGCGGCGGGCAGCTTTGAATCCATTATTTGCCTGCAAGCCATGCAACATCAGATGATGCCCGCGACCTGCCACCTGACGAATGCCGATCCACAATGCGATCTGGATTACATCGGTGAGGGGCATCGCTCCGCAGCGTTACAAAATACGCTGAATCTGAGCTTTGGATTTGGCGGAGCCAATGCGGCCTTGGTGATTGGGCTGGCATGAGTATGGATCTCACTTACACCGTGCAAGATGCTGAAGCCTGGGCAGCATTTTCTGGCGATTACAATCCGATCCATTTTGACCTGCAACAGGCGCACAAAATCGGTGTGGCGCAACTGAGCGTGCATGGGATGCGTGCGATGCTGGATATGAAACGCCACCTGAGCACAGCCCTGTTGGCTACAGCGCCGGATCAGGATGGCTGTACCTTCCGCGCACGTTTGCGCCAGCCAGTGCTGTGCCAGACGTCATATCAGTTGCAGATAGCCAGCAAGGGAAGCTCGGTGACCGGTACACTGTTGGACAGTACCACGCAGGAACGCTGTTTTAGCAGTACGTTGACTTCGGCCCCATTTTTGCCATCAAGTGCTGGCGTGAAGGAACACTCGCTGACGGCGGCTGAAGTGATGACACTGACCCGCCGGTTTCCAGGAGAGGTTTATGATATCACTCAGACTTGGGGATTCCTGGATGCGTTGTTATTTCAGCTGTTGGTGCAATCCCCGGCAACGCTGGTGACGCTGAGCGCAGCGTTTCCCGAATTGGCTGCCGAGACGCTGATCGACGTGTTCGCGCAGATCCCGGTGGTGCAGACACACCATGAAACCCACTTCAGCGCCCAACTTTTTACCCCCGATCCCCATTTTCACCTTGCAGAGCGGCTGTACTACCAGATTTCGCCAATGCTGATCATGGGGGATAAACACAGCGGCCTGGTATTACGGGTGGAGATCCAGGCTAACACGCTGTCGCAGCCGCTGATAACAACGGCAGTCACCTTGAAAACCTGGCCGTTGGTCAGTGAATAACATAAGGATATACCATGGAAAAGTACCAACAAGTTTACCTCACCGTCAGCGAAATGATCTGTGACGCCAAAGATCTGGAAATGGACGACCTCTCGCCAGAGATGCCCTTGCATCAGCTAAAACTCGACAGCCTGGATTACGTCGAACTGATGGTTCTGGCCAAGCGTGAGTTTGGCGCCACGTTGAGTGCCGAAATGTTTATCGATAAACCCAATATGACGCTTGGTGAACTGTGCCAATCTTTGGCCGAACAGCAAAAATAAGCCCATGACCAGACAATGGGTATTAGTGACCGGCGGTAGCCGGGGGATTGGCCGCGCGCTGGTGGAAGAGTTGGCCAAACGGTGGAACGTGGTGTTGACCTGCCGTAGCGATCAATCGCCCTCAGCCGAGGTGATTGAGGCCTGTGCCGGTTTGCCAGGTTGGGTGGAAAACTGTATTTGCGATGGCAGTGATGAACAGGCGGTGAACCTGGTAGCACCAGATCTGTTGACCCGCCTCGGAGCACCTTTGGCGGTGATCCATAATGCGGGAATTACCCAAGACAGTTTGCATATCCAACAAACGAGCGAGCGCTGGCGGCAGGTGATCGATACTAACCTCAATGCCGTATTCTACTGGAACCGCCACCTGCTGCCAGCCATGATGGGGCAGGGCGAAGGCGCCATGGTACTGATGTCTTCGGTAACGGGGATCAAGGGCAATGTGGGGCAAACGGCCTACGCTGCCAGCAAATCGGCGATGATAGGCCTGGCCAAGTCGCTGGCGTTGGAGGTGGCGCGTTTTAACATCCGGGTGAATTGCCTGCTACCTGGGATCATTCACAGTGAAATGACAGACGCGATCCCACCGGAGGCGCTGAAGGCGCTGCGCAAACAAATCCCGCTGCGGCGTTTGGGCAAGGCCAGTGAAGTCGCCAGGGCGGCGGTATTTCTGATCGGCGATGACAGTCGTTATATGACAGGACAGAGCCTGATCCTCGACGGAGGGTTAACTGCCTGACCCACTGGGGACGAACATGTTCGTCCCCTACAAATTCCGCACCTCCAGTGCACACATGCTGCGCTTACACCTAAAACCAATCCTCCCTTGCGTTGTGGTTAGCGGTGATCACGCTTGTTTTTTTCTAAGAAATAACTTGGTTGTCACTGTGTATCATTTTTCATCATCTTGACTTATATATTCGCGATGCGAATTAATATCATTTGTAGAGCGCTCTCATTTTTAGAGTAAATCAGCGCTTTTCGCTTGCTGAAACCTTTCAATCCACAGGGGATTGGCTTTTTTAAGCTTTTATTATCTGATTTTATTGGGATTTATTTATAAATAGTGACCTTGCTCATTATTGTAACGAAATATCATCAATGTGTGCACCTTGTCATACTTTGACAAATCTCTGTCACTTTTCATTTGATAATTCGCGTCGCGAAAAATAGTCTAGCTACAGTATCAAGGCCGAGGTGAATTTTCTCATCCGGCACAATTTTACCCGATTAGGGTTTTTTATTAGCGACCGTGCAGGGCAGTGGTGAACGCAGGCGGGCGCACTTTAAAGTCAAAGTCAAAGAGGAATTTTCTTATGGGTACGCACGGTGCTCAGCGTAAAACGCTGGCGCTCGCTGTCGCGGGTGCACTATTAGGAAGCGGATTTGTCATGGCCCCAGAAGCGCAAGCAGCTGGGTTTATTGACGATTCTACGCTGACCGGTGGGGTGTATTACTGGCAACGTCAACGCGATCGCAAAGACGTTGAAACCGGTGATTTTAAAACCAACCTCTCTCACTCAACCTGGAACGCCAACCTGGATTTCAACTCCGGCTATGCGGCGGACATGTTTGGTATCGATGTAGCGGCGTTCACCGCCATCGAAATGGCCGAATCCAGCGAGAGTGGCCACCCGAACGAAATCGCGTTCTCCAGCCGTAACCGTACCTATGACGAAGATTACTCCGGCGATAAAAGCGGTATCAGCCTGTATAAAGCGGCCGGTAAGTTCAAGTATGGCCCGGTCTGGGCGCGTGCCGGTTATATCCAGCCAAGCGGGCAAACCTTGCTGGCCCCGCACTGGAGCTTTATGCCGGGTACCTACCAGGGTGCTGAAGCCGGTGCCAACTTTGACTATGGCGATTCAGGTGCGCTGAGTTTCTCCTACATGTGGACCAACAAGTACAAAGCGCCTTGGCACATCGAGATGGACGACTTCCGTCAGAACGATCGCAAAACCGACGTTTCCTATCTGCACTCTCTGGGTGCCAAGTATGATTTCAAGAACAACCTGGTGCTGGAAGCCGCGTTTGGCCAGGCGCAAGGCTACGTGAATCAGTATTTCACCAAGGCGTCTTACAAGTTTGACCTGGCTGGTAATCCGATGACCACCAGCTACCAGTTCTACGGCGCAGAAGACCGTATCGGTGATAATCGCGATCCGAACAGCATCTATGATGGCCTGGCGTGGTTGCAGGCGCTGACCTTCGGTTATACCACCGGCCAGTTCAACTGGCGTCTGGAAGGCACCATGGTCAAGGCGGAAGGTAACCAAGGCTTCTTCCTGCAGCGTATGACCCCAACCTATGCTTCCTCAAACGGTCGCCTTGATATCTGGTGGGATAACCGTTCCGACTTTAACGCCAACGGCGAAAAAGCCGTGTTCGGTGGCGTGATGTATGACCTGAGCAACTGGAATCTGCCTGGCATGGCCGTCGGAGCTTCCTACGTTTATGCCTGGGACGCCAAGCCAAGCACCAACCCGATTTACGATCAGAGCCAGCGCCTGAGAGAGAGCGCTTACAGCCTGGATGCGATGTACACCATGCAGGACGGGCGCGCCAAAGGCACTCTGTTCAAACTGCACTTCACGCAGTATGACAACCATTCCGATATCCCAAGCTGGGGCGGCGGTTACGGCAACATCTTCCAGGACGAGAAAGACGTCAAATTCATCGTTATCGCACCGTTCACTATCTTCTAATGCGCTCCCCGGTGGCCAGGCTGCCGGGGAAAGGTCACAGGACTTTAACCATGAAAAAACTGATGCTGATTATCGCTGCGGTTGCCGGGCTTAGCGCCTGTTCGCAATCGGCCGCGCCACCGGAAGATGCCAAACTGCGCCAGGCCTACAGCGCCTGTATCAATACCGCGGAAGGTTCCCCAGAGAAATTACAGGCCTGCCAGGCGGTGCTGAACGTGTTGAAGCAAGAGAAAAAGCACCAACAGTTTGCTGAGCAGGAAACCGTGCGAGTGCTGGATTATCAAAGCTGCATCCAGGCCGCCCATACCGGCAATGGCCAGGCGTATGACGCCAAATGCGGCAAGCTGTGGAAAGAAATTCGCGCAAACAACAACTGATTACGCAAGAGGTTGCAGATGAACAAGTTTAAGATGAGTGCTCTCGCCGCCCTGACGGCTACCGTTGGGCTCTTTGGCAGCGTAGGTTCTGCCATGGCCAACCAGCAGGTGGTTGATCAACTCAGCCAGTTGCAGGTCAATCTGAAGATGTTGGACAACCGTGCCGCTGAACACGGCGTGGACTGTGCCAAGCTGGGTGCCGACTGGGCGTCCTGCCATAAGGTGCTGATCACCTTGACCAACGGCAATCAGGAAATCAAAGATAAAGATTGGGCGATCTATTTCCACAGCCCGCGCCAGACGCTGAAAGTCGATAACGACCAGTTCAAAATCACCCACATTACCGGCGATCTGTATAAGCTGGAACCGACAGACAAATTCACTAGCTTCCCGGCCAATCAGGCGGTGGAAATCCCGATTATCGCTGAATACTGGCAGCTGTTCCGCACCGACTTCCTACCGCGTTGGTATGCCACTTCCGGCGATGCTCAGCCGAAGATCCTGTCGAATACCGATACCGATGATATTAACCAGTTTGTTGCCCCATTCACCGGCGATCAGTGGAAGCGTACCAAGGATGACAACAACATTCTGATGGTCCCGGAAAGCCGCTTCACCAAGAACCAGGATCTGAAAGTGTTGCCGATGGCATCGCTGCGTGGGCAAATCATCCCAACCCCGATGGAAGTTAAAGTCCATGCGAAGGATATTGACCTGAGCAAAGGCGTGGCGCTGGATTTGAGTGCGTTGACCAAGCCAGCGGCGGATGCGGCGGCCGAGCGTTTTGCCCTGCTGGGCATTGAGAGCCAGGCGAGCGGTTATCCGATCAAGACGGATATCAAGCCAGCGGCATTCAAAGGCGATCAGGCCGTTCCAGGTGCCTACCAACTGAAGATCGGCGAGAAAGGTGCCGAAATTGTCGGTTTCGATCAGACTGGGGTGTTCTATGGCCTGCAATCCATCCTGTCGCTAATCCCTTCGGATGGCAGCAAGAAGATTGCGACACTGGATGCCAAAGATGCACCGCGCTTCCAATACCGCGGCATCTTCCTGGACGTGGCGCGTAACTTCCACCACAAAGACGCCGTATTGCGCCTGCTGGATCAAATGGCAGCCTACAAGCTGAACAAATTCCACTTCCACCTGACGGATGACGAAGGTTGGCGCATTGAGATCCCTGGCCTGCCAGAGTTGACCGAAGTGGGCGGCCAGCGTTGTCATGACCTGAGCGAGACCACCTGCCTGATGCCACAATACGGCTCTGGCCCTGCACCGCACGGTGGCTTCTTCTCCCGTCAGGACTATATCGACATCGTTAAATATGCTCAGGCGCGCCAGATTGAAGTGATCCCTGAGATCGACATGCCGGCACACGCCCGTGCGGCGATTATTTCCATGGAAGCTCGTTACAAGAAACTGCTTGCCGAAGGGAAAGAGAAAGAGGCCAACCAGTTCCGCCTGGTGGATCCGACCGATACCTCCAATACCACCTCGGTGCAGTACTTCAATCGTCAGAGCTATCTGAACCCATGCCTGGATTCCTCCAAGAACTTCGTGGACAAAGTGATTGGTGAAGTGGCCCAGATGCACAAAGAGGCCGGTCAGCCACTGAAAACCTGGCACTTTGGTGGGGACGAAGCGAAGAACATCCGTCTGGGCGCCGGCTATACCGACGTGAAAAACCCGGAAGCGGGCAAGGGCATCCTCGATCTGAGCAAAGAAGACAAGCCGTGGGCCAAGTCGCAGGTTTGTCAGGCCATCATCAAAGATGGCAAAGTGGAAGATATGGAACACTTGCCAAGCTACTTCGGTCTGGAAGTCAGCCAGTTGGTGAAAGCGCACGGCATTGACAGAATGCAGGCGTGGCAGGACGGCCTGAAAGATGCCAAAGACTCGAAGGCCTTCGCGACCAAGCATGTGGCGGTGAACTTCTGGGATACTCTGTACTGGGGTGGCTTCGACTCGGCTAACGACTGGGCGAACAAGGGTTATGACGTGGTGATCTCTAACCCGGACTACGTCTATATGGACTTCCCGTATGAAGTCAGCCCGGACGAACACGGTTATTACTGGGGCACCCGCTTCAGCGACGAGCAGAAGATCTTCAGCTTTGCGCCGAACAACCTGCCGCAGAACGCCGAAACCTCGGTTGACCGTGATGGTAACCACTTCACCGCCAAGAGCGACAAACCGTGGCCGGGCGCATATGGTCTTTCCGCCCAACTGTGGAGCGAAGTGGTGCGTACCGATCAGCAGATGGAATACATGATTTACCCACGTGCCGTGTCGCTTGCAGAACGTGCATGGCACCGCGCCAGCTGGGAGCAGGATTACAAAGCTGGCCGTGAGTATAAAGGTGGTGAAACCCATCAGGTCGATACCAAAACTCTGGATCAGGACTGGCTGCGCTTTGCCAACCTGATCGGGCAGCGTGAACTGGCCAAGATGGATAAAGCGGGCGTGAGCTATCGCCTGCCGGTCCCAGGGGCACGTATCATCGGTGGCAAGTTGGAGGCGAATATTGCTCTGCCGGGCCTGGGAATTGAATATTCCACCGACGGCGGCAAACAGTGGCAGCGTTATGACGATAAAGCGCGCCCAGCGGTGGCGGGTGACGTGCAAATCCGTGCAATCAGCCCGGATGGCAAACGCTTCAGCCGTGCCGAGCCAGTGAAAGCGTAAGTGAAAACTCCGCCCACCTGCGTGTCGGTAGAGGGGCGGAGATAGTGCAAGGTGAGAGCAAGCTGCAATTGTGATAATTGAGTGGATATTTTTCCCCGGGCCTGTCCGGGGATTTTTTTGCCTGTCATCTGGGCATAAAAAAACCGCCGTGTAGGCGGTTTTCGCGTTCTGGCGGGCCAGAATCAGTTCTTGTTGTGCAGCGTTTCATTCTCGCGGCAATCACCGGTTTCACAGTGGCCGTACAGGTACAGGCTGTGGTTGGTGAGCTTGATACCGTGTTGCTTGGCGATATCGCGCTGACGCACTTCGATGGATTCGTCGCTGAACTCGATCACTTTGCCGCAGTCCAGGCAAATCAGGTGATCGTGGTGGTGTTGCTGAGTCAGTTCGAAAACCGACTTGCCACCTTCAAAATTGTGGCGGGTCACAATACCTGCGTCGTCAAACTGGTTCAGCACGCGGTATACCGTGGCCAGGCCAATTTCTTCGCCCATATCTATCAGTTTTTTGTACAGATCTTCCGCACTGACGTGATGGCATGCCGGATCCTGTAATACTTCCAGGATTTTGAGTCGCGGAAGAGTGACTTTTAAGCCAGCCTTCTTCAATGCGGAGTTGTTATCAGTCATGCGGATTCAGTCCTGTTACTATGCTAATCAAGTTGAGGCGTTCTCGCCTATGGCATCGGTTGGCACAAAGCGTTAATTGCGTCTCATTATAGAACCGGTTGCCGCAAATAGAAACCGCCGGTTGTTAACAAACCTATCTTTGCACGTTTACAGGGTAATCATGCAAAGCTTTGATGGATGGGATAAACCGATATCTCAGTCTACCGTGGCGAGGTAGGAAGTTACAAACTTGTAGCTTCTATTGCTCTAATCCGTGATGCCGATAACAGAAGGGCGCGCTCAACGGCGCCCCTTCCATGTGTTACGTATCCGCCGGGGCAGAGGCTTAGCCGACGATCTCGGCCAGGCTCAGCTCTTCACTGATTTGCTTGACCCAGGCATCTACGCGTTCGTTGGTCAGCTCAGGTTGACGATCTTCGTCAATGGCCAGTCCGACAAAGTGATCATCGTCTGCCAGACCCTTGGAGGCTTCAAAATGGTAGCCTTTGGTTGGCCAGTGGCCGACGATGGCCGCACCGCGTGGCTCAATGATGTCGCGGATGGTGCCCATCGCATCGCAGAAATATTCCGCGTAGTCTTCCTGATCGCCACAGCCAAACAGCGCCACCAGCTTGCCGTTAAAGTCGATGTCTTCCAGCGTCGGGAAGAAATCATCCCAGTCGCACTGGGCTTCGCCGTAGTACCAGGTTGGGATGCCGAGCAGCAGGATATCAAACGCTGCCAGATCTTCTTTGCTGCTTTTGGCGATGTCGTGGATTTCTGCCACATCGTTGCCGAACTTTTGCTGAAGCGTCTTTTGGATCATCTTGGCAATGTTTTCGGTATTGCCAGTGTCGCTGCCAAAGAAAATGCCTACATGAGCCATAGTAAAGATAACCTTTTAATTCAAATGAATGTGTTGCGTAAACGCGGCCTGAGGCGCTGCCAAGGGCAGGCTTGCTCAGCCGTAAATGCGTATCATGCCAGAAATTTGCCCTGAGGTTTTATCGCGTTTATGCGATGCCTCTGCGGAGGTGGAACCGATCTGGCGTCATCCTTAACGCCGTGCCGCGCGTGCGGCAGCAGAGATCAGTGTTCTGGCTGTTCTTCTGCCAGTTGGGCCAACAGCATTTGTTCGATCAATTCGCTGCGGCTGATATTGCGCTGGTCGGCCAGTTTGTTGAGAGCATCTACCGCGTCTGCGTTGATTTTCAGCTCTACACGCCGTAATCCACGCACTTTGTCCCGTCGTAGCTGATTGCGCTTATTAATTCTAAGCTGTTCATCACGGGAAAGCGGGTTGGTTTTCGGGCGCCCTGGACGGCGTTCATCTGCGAACAGATCCAGCGTCGTGCGATCCGTTTGTTCTTTTGCCATTGTTGCGCTACTGCAAGGGAGTTTGCATCAAAAAGCGGTTTACGCTTCCAGACGGTTCGATTTACACAATTCGGGCCAATAAACCCTAACCCAAATTCACCCCCAGCCAAGCGCAGTTTCACACCTGGACAGGGTGGCAAAATTATAGCGCGCCATATTACCCCAGCAGATGGAGCGACGACAATGCCTAACTTAGCCACAAACGCGCTAAGCTATTCTCTCTAGCGCGTTTTTTCGCCACTTAAGCTCAGGGCTGGTCAATAAAGCGGTGGATTGCCCGTAATACGGCGTCCGGTTTTTCCGCATGGACCCAGTGACCGGTGCCTGCAACCACATAGGCGCGCGCCTGCGGGAACTGGCGGGCGATGTCATCGCGGTAGCTATCTTGCACGTAAGGCGAGAGGCCACCACGGATAAATAGCGTCGGGTGCGGCCAGGGTGGAACCTCCTGCCAGCCGATAATGTTCTCATACTGCTCGATCAACACCGGCAGGTTGAACCGCCAACTGCCTGCATGGAAGGATTTCAACAGAAACTGGATCACGCCTTCTTCATCCAGCGTGGCCCGCATGAGCTGCGCAGCCTGCTGACGCTGAGTGATACCCGCATCGGTGACGGCTTGCAGTGCGGTAAAGATCTGGTCATGGCGGCGAGTGTCGTAATCCACCGGGGCGATATCGATCGCCACCAGCCGTTCAATCCGCTCCGGGGCTAGCGCGGTCAACGCCATCGCTGCTTTGCCGCCCATTGAGTGGCCGATTACGATGGCTCGCTCGATTTGCAAGTCGTCTAACAGCGTCAACAGATCCTGCGCCATCACAGGGTAGGTCATCTCCGCCGCGCGCGGTGAGAGCCCGTGATTGCGCAGATCGACCTTGATCACCGTATGCTGCTGGTTCAGATCGCGTGCCAGCACGCCCAGGTTATCCAGATTGCCAAACAGGCCGTGGATCAGCACGATCGGTAGGCTCGCTGGCGTGGCAGCCTCTGCGGCCAATAATTGATAATGTAATTTCATGGTGAAGTTCATGATCTTGAGATAATGAGTTAGGTTAACATGGCTAGAGAGATTATTGGTTGGTCCGCAGAATTTTGCCGATATTTCATGGTATGGTGAGGGCTTGGCGGCCAAGGCGGTTGGCTAAAGTCTGCTTTTGCCGTTTGGGAGAACATTGTAGTGTTCGCACCCGCGCTTTTAACCTTATAATCCCATGGCTTGAATGCACCAATTGGCTTCAGGTTCATAAGTAGAAAAAACGTACTGGATAAAGATGAAAACTATTGAAGTCGACGAAGAACTTTACCGTTATATTGCCAGCCACACGCAACATATCGGTGAAAGCGCGTCTGATATTTTACGGCGTATGTTGAAGTTTACCGCAGGCCAGCCTGTACGCACGGCCCCTGTGGTTGCCAGTGGGCAGGCAGAGCCGTCAGCGGCTGCCGTTGCAGCACAGCGTCCACGCGATCGCGTGCGTGCGGTGCGCGAGCTGCTGCTATCGGACGAATATGCCGAACAGAGCAAAGCTGTAAATCGTTTTATGCTGGTACTTTCCACCTTGTACACCCTCGATGCGGCGGGCTTTGCCGCGGCAACGGATTCGTTGCATGGCCGTACCCGGACCTATTTTGCTGGCGATCAGCAAACGCTGTTGGCCAACGGAACGCATACCAAGCCCAAGCATGTGCCAGGTACGCCTTACTGGGTGATCACCAATACCAATACCGGCCGCAAACGCAGCATGATCGAACACATCATGCAGGCCATGCAGTTCCCAGCGGAACTGATCGAGAAAGTTTGCGGCACCGTCTAATTTAGCGAACAGCCCGTCACGGTGGCCGTAAGCGACTCATTGCCCGGCCACAGTACTGGCATTTTAGGGAGTAGTCGATGGCTAATGACCCACGTGCCGGGCAACCCGCTCAGCAAAGTGATTTGATCAACGTAGCCCAGCTGACGTCGCAGTATTATGTGCTGCAACCAGAGGCCGGTAATGCTGCACACGCGGTGAAATTCGGTACCTCAGGGCATCGTGGCAGCGCGCTTCGTCAGAGCTTTAACGAAGCACATATCCTGGCGATTGCTCAGGCCATTGCCGAAGTGCGTCGTCAACAGGGCACCACTGGCCCTTGCTACGTGGGTAAAGACACCCATGCGCTGTCCGAACCCGCCTTTATTTCCGTGCTGGAAGTGCTGACCGCCAACGGCGTTGACGTGGTGGTGCAGGAAAATAACGGCTTTACGCCAACCCCTGCCGTGTCACACGCTATCTTGTGCTTCAACCGCAAAGGGGGCGCGCAGGCAGACGGCATCGTGATTACGCCTTCGCATAACCCACCTGAAGACGGCGGCATCAAATATAACCCGCCAAACGGTGGCCCAGCCGATACCAACCTGACTTCGGTGATTGAAAAGCGTGCCAATGAACTGCTGAGCCTCAAGCTGCAGGGCGTACAGCGTCAATCGCTGGAAAAAGCCTGGACTGGCGGCCATCTGCATGCGCAGGATCTGGTGCAACCTTACGTAGAAGGGCTGGTAGATATCGTCGATATGCCTGCCATTCAGCGTGCGGGCCTGAAACTGGGTGTCGACCCGCTTGGCGGTTCCGGCATTGCCTACTGGCAGCGGATTGCCGAGCACTATAAGCTGGATCTGACGTTGGTGAATGACTCCATCGATCAGACCTTCCGCTTTATGCACCTCGACCATGACGGCATCATCCGCATGGACTGTTCGTCCGAATCGGCAATGGCGGGCCTGCTGGCTCTGCGCGACAAGTTCGATCTGGCGTTTGCCAACGATCCGGACTATGACCGCCACGGTATCGTCACGCCTGCGGGCCTGATGAACCCGAACCACTACCTGGCCGTTGCCATCAATTACCTGTTCCAGCATCGCCCGCAATGGGGTGCCAACGTTGCCGTAGGTAAAACGCTGGTTTCCAGCGCGATGATTGACCGCGTAGTGGCCGATCTGGGCCGCAAGCTGGTGGAAGTGCCGGTCGGTTTCAAATGGTTTGTTGACGGCCTGTTCGACGGTAGCTTCGGCTTCGGCGGCGAAGAGAGCGCCGGGGCTTCGTTCCTGCGCTTCGACGGTACACCTTGGTCTACCGACAAAGACGGCATCATCATGTGCCTGCTGGCGGCAGAGATCACTGCGGTCACCGGTGAAAACCCGCAGCATCATTATAACGATCTGGCCAAACGCTTCGGTGCGCCAAGCTACAACCGTATCCAGGCTCCGGCAACCTCCGCACAGAAAGCGGCGTTGTCCAAGCTGTCACCGGAAATGGTCAAGGCCAGCACCCTGGCGGGCGATCCAATCACCGCGCGTTTGACGGCAGCTCCGGGTAACGGCGCTTCCATCGGCGGCCTGAAAGTGATGACAGACAACGGCTGGTTTGCCGCTCGCCCATCGGGTACCGAAGAGGCTTACAAGATCTACTGTGAAAGCTTCCTGGGTGCCGAGCACCGTGAGAAGATCGAACGCGAAGCGGTCGAGATCGTCAGCGAAGTGTTAGCTTCAGCCAAGTAATCTCTCCCTCGATAATGAAAAGGCGCTGTTTTTACAGCGCTTTTTTTATGCCTGTAATTTAGATATATCTAATTTCAGGTTGCCTCTTGCGCATTTAGATATATCGATCTAGATTAGAGCCATCGACGCAGTTTAGATATATCTAAATGCGTCGATGCTCATATCATCAATCAAGAGGTAACAACCATGATGTTTAATCGATTTGCACGTCACCACGACCAGCGGGAAGAGGGGCATTGCCACCACCGCCGTGGCGGCCGTCATCATTTTGCTGGCCGCGGGGAACACGGCCGTGGTGGTGAAGAACATGGCCGGGGCGGGCGCGGGCGTCATCGCCTGTTTGAACACGGCGATCTACGTTTGGTGCTGCTGGCGCTGGTAGAGCGTAAACCTAGCCACGGCTACGAGCTGATCAAGGCGATCGAAGAAGCTTCTTCCGGCCTGTATGTGCCAAGCCCTGGCGTGATTTACCCAACCCTCACGTTGCTGGAAGAGCAGGACTTCCTGGAACCGGCAGTGGCTGGCAATGGCCGTAAGAGCTACCAAATTACCGAACTCGGCAAGCAGGAGTTGCAAAAACATCAGGCGGCCATCGAAGTGATTTTTGCCCGCCTGGCTGGCGCTGGGCGTGACCATCGCCATGAGGGCAATCTGGCCGAAGGGATCTCCGAAGTGATGAATCGCCTGCGCTACCTGCTGCGTGGCAACATGATGCGTGCGGATTTGTCTCAGGAGCAGGTCGGGCGTATCAATCAGGCCCTGCTGACCGCCGTGGAGGCTATCGAAGCCGAAATGGTATCGCCAAAACAGCCACAGGAGGATAACTGATGCCAGGCCACCGTTTCCGCATTACCGTAGAAGCCCTGACAGACCGTAAAGGCGAACCCGTCGACAAGCCGGAGTTGGTGTTTGAGGTAGAAAATCACGACGATATTCTGGCCATTGTTGAGCGCATTCAAGAGCGAGAGGATCTGAACTTTGGCGAACAGAACAGCGCGGCCTTTGCCGTCGGGCTCAAGCTGTTCTCCGAAGTGATGATAGAAAACCGTAAGCATCCGCTGTTTGAGCCACTGCGTGACTCGTTTAAGGCGTTTATGATCGGACTGAAAAAGGGGCCAACATCGTCGCAGGATTAAGGCATAAACCGATAGCCGACGCCGGTCTCAGTGAGCAGATGCCTGGGCCGCGCCGGATCGGCTTCCAGCTTTTGCCGCAGATGGCCCATATAAATGCGCAGATAGTGGCTGTGTTCGACGTAATTGGGTCCCCAGACGTGGCTGAGTAGCTGCCGCTGGGTGATCACCTTACCGGAGTTGGCCAGCAACTCGGACAGTAAACGGAACTCGATGGGCGTCAGATGCAGATCTTCACCGTTACGCAAGACGCTGCGGTTGATCAGATCGACGGTGATATCGGAGAAGCTGACCAACGGGCTTTCCTGTTGGCTATTGGCGTGGCGGCGTAGCGCAACCCGCACCCGGGCCAGCAGTTCACCAATGCCGAACGGCTTGCTCAGATAGTCATCGGCCCCCGCATCCAGCGCGGCAATCTTGTCCTCTTCGGCATGGCGAGCGGAAAGGACAATCACCGGCACGGCGCTCCATTGGCGCAGATCGCGAATGTAGTCCAGCCCGTCGCCATCGGGTAACCCCAAATCAAGAATGATCAGATCCGGCTTGCGCGTGCCGGCTTCTATCAGCCCACGCTGCAGCGTTTCACTTTCAAATACCCGTAACCCTTCGCTCTCCAGCGCGGTGCGCACGAAGCGACGGATCTCTTTCTCGTCTTCCACAATCAGAATGTTAGTCGGCGATGTGGTCACGGGGCCTCTACTCTTTGGTTACAAGTCAAAATCTGCTCCATCCAGTTCGGGTGGCTTTTCCAACGGCAGCATAAAGTGGAAACTGGCTCCGCCTTCGGCGCGGTTCTCCGCCCAGATGCGGCCGCCGTGTACTTCAATAATGGCACGACAAATCGCTAACCCCAAGCCGACGCCGGGGATCGCCGACTCTTTATTGCCACGGGAGAACTTGTCAAATATCAGTTGCGTCTGTTCCTCTGGGATGCCGGGGCCATTATCCCAAACCTCCACTTCCAGCCAGTCCTTTACTGCGTGGGCGCGGATCCCGATGATAGCATCGGCACCGGCATATTTATTGGCATTTTCCACCAGGTTGGTGAACACCCGCTCTAACAGGCTGCCATCACAGTTGATCAACACCATCTCTGGCGGCAACTCCACCTTGATCTCGTGCAATACCAGTAGCGGTTCCAGCATATGCAGTGAGGCACCGACGATCTCTTCCAGCGATTGCCACTCTTTACGCAGGTTAAAACCACCGGACTGAATGCGTGCCATATCCAGCAGATTGTTTACCAGGCGGGTGGTACTGAGCACCTGCTGGCGGATTTGGCTGGCCTGTGGGGCGTGGCTGGAGCCTTCGGTGGCCAGATCCAGCGTCAGGATCTCTGCCTGACCAAACAGCACGGTAAGCGGAGTACGCAGATCGTGAGAAAGGGCGGCCAGCAGCGAGTTACGTAGCTGTTCGCGTTCGGCATCCAGCTTGGCCTCTTCGGCGCTGCGGGCCAGATGCAGGCGCTCCAGCGCGCTGGCGATCAGCACCGCAAAGGTCTGTAACAGCCGCTGTTGCTCCGGCACCATTAACTGGCGCACATTGTTCGGCTCAATTGCCAGCAGGCCAAAGGTTTGTTTGGAGGTGCTGAGCGGCAGCAGTTGGTACGGCACACCGGGCAGGGTGTCGGTACCGGCCCCGGCGGGCAAGCCTTTGCCATAGCTCCAGCGGGCGATGGCCTCATCCACCGACAGCAAGCCGCCTTCTTCACCCACCATCTGTTGCAGGGAGCCATCCTCCTGCGGCAGCAGCAGTACGGTCTTGGCCTGGAAGCTGCTGGAGATAAAATGACGGCTGGTTTTGGCAATATCTTCTCTGCTCAACGCCTGGCTGAGCCCACGGGACATCTCATATAAATGGCGCGCCCGTTGTTCGCGATAGCGTGCCACCCGGGCCTGATAACGTACCCCGGCGGTCAGATTACCAATGGTGATACCGACGGTCAGCATCACGGCAAAGGTCAGCAGATATTGCATATCACTGACGGCGAACGACCATTCGGGCTGTACGAAGAACAAATCGAAGCTGGCGACGTTGATCACCGCGGCCAGCACCGAAGGCCAGCGGCCAAAGAATAGGGCAACAATCGCCACGCCCAGCAGATAAACCATCACCAGGTTGGCGGAATCGAAGCCCGGCAGTAACCATTGTGACAGCAACGTGATGATGGCGCACAAAGCTACGGCAACGGCACAGCCCCGCAATTGGAAACGCCATTTTTCGCTAAAGGCGCGGTTATCGTGCTCTTTTATCTGCGGCTGGGGCGTATCGTTTTCCAGCGCTACAATCACCAGATCGAGATCCGGCCCAAGCTGGCCAAGGCGATCGGCAAAGCTGCCGCGTAGCTTCCAGCGCTGTTCGCCACGGCGGCCGATAATGATTTTGCCCAGGTTATGTTCCCGGGCATAGCGCAGTACCGCACGTTCTTCAGAAGGATCGGAAAGGGTAGCGGTTTCTGCCCCTAATTCTTGCGCCAGCCGTAAGGCGCGCAGGATGGCTCGCCGTTGATTTTCCGGCAGGCGGTGCAGCTTGGGGGTTTCAACATATACGGCATGCCAGTGGCAACCGAGGCGTGCCGCGAGCCGTGCTGCGATGCGCACCAGCTTTTCGCTACCGCTGTTATGGCCGACGCACAGCAGGATGCTGTCCCGGGTATGCCAGACCTTTTCACGCCCCTGATTATCGCGAAAGGCCCGCATTTGGTCATCAACGCGGTCGGCAGTGCGGCGTAGTGCCAATTCGCGCAGGGCGATCAGGTTACCTTTACGGAAGAAATGCTCGATGGCGCGTTCGGCCTGGCCTGGGATATAGACCTTGCCTTCGTTGAGCCGCTGACGCAGATCGTCTGGGGGCAGGTCCACCAACACCACTTCGGTCGCTTCGTCAAACACGTGGTCAGGCACGGTTTCCCTGACCCGTACTCCAGTGATGCCGCCGACGACGTCGTTCAGGCTTTCCAGATGCTGGACGTTAACCGTGGTCAGCACATCGATACCGGCATCCAGCAGTTCGTCCACATCCTGCCAACGTTTGGGATGGCGTGAACCCTGGGCGTTACTGTGCGCCAGCTCATCCATCAGGATCAGGGCCGGATGGCGTGCCAAAGCGGCATCGAGGTCGAACTCCTGCACCTGGCGGCCACGATGTTGGATGCGTTTTGCTGGCAGGATCGACAACCCTTGCAGCAACGCTGCCGTTTCCTGGCGGCCGTGGGTTTCCACCACGCCAATCAGCACGTCTAGCCCCTGCGCCCGTTGCCGCTGAGCCTCCTGCAACATGGCGTAGGTTTTACCTACCCCGGCGCAGGCCCCGAAGAAGACTTTCAGTTTGCCGCGTGGCTTTTCATTGGCTAACGCCAGCAGGCTGTCTGGGTCGGGGCGTTGCAGTTCGTCATCCACCATCAGAGTTCCTTGTTTACCCATGCAAAGCGGGTTCGGCAATGCCGAACCCTTTATTTAGCTACTTTTTATCACGTCTTCAGTTATTTCAACGCATCCAGCGCCATATTCAGCTTCAGCACGTTGACCACCGATTCCCCCATAAAATTGGGCGTGGCGCGATCGGTGTTTTCATCAATCAGCTTGGCAATCTGCTCCTGTGGCAACTGACGAGCGTTGGCGACACGCGCTACCTGGTACTTGGCGGCGGCCAGCGAAATCTGCGGATCCAGGCCACTGCCGGAAGCGGTCAGCAGATCGACCGGGATCGGCCCGCTCATCGCCGGGTTAGCCTGGCGCAACTGCGTTGCCCGCTCACCGATCGCTTTATCCAGCGCCGGGTTGGTGGCGGCCAGATTACTGCCGCCGGATGCCATCGCATTATAGGCCGAATCGCTGGTGGCAGAAGGACGACCCCAGAAATAACCCGGTTGGGTGAAGTTCTGGCCAATCAACGCCGAGCCGACCGCTTTATCCCCTTGATAGAGCAACGAGCCGTTGGCCGCCCCGCTGAACAGCAACTGTGACAGCCCAGTGGTGAGTAATGGGTAAGCGATACCGGTGATCGCCGTCAGCAGGATCAGCATAACCAGAGAAGGACGTAAATAAGACATCATAAATTCCTCGTTATCTTAGCCGGCCATATTCAGCGCGGTCAGCAGCAGGTCGATCAGCTTGATACCCACGAACGGTACCAGCAGGCCACCCACACCATACAGCCACAGGTTACGGCGCAGCAGAGCCGCGGCGCTCATTGCTTTGTAACTCACCCCTTTCAACGCCAGTGGGATCAGGAAGACGATCACCAGAGCGTTGAAGATCACCGCCGACATAATCGCCGAGGCGGGGGAGTGCAACTGCATCACGTTCAGCGCATTCAACTGCGGATAGGTTGCCGCGAAGGCCGCCGGGATAATGGCAAAGTACTTCGCCACATCGTTGGCGATACTGAAGGTGGTCAGTGAACCGCGCGTCATCAGCATCTGCTTACCGATATGCACCACTTCGATCAGCTTGGTCGGGTTGGAGTCCAGATCGACCATGTTGCCCGCTTCCTTGGCCGCCTGCGTCCCCGAGTTCATGGCAACCGCCACGTCGGCCTGTGCCAGTGCAGGGGCGTCGTTGGTGCCGTCGCCGGTCATCGCAACCAGGCGTCCTTCCGCCTGATACTGACGGATCAGCGCCAGTTTGGCCTCTGGCGTGGCTTCCGAAAGGAAGTCATCCACACCGGCTTCAGCTGCGATGGCGGCGGCGGTCAGGCGGTTATCCCCGGTGATCATCACCGTCTTGATGCCCATCTTGCGCAGTTCGGCAAAGCGTTCTTTAATCCCGCCTTTGACGATGTCTTTCAGCGCCACGACCCCCAGCACGCGTGGCCCTTCGGCGACCACCAACGGCGTACCGCCGGTACGAGCGACGCTTTCCACCAACTCATCTACTGCACGTGGGAAGTGGCCATTATTGGATTCGACGTGGCGGCGAATGGCGTCCACCGCCCCTTTACGGATCATCCGGTCCTGCACGTTGACGCCGCTCATGCGGGTTTGCGCAGAGAAAGGCACGAAGGTGGCATTCAACGCCTGCAAATCACGTTCGCGCAGGTTGAAGCGCTGCTTGGCCAGCACCACGATACTGCGGCCTTCCGGCGTTTCATCGGCTAGCGAAGAGAGTTGGGCTGCATCGGCCAGCTCTTGCTCTTTTACCCCGGGAGCCGGCAGGAATTCGGATGCCTGACGGTTACCGAGGGTGATGGTGCCGGTCTTGTCCAACAGCAATACGTCAACGTCACCGGCGGCTTCAACGGCGCGCCCGCTGGTGGCAATCACGTTGGCTCCCAGCATGCGGCTCATCCCGGCGACGCCGATAGCGGACAATAGCCCACCGATGGTGGTCGGGATCAGGCAGACCAGCAAGGCCACCAACACGGTGATCGACACTATGCTGCCGCTGCCTGCGGCTTCCACGCTGTATTGCGAGTAAGGGAACAGGGTTGCGGTTGCCAGTACGAACACGATAGTCAACGCCACCAGCAAAATGGTCAGCGCCACTTCGTTTGGGGTTTTACGGCGTTTGGCACCTTCGACCATGGCGATCATACGATCGAGGAAGGTTTCCCCTGGGTTGACGCTACACTGCACCACCAGCCAGTCGGACAGAATACGCGTCCCGCCGGTCACGGAGGAGAAGTCACCACCGGATTCACGGATCACCGGTGCAGATTCACCGGTGATGGCGCTTTCATCGACCGATGCGCCGCCTTCCAGCACTTCGCCATCGCAAGGGATAGTATCGCCAGCTTCTACCAGCACGATATCCCCTTTACGCAGGCTCTCGGCCGAGACTTTCTCGGTGGCCCCATCACGCTTCGGTGTGGCGAGTTTCTTCGCCCAACTGGTTTTCTTGGTGCCCTTCAGGCTTTCTGCCTGAGCCTTGCTGCGTCCTTCCGCCAGCGCCTCGGCGAAGTTGGCGAACAGCACGGTAAACCACAGCCACATGGCGATGCTGCCGGTAAAGGCCGCGCTACCTTCGGCGTTGCCTGAAAGCACCGCCAGCCAAATGACTGAAGTCAGGATACTGCCGAGGTACACCACGAACATCACCGGGTTACGCCACTGAACGCGTGGGTCCAGCTTTTTCACCGCATCGATCAGCGCGGTACGCATCAGTGCCGGTTCAAACAGTGCGCGTTGTTTGCGAGTCATCTTGTTCTTCTCTCTGTTATGACTGTTAATTGGCCAACCACAGTTGTAAATGTTCGGCTACCGGGCCTAGCGCCAGTGCTGGGACAAAGGTCAAGGCACCGACCAGCAGGATGGTACCGACCAACAGGCCGATAAACAGTGGCCCGTAGGTTGGCAGCGTGCCGTTGCCCGCCGGTTGGCGTTTTTTGACACACAGCGAACCCGCAATGGCCAGCACCGGCAGGATCACCCCGAAGCGGCCAACAAACATCGCCAAGGCCAGCAGCAGGTTGTAGAACGGCGTGTTGACGCTCAGGCCAGCAAAGGCGCTACCGTTGTTGTTGGCTGCCGAAGAGAAGGCATACAGCACTTCACTGAAGCCATGCGCCCCTGGGTTGAGGATGCCAGCACGGCCAGCGTCGGTAGCAATTGCCAACGCGGTGCCCAGCAGCACCAAGGTCGGCGTCACCAGGATTGCCAGCGCGGTCATCTTCATGTCATAAACATCGATCTTTTTGCCGAGATATTCCGGCGTACGGCCAATCATCAGCCCGGCGATAAACACCGTCAGCAGCACGAACAGCAGCATGCCGTACAGGCCGGAACCGACGCCGCCGAACACGACCTCGCCAATCTGCATCAGCCACATCGGCACCATGCCACCCAGCGCGGTAAAGGAGTCATGCATGGCATTGACCGCACCGCAGGAGGCCGCAGTGGTCACCACCGAGAACATGCTGCTGGCGAGAATGCCAAAACGGGACTCTTTACCTTCCATATTGATGTTGCTGCTACTGCCAAGCGTGCTCAGATGCGGGTTACCAGCCAGTTCAGCATTCATCACCACGATCACCGCAACGATAAAGATCAGCGCCATGGCCCAGATCAGCGCGTGACCCTGACGGTTTTCACCGGCGACCTGACCAAAGGAGAAGCACAGGGCGCAAGGGATCAGGAAGATCGCCAGCATTTGCACAAAGTTGGTCAATACGGTCGGGTTTTCAAACGGATGCGCCGAGTTGGCACCGAAGAAACCACCGCCGTTAGTACCGAGCATCTTGATCGCTTCCTGAGAAGCCACTGGTCCCATTGGCAAGGTCTGCTGTGCTCCTTCCAGCGTGGTGACATGCAGGTAAGGCAGGAAGTTCTGCAATGTCCCCTGGCTGACGAAGAACAACGCGATCAGCAGTGACAGCGGCAACAACACATACAGGGTAATGCGCAGGATATCGATCCAGGCGTTACCGATGGTGGCGCTGGAACGGCGTGCAAAGGCCCGGATCAGGGCAAAGGCAACGGCGATACCGGTGGCGGCAGACAGGAAGTTCTGTACCGTCAATCCGGCCATCTGGCTGAGATAGCTGAGGGTGTTTTCCCCGCTGTAGGCCTGCCAGTTGGTATTGGTGACGAAGCTGACGGCAGTATTGAACGCCAGATCCCAAGATAAACCGGGGAACCCTTGCGGGTTGAGCGGTAAGGAACCCTGTGCCATCAGCAGCACCAACAGCAGCACCAAGCCGAGGATATTGAACCACAGGATCGCCAGTGCGTATTGCCACCAGGTCATCTCGGCGGTGTCATTACCGCAGCAACGCCAGACGGTTGCTTCCACATGGCGCAGCACCGGTAGCGGTTCTCCCTCGATCAGGCGAGCCATAAAGCTGCCCAGGGGACGGGCCAGCACCAGAAGCACCAGCATAAAGCTGGCGATCAACAAGAAGGCTGAAGCTGCCATCAGAAGTCCTCCGCATTAAACAGGGCATAAACCAGATAGCCCAACAGCAGCAGAACCAACAGCGCACCACCAATAACGCTGAAACTCACGGGACACCTCCAGAGGTGTTGTTTTTGATAGCCTGAGTGTAGGGAGGGCAGTAGAAAGAAGATGAAAAAATAGCGGGGACGGGTGTAAAAAAAGTATAAAAATGATTGAAATAACGGCAAAAATTGGCGGTTTTATACGCAGCAAGGGCGTGGGGGGATGGGGTGTTGGCATAAAAATCCGTTTAACGACCCTAACAACGCCAAGAAACCACAATGTAACCAATGTTAAGTTAGTTATTAACCTTGATGTAACAAAATTACGTTGTGGAGGCCTTTTTTGTGCTCTTTTTGCGCATTTTAGTGGTCGGATGAGTTGTAAAATTACACCCTATGCGGTAATATTTTGCTCAGTTTCCAATTGGCCATCATTTATCGTTTTGCATTGCGTCGGGTCCTGACAACCTGGCGCGGATGTTTTTAAGGAGGTTCGTATGTCTAACTACCAAGCCTATCCGTTGCATCGGGTCCTCCTGCGCCGTAGCGCAGTGATTCTGGTCGGTGTTCTTGCCTTGCCGGTGATGCTGTTCCGTGCCGATCGCGCACGTTTTTACAGCTATTTACACCGCGTCTGGTCAAAAACCAGCAATAAACCGGTCTGGCTGCAACAGGCAGAAACGGCGTCCTGCGATTTTTATTAATCCTGGCCCGTAGCAATACTACAAACCCTCGCCCCTTTGGCGGGGGTTTTTGCGTTTTAAGCCGCAGTAACGCATTAACTCCTCTACACTTCTAGCATTAACCCGTTGGTGGGAGACAAGATATGAGCAACAAGATCCCTATTGGAATCAGTGCCTGCCTGTTGGGCAGTGCGGTGCGTTTCGATGGTGGCCATAAACGCTGCGAATTTGCCGTGGAACAATTGGCGCCCTATGTCGCGTTTGAGCCGATTTGTCCCGAAATGGCGATTGGCTTGCCAACGCCACGGCCTGCGCTGCGTTTGGTTAAAAACCAACAGCAGACGCGGTTGCTCCACAGCAATGACCCCAATGTAGATCTTACCGAACGGATGCAACAGTTCTCTGAACTGCGGGTTAGCCAGTTGCAACATTTATGCGGCTACATAGTCTGCGCAAAATCGCCTACTTGCGGAATGGAGCGGGTCAAGCTCTGGGACGAGAACGGCCAGGGGGCGCGTAAAAGTGGCGTCGGGCTGTTTGCCGCCGAGCTGCTCCAGCAAATGCCGTGGTTGCCGGTAGAAGAAGACGGTCGTCTGACCGATCCCGTGCTGCGGGAAAACTTTGTCGAACGGGTGTTTGCCCTTTATGAACTGAATATGCTGTGGCGCCAGGGGTTAACTCGTGGCGGGCTGATCGCTTTTCATAGCCGTTATAAACTTTCACTGTTGGCGCATTCACAGCCAGAGTACCGGGAACTGGGGCGTTTCGTCGCGGATATTGAACGCTGGGAGTCGCTGGACGCTTTTGCGGTGGAATATCGCCAACGCCTGATGAGGCTATTGCAACACAAGGCGACACGGCGCAACCACACCAACGTCTTGATGCATGTTCAGGGTTACTTCCGCCGCCAGCTCAGCAGCTCTCAGCGCCAGGAACTGGCCAGGCTTATCGATCACTATCGCCAGGGGATGCAACCGCTGCTGGCACCGATTACGCTGTTAAAACATTACATGGCCGAATATCCTGATAGCTATCTGGCGCAACAGCGCTATTTTGAGCCCTACCCGGAGGCGCTGCGCCTGCGCTACGGCCATTAACCCGCAAGGAGTGTTATGACCACGCATCTGGTCTGGTTGCGTAACGATCTGCGCATTACGGACAATAAAGCCCTCTCCGCCGCCTGTAGCGATCCGCAAGCCAAGGTGATGGCGGTATTTATCGCTACACCCGCGCAATGGCGGCAGCACAATATGGCACCGCGCCAGGCGGCATTTATTCACGCTAATCTGCTACAGGTACAAGCGGCGCTGGCGGCTCGGGGCATTGAACTGATTTGCCATCAGGGCGACGATTTTGCCGGTTCGGTTAACTGGCTGGTGGAGTTCTGCCAGCGCCAGCAGGTCTCGGCCCTGTTTTACAACCGTCAGTATGAAATCAATGAGCGTCAACGTGACGCCCGCCTTGAGCAGGCGTTGGCCGGGCAGGTGAGCTGCCACAGCTTTGATGATAGCCTGCTGTTACCCCCCGGCAGCGTGCAAACCGGCAACGGCGAGATGTACAAGGTCTATACGCCCTTTCGCAAAGCCTTTATCCAGCGGTTGACCGAGTCCGATGTGAGCTCTCTGCCGGCCCCACGCCCGCGGGGGGAAGCCGTTGGTTTTACCGCCGCGGCGGCGTTCGATTATCCCTTGGCTGAAGTGGGAGAGGGCTATCCCACAGGCGAAGAGGCTGCATTGCAGAGGCTGCGTGCTTTCTGCCACGAGCAGGTGCAAGACTATGCCACACAGCGCGATTTGCCCGCCATTGCCGGGACCAGCAATCTGTCACCCTATCTGGCTATTGGTGTTATCTCCCCGCGCCAGTGCGTCAACCGTCTGCGCGTCGAGTGCCCCGATGTGTTGGAAGATCCGCAAAGTGGCGCTTTCTGTTGGCTTAATGAGCTGATCTGGCGAGAATTTTATCGTCACCTGATGGTGGCGTATCCTGCGTTATGCAAGCACCGTCCCTTTATCGCCTGGACGGATAAGGTATGCTGGCAACGCAACGACGCGGCGTTACTGGCCTGGCAACAGGGCAATACCGGTTACCCGATTGTCGATGCTGCCATGCGTCAGCTCAATCAAACCGGCTGGATGCATAATCGCCTGCGGATGATCGTGGCCAGCTTCCTGGTCAAGGATTTGCTGATCGACTGGCGCGCCGGTGAACAGTATTTCATGTCCCAATTGCTGGATGGCGATCTGGCCGCCAACAACGGTGGCTGGCAGTGGGCCGCCTCTACCGGCACCGATGCTGCACCTTATTTCCGTATCTTTAACCCGACCACTCAGGGCGAACGTTTTGATCCAAAAGGCACTTTTATCCGTAAATGGTTGCCTGAACTGGCGGATGTACCGGACAATGAGCTCCATCAACCCCATCGCTGGGCGGAAAAGCAGCAGCAGGTTCTGAATTATCCGCCGCCGATAGTCCAACACCAGCAGGCTCGGCTGGAGACGTTGGCGGCTTTTGAAGCGGCCAAGCGAGGGGGACTTTAAAGTAACAGCAAGGAGCTTCCTGATGATGAAGAAACTACTGGCCCTGTGCCTGGGCGGCTATTCCGCGTTGGCCGTGGCCGGTTTTGACGTAGTGGCGCTGGGCGTCGACGGTGGCGTCAGCGACGGCAATCTGACTTCTTATCTGATCCGCAGTGATAGCCAGACGCAGTATCTGGCACTGGATGCCGGGACGCTGCTGCCGGGGATTGCCAAAGGGCTGGAAAAGGGCAGTTTTCCTCAGGTCACGCCCGAGCTGGCGGCTCCCTACACCCCACAGGGCTATATTTTCCGTCAACTGATTGGCGGTTACTTCATTAGCCACGGCCATCTGGATCACGTCGCTGGGCTGATCCTCGGTTCACCGCAAGACAGTAAGAAAACCGTTTATGCGCAGGCCGATACCGTATTGACGCTGCGCAATCACTATTTTAACTGGAAAGCCTGGCCCAACTTTACCGATGCCGGTAATGGCTCGCGGCTGGGCACTTACCGTTTGCAAACGGTACGCCCGCTGCAGCGTGTCACCCTGGGCCTGACCGGTTTGAGCGGGGTGATGTACCCCCTTAGCCACGATCGCTATCCCTCATCGATGTTGCTGGTGGCCGACCGTGAAGGATCATTTGCCTACTTTGGCGATACCGGGCCGGACGCGCTGGAGCAGTCACGTAATTTGGATAGTGCGTGGCGCGAGCTGGGGCCGCTGATTGAGCAGAAGAAGCTAAAGGGCATGATTATCGAAACCTCTTACCCGAACGAGGTGGATGATAAACACCTGTACGGTCATCTTACCCCGGCCTGGCTACTGAAAGAGCTGAAAAACCTACAGCAGTACAGCGGCGGAGAGGGATCGTTAAAAGATCTGCCGGTGATCATCAGCCACATCAAGCCCAGCCTGAAACAGGGGGAAGATGCGCGTGCTACCATCAAGCAACAGCTGGATCAGGGCAACGATCTGGGGGTGAAATTTATCCTGATGGAACAGGGCGATCGGCAACAATTTTGAATGAGAGTGAGATGACTATGCATAACCTAGATCTGGAACATCTGATCAACAGCGAACTCAACTGTGCGGCCTTCCAGGACTACGCGCCAAATGGCCTGCAGGTGGAAGGGCGGGCGCATGTGCAGCGCATCGTGACGGGAGTGACGGCCTGCCAGGCATTGTTGGATGCGGCGGTGGAACATCAGGCCGATGCCATAGTGGTGCATCATGGTTACTTCTGGAAAAACGAAGCACCCGCGGTGCGCGGCATGAAGCGTAACCGGCTGAAAACTCTGTTGAGCAATGATATCAACCTGTATGGCTACCACTTACCGCTGGATGCACACCCGGAACTGGGCAATAACGCGCAGTTGGCAAAGGCGTTGGGCATCCGCGTGATCGGTGAGATCGAGCCTTTGGTGCCGCACGGAGAATTTGAGCAACCGCTCAGCGCAGGTGAGCTGCAACAGCGTATCGAAAGCCGTCTTGGCCGTGCGGTGCTGCACTGTGGCGATAATGCTCCGCAGGCAATCCGTCGGGTGGCTTGGTGTACCGGTGGCGGCCAGGGATTTATCGACAGCGCTGCGCGATTTGGCGTTGATGCGTTTATCAGCGGAGAGGTTTCTGAGCAAACCATTCATACGGCGCGGGAGATGGGGGTGCACTTTTTTGCCGCCGGCCATCACGCGACGGAACGCGGTGGGATCAAGGCGTTAGGCGAGTGGTTAGCGCAACATCACGGCTTTGACGTCACCTTTATCGATATCCCCAATCCGGCCTGATTTGCCTATGGGTTCGGTAAAACGAACCCTTTAGCGCTGCTAATCCCTTATATTCCCGAAGGTTGCTCTCTTGACAGCCGACGTTACGTCCCGCATAACTGATACGCTTTTCAAATAATAAAATACCCTGTGAACTTCAAGTTGCTACCCAGTGACCCGCTCATTCGTTCGTGAGCGGTCAGTCATGCTGCGGCTTGAAACACGACGAGTATAAGGAGATAGGGGTGCAACGAGCACAATATTACCTGCTAGGGGAACGCGCTGTAGTGCTTGAATTGGCACCCCCGGTGACGCTGCAAAGTCAGCAGCGCATCTGGGCATTGGCAGAAAAGTTAAATCACCACGCTGACGTGCGGGAAGTGGTGCCGGGAATGAATAACCTGACGCTGTTGCTGTATACGCCGCAGGCCGATGCCGAGGCGATGCTGGAACTGCTGCGTCAAGGATGGGAAGGCAACGAAAGTCTGGTGCCAGAATCCCGCGATGTCGATATCCCGGTGATCTATGGCGGTGAATATGGCCCAGACCTGGATGAGGTGGCGCGCCATACCGGCATGACGCCGCAACAGGTAGTGGAATGCCATTCATCGGCCGCGTATGTGGTTTATTTCCTGGGCTTTCAACCTGGTTTTACCTACCTGGGTGGGATGCCGGAGCGTCTGGCTACTCCTCGCCGAGCGGAACCGCGCCTGTCTGTTGCTGCGGGTTCTGTGGGGATTGGTGGCGGCCAGACAGGGATCTATCCGCTGGTTACGCCAGGCGGTTGGCAACTGATTGGCCGCACGCCGCTGGCGCTGTTTAATCCTAATGAAATGCCGCCGACGCTGTTGCGCCCGGGCGATAACGTGCGCTTTGTACCGCAGAAGGGGGGCGTATGCTGAAGATCTTGCGAGCCGGTATTTACACCACCGTCCAGGACCTGGGGCGTAACGGTTTCCGGCGTTTGGGCATCAGCCAGGGCGGCGCTCTGGATATCCCCGCGCTGAAAATAGCCAACCTGCTGGTGGGCAACCCGGCTGAAGCGGCCGGGTTGGAGATCACGCTGGGGCAATTCAGTGCCGAATTTACCCATAATGGGTGGATTGCGCTGACCGGCGCAGGCTGCGATGCTCAGTTGGACGGCAAATCTTTGTGGACGGGCTGGCGCTATCCGGTAAAAAAAGGCCAGCAACTGACGCTGAAGATGCCTAAACGCGGGATGCGTAGCTATCTGGCGGTGTCTGGTGGTATCAATGTGCCGGAGATGCTGGGCTCACGCAGCACCGATCTGAAAGCGGGCTTTGGTGGATTGGAAGGTCGTCAGTTGAAGGAAGGCGACCTGCTGCCAGCGGGTAAGCCGCAGGCGCTGCCGACTACGGTCATCGGTGTGAAACAGCCGCTGTTCAGCAACCGGATAAGGGTGTTGACCGGGCCGGAATATGACGAGTTCAGCCAACAGGCGCACGACGATTTCTGGCGCACTGCTTGGCAGCTCAGTCCGCAGAGTAACCGCATGGGGTATCGCCTGCACGGTGGTAGTGCCCTGACGCGCACCACTGAACGGGAAATGCTCTCCCATGGCCTGATACCTGGAGTCATCCAGGTTCCACACAATGGTCAGCCGATCGTCTTGATGGCCGATGCTCAGACTACCGGGGGATACCCGCGTATTGCCTGCGTGATCGAGGCCGATCTGTTCCACTTGGCGCAGATCCGCCTGGGGGATGCGCTTCACTTTATCCCCTGCACCCTGGCAGAGGCGCAGCGCGCCAAGGCTGAGCAGGATCACTTTATTCAACAGATTGCCTGGGGGGTTAAATGATCGTCGATTTGAATGCCGATCTCGGTGAAGGTTGCGCCAATGACGAAGCGTTGTTGCAGTTGGTCAGCTCGGCCAATATTGCCTGCGGCTTCCATGCCGGGGATGCCCAGACCATGCGCCAATCGGTGCGCTGGGCGTTGCAATACGGTGTGGCGATTGGTGCCCATCCCAGTTTCCCGGATCGGGAAAACTTCGGCCGCACCCGGATGCAGTTACCGGTAGAAACGGTGTATGCCCAAGTGGTGTATCAGTTGGGTGCGCTGGCCGCCATTACCCGTGCTGAAGGCGGCGTGATGGTGCATGTGAAACCGCACGGCATGCTCTACAACCAGGCGGCGGTGGAGCCTGAACTGGCCGAAGCCATCGCTCGTGCAGTGTATGCGGTAGATCCTTCGTTACGCTTGGTGGGGTTGGCTGGCAGTGAGCTGATCCGCGCAGGTGAAAAACTGGGGTTGGCGACGCGGCAGGAAGTGTTTGCCGATCGTGGCTATCAGGCCGATGGAACATTGGTACCTCGTGGGCAACCTGGGGCACTGATCGCCAGTGATGAACTGGCATTGCAACAGACGCTGGAAATGGTCCGCCACCAGCGTGTACGAACCATTGAGGGGGGCTGGGCCTCCGTCAAGGCTGAAACCGTTTGCCTGCACGGCGACGGGGAACATGCGCTGGCCTATGCCAGGAAGCTGAGAGAGAGCTTTGCTCAGCAGCAGATTGGCGTCAGCGCCACATAAAAAAATAATGACTACAGCAAACACAACATTGCCCGTAAGACCGAGGGCGACAAGAGGGACGTTAATATGGAACAAGCGGTAAACCTCTGGCCACTGATAGGCATCGCTGCCATCGTGGTTGGATTTGTATTGCGTTTTAACCCGGTGCTGGTGGTGATCGCCGCCGGTATTATCACCGGGCTGGCAGCTTTGATGCCGCTGGATGTCATTTTGGAAAAGCTCGGCGAGGGCTTTCTCAATACCCGTAACCTGCCGCTGATCCTGCTGTTGCCGCTGCCGATTATCGGGCTGTTAGAGCGCCACGGCTTGAAAGAGCGTGCGCAGGCGTGGATTGCCAAAATCAAAAGCGCCACCGCAGGGCGTTTACTGATCGTTTACCTGTTTGTGCGTGAAGTGACGGCGGCAATGGGGCTGACCAGCCTGGGCGGCCAACCTCAGATGGTACGTCCGCTGTTGGCACCGATGGCGGAGGGGGCCACGGAAAACCGCTATGGGGAACTGCCGGAACGTGTGCGCTATCGTCTGCGGGCAATGTCTGCCGCGACCGATAACGTCGGGCTGTTCTTTGGCGAAGACATTTTTGTCGCCTTTGGCGCGATCATCTTTATGCATAACTTTATGCTGGAATCCGGCGGCATTCAGACCGAACCGCTGCACATTGCGCTGTGGGGGATCCCAACGGCGATCTTTGCCTTCCTGATCCACTCGTTCCGTTTGTACCGCATGGACAAGCAACTCAACGCTGAACTGAGCAAACTTAACCAGGCTGCGTTGCAGGCCAAGGGAGAAGGCCAATGATATTCCAACAACAATATCTCTATTGGCTGGCGGGCGCGGTATTACTGATCGTCGCCGCGATGTCGTTTGGCGATAAGGCCAACCCACGTCGTATCTCTACCGGTCTGTTCTGGGCCTTGTATGGATTGATCTTCCTGGTGGGGGATTGGACCTATGGGCTATTTGGCTCAGGGGCCGAAGCCAAACGTCAACTGCATATCACCGTGGGGGTTCTGGTGGTGGTGATGGCTCTGATCGCCGGTTTTGGCGGTGTGCGTCTTGGCAGCTATCATCAGCGCAGCCCGCAAGAGCGCGAAACCAGTGCCAAACGCTTGGGCAACCGTCTGTTTATCCCGGCGCTGGCGATCCCGGTCGTCACGGTGATCGGTGTGCTGCTGTTCAATAATATCCCGGCCTTGCAACAGGCGGTGTTTGGCAGCGGTAACCACTCCACCTTGATCACGCTGTTCTCCATGACCCTCGGCTGTTTGCTTGGCCTGGTTATTGCGGTGAAGATGACCCGTGAGAAAATGTCGCAGCCAGTGCAGGAAGCTCGTCGTCTGTTGGATGGGCCTTCATCCTGCCGCAGATCCTGGCTACTCTTGGCCTGCTGTTCACCGTTGCGGGCGTTGGTACGGCCATCTCCCACTTAACGCAGGAATACCTGGCGGTAGATAACCGCTTTATCGCCGTAGCGGTGTATGCCATCGGCATGGCCGTGTTGACCATGATCATGGGGAACGCGTTTGCGGCTTTCCCGATTGTCACTGCGGGTATCGGTATTCCGATCCTGGTACTGCAACATGGTGGTAACCCCGCGGTGATGGCGGCTATCGGCATGTTCTCCGGCTATTGCGGCACGTTGATGACGCCAATGGCTGCTAACTTTAATATTGTACCGGCGGCGTTACTGGAGTTGCCGGACAAGAATGCGGTCATCAAGGCGCAGATACCGACCGGGGTCACGTTGCTATTGGTTAACGTATTCCTGCTTTATTTCCTGATGTTCCTCTAGGAGAACGCATGCAGAAAGTATTGATTACCGGCTTTGAGCCGTTTGACGGCGAGCGTGTCAACCCATCCTGGGAGGTAGTGAAGCAGCTTAACGATCTGGAGCTTGGCGGGGCGCATATTATTGCGCGTCAGCTACCTTGCGTCTTCGGCGAGGCGTTGACGGTGTTGAACGCGGCCATTGACGAAGTTCAGCCAGCGATGGTGTTGGCGATCGGTCAGGCGGGCGGGCGTACCGACATCACGCTGGAGCGGGTCGCGATTAACGTCGATGACGCGCGCATTCCCGATAATCAGGGACAGCAGCCGATCGACCAGGCCATTGTAGCTGACGGCCCGGCGGCCTATTTCAGCACCTTGCCGATCAAGGCGGTGGTGAATGCGATGCGTGAGGCTGGCATTCCGGCCTCGGTATCACAAACCGCCGGGACCTATGTCTGTAACCATGTGATGTACGGTCTGTTGCATCGTTTAAGCGGGCAGCAGGCGGTGAAGGGCGGCTTTATCCATATCCCTTACCTGCCTGAGCAGGCAGCACAGCATCCTGGTGCGCCGAGTATGGCAGCACAGACGGTGCTGTTTGCTTTGGAAATGGCGATTTCGATTGCCTTGCAGGTAGAGCATGACTTGAAAGTGGTGGGTGGCGCCACGCATTGAGGTGATTTATGCTACCTCCATGTTAACCTCAGGGTTCGGCTTGCCGGACCCTTTTCAATCAAGGAGTTGTCCATGCCAGAAGGGCCGGAGATCCGCCGGGCGGCAGATAAGCTGGCGGCGGTGATGATCGATCAGCCACTGACCGAAGTCTGGTTTGCTTTCCCGCAATTGAAACACTATCAGGGCGAGCTGGTCGGTGAACGTATCACTGCCATTGAACCGCGTGGTAAAGCCTTGTTAACCGATTTTTCCAACGGTTTGACCATGTACAGCCACAACCAGCTTTACGGCGTGTGGAAGGTGGTGCGAGCGGGCGAAACGCCAGAAACCAAGCGCGATCTGCGCGTACGACTGGAGACTGCCGAGTGGGCGATCTTGTTGTACAGCGCTTCGGATATCACCATTGCGCCGCGCGGTGAGATCGAGCAACACCCGTTCTTAAAGCGTATTGGCCCTGACGTGCTGGATATGGCTTTGACCGTGCAGCAGGTGGAACAGCGGCTGTTATCGCCGGCGTTTTGTAAGCGCCAGTTGGGCGGGATGCTGCTGGATCAGTCTTTTCTGGCTGGCCTGGGCAACTACCTGCGAGCCGAGATTTTGTGGCAGGCAGAACTGGCACCCAAGCATAAACCGCAGGATCTCACCCCTGATGCGTTGCATCAGTTGGCGCAGGCGTTGTTGGATATTCCACGTATTTCATACCAGACCCGTGGTCAGGTAGATGAAAATCGCCATCATGGCACGCTGTTCAGCTTCAAGGTGTTTCATCGCAGTGGTGAGCCTTGCCCGCGCTGTGGTGCAATGATCGAGAAAACGGCGCTATCTTCGCGACCGTTCTATTGGTGCCCGGTTTGCCAGAAGTAACCCATAAAAAAACGCTGCCAGTGGGGCAGCGTTAAGTCGATAGGGTCATTAGCCGAGTTGGGGCGAATATGACGCCCCTGCTAAAGCTTACTTCTTAACCTGAGACTTGAACTCACGCTCGGCATAGCCGGTATACAGCTGACGTGGGCGGGCGATCTTGATGCCTTCGTCGTGCATTTCGTTCCAGTGGGCAATCCAGCCAATGGTACGGGCAATTGCGAAGATCACCGTAAACATGGAAGAAGGAATACCCATCGCTTTCAGGATGATGCCTGAATAGAAATCGACGTTCGGGTACAGTTTCTTCTCGATGAAGTACGGGTCGTTCAACGCGATGTGTTCCAGCTCCATCGCGACCTGCAGCAGGTTGTCGTCTTTCTTGTTCAGTTCTTTCAGCACTTCGTGACAGGTTTCACGCATCACGGTGGCGCGTGGATCGTAGTTTTTGTACACGCGGTGGCCAAAGCCCATCAGACGGAACGAGTCATTCTTGTCTTTGGCGCGCTTGATGAACTCAGGGATGTGCTCAACGGTTTTGATCTCTTCGAGCATCTTCAGTGCCGCTTCGTTGGCACCGCCGTGGGCAGGCCCCCATAGGGAAGCGATACCGGCCGCGATACAGGCAAACGGGTTGGCACCTGAGGAACCGGCGGTACGCACGGTGGAGGTGGACGCGTTCTGCTCATGGTCGGCATGCAGGATCAGAATACGATCCATGGCGCGTTCCAGCACTGGGTTCACCACGTACTCTTCGCAAGGTGTAGCAAACATCATGCGCAGGAAGTTACCGGCGTAGGACAGGTCGTTGCGTGGATAAACAAACGGCTGGCCAAGGGAATATTTGTAACACATCGCTGCCACGGTAGGCATTTTGGACAGCAGGCGGAACGCGGTGATCTCACGGTGACGTTCATTGTTGACGTCCAGCGCATCGTGATAGAACGCGGCCAGGGCACCTGTTACCCCGCACAGCACCGCCATTGGGTGCGAGTCACGGCGGAAACCACGGAACAGATGGGTGATCTGGTCGTGGATCATGGTGTGACGGGTTACCGTGGTTTTGAAGGTTTCGAACTCTTCAGCGCTCGGGGTTTCGCCGTACAGCAGGATGTAGCACACCTCCAGGTAGGAGGACTCTTTTGCCAACTGCTCAATCGGGAAGCCGCGGTGCAGCAGGATACCTTTGTCGCCGTCGATGAACGTGATTTTGGATTCACAGGAAGCGGTAGAAGTAAAGCCGGGATCAAATGTGAAATAACCTTTGGAGCCCAGGGCGCGTACGTCAATCACATCAGGACCCAGTGAAGGGGTGAGTACGCCCAGTTCGATCGGAGCTTCGCCGTTGTTGATGCTTAGCGTCGCTTTCTTATCAGTCATTTACAGTCTCCTTAACGCCTTATTTTAAAAACCTCTAACAACTGAAATACCTTAAATCTCCGCAGGTTGCCCGCATTAAAGTCGAGCGAACGCTAACTCTGTGAGCGACAGCGCATTTGCGCCGGTAGGGGACAGAGTTTGCACCAGGCGAACAAGACGGGTTAGCAGCCGTTAACGATTCATCGGGATTCGTTATTTTCTTTTAATCATTACCTACGATCTGTTTGGAATGTTAACCACATACACTATCGCTACACTCTTGCATAACTTGTGCTTAGGGGGAAGTGTATCCGGTGACCGCTAGTGCATCATAGGGTTGATTGCTACCCTATTTGTAATGGAAATGTTGATCTCTTGTCAAATCAGATAATTAATTTCGTGCTAAATGTAATAATCGTGATCTAAATCACTGTTCTGGGGAAATGTGACCAAAGGGATTGTATGGGAATTGTAATAAGAATGTGAACCTCCTATACTGCCGCCAGGTCTCCGGATTACCCTGAAGTAGGAGCACCCAGCGTTATCACTACGCGCCGTTTAAGCACTAGGATGTCGATGTTTGAGCGCGTGAGGTGTAAGAGTGAAAACTCTTGGACGCTGTCTGATCCCCACCCAGGTCCGGAGGAAGGAAAATAATAAGAGCTGTGTGGGCAAAACCGTGAAAAAACAAAGACCTGTCAATCTGGATCTGCAAACGATCCGGTTTCCTGTAACTGCGATAGCGTCCATCTTACACCGAGTCTCTGGCGTAATTACTTTCGTTGCCGTGGGCATTCTCCTCTGGCTGCTGGGTATCTCTCTCTCTTCTCAAGAGGGCTTCCTGCACGCTGCCGCCATCATGAATAGCTTCTTCGTGAAATTCATCTTCTGGGGGATCCTCACCGCGTTGGCCTATCACATTTGCGGTGGCATTCGTCACTTGTTAATGGATTTTGGCTATATCGAAGAGAGTTTAGCCGCAGGTACCCGTTCTGCCCAGGTGGCGTTCGGTCTGACCGTCGTGCTGTCAATTCTGGCTGGAGTCCTCGTATGGTAAGCAACGTTTCTGCATTAGGACGTAACGGCGTACACGACTGGTTGTTACTGCGTGCTTCCGCTATCGTCATCACCCTGTATGTTCTCTATATCCTGGGCTTCGTGGTTACGGCTCCGGACATCACCTATGAAATCTGGCGCGGCTTCTTCGCCACCTCCATTACGAAAGTATTCACCTTGCTGACATTGCTGTCGATCCTGGTTCACGCCTGGGTGGGAATGTGGCAGGTGCTGACGGACTATATCAAGCCACTGGCGTTACGCCTGGTGCTGCAACTGGCGATTGTTGTCACGTTGCTGGTCTATTTACTGTACGGAACAATCGTAGTGTGGGGTGCATAAATGAAACTGCCAATCAGAGAGTTTGATGCAGTTGTTATCGGTGCTGGTGGCGCAGGTATGCGCGCGGCGCTGCAGATTTCCCAGGCGGGCTCAACCTGTGCCCTGCTTTCCAAAGTATTCCCGACCCGTTCCCATACCGTGTCTGCACAAGGCGGCATTACCGTTGCCTTGGGCAATAACCACGAAGACAACTGGGAATGGCATATGTACGACACGGTGAAGGGTTCCGACTACATCGGTGACCAGGACGCCATTGAATATATGTGTAAAACCGGCCCGGAAGCGATTCTGGAACTGGAACACATGGGCCTGCCGTTCTCCCGTCTGGACGATGGTCGCATTTATCAACGCCCGTTTGGCGGCCAGTCACTGAACTTTGGTGGCGAGCAGGCGGCCCGTACCGCTGCGGCGGCAGACCGTACCGGTCACGCGTTGTTGCACACCCTTTATCAGCAGAACCTGAAAAACCATACCACCATCTTCTCCGAGTGGTATGCGCTGGATCTGGTGAAAAACCAGGATGGTGCGGTAGTTGGTACCACCGCTATCTGTATCGAAACCGGTGAAGTCGTGTACTTCAAGGCCAAGGCAACCATTCTGGCTACCGGTGGGGCAGGCCGTATTTATCAATCCACCACCAACGCCCACATCAATACCGGTGACGGTGTCGGTATGGCGCTGCGTGCCGGTGTACCGGTGCAGGATATGGAAATGTGGCAGTTCCACCCAACCGGTATTGCCGGGGCTGGCGTACTGGTCACCGAAGGTTGTCGTGGTGAGGGTGGTTACCTGCTGAATAAACATGGCGAACGTTTCATGGAACGTTATGCGCCAAATGCCAAAGATCTGGCGGGCCGTGACGTTGTGGCACGTTCGATCATGATTGAGATCCGTGAAGGCCGCGGCTGTGATGGTCCATGGGGCCCACATGCCAAGCTGAAACTGGATCACCTGGGCAAGGAAGTGCTGGAGTCCCGCCTGCCGGGTATTCTGGAGCTGTCCCGTACCTTCGCCCACGTCGATCCGGTGAAAGAGCCGATCCCGGTCATTCCTACCTGCCACTATATGATGGGCGGTATTCCGACCAAAGTGACCGGCCAGGCGCTGACCGTGAACGAGAAAGGCGAAGACGTGGTGATCCCAGGTCTGTTCGCGGTAGGCGAAATTGCCTGCGTATCGGTACACGGCGCCAACCGTCTGGGTGGCAACTCACTGCTGGATCTGGTGGTATTTGGTCGCTCTGCCGGTATGCACCTGCAAGAGTCGTTGGCAGAGCAGGGCGAAAGCCGCGAAGCCAGCGAATCGGACGTCGAAGCTTCGCTGGATCGCCTGAACCGTTGGAACAACACCCGTTCTGGTGAAGATCCGGTGGAGATCCGTAAGGCACTGCAATCCTGTATGCAACATAACTTCTCGGTGTTCCGCGAAGGTGATGCGATGGCGAAAGGGTTGGAAGAGCTGAAAGTGATCCGTGAACGTCTGAAGAACGCACGCCTGGATGATACCTCCAGCGAATTCAACACCCAGCGCATCGAATGCCTGGAGTTGGATAACCTGATGGAGACCGCGTATTCCACCGCCGTGTCGGCCAACTTCCGTACCGAGAGCCGTGGCGCGCATAGCCGCTTCGACTTCCCGGAGCGTGACGATGCCAACTGGCTGTGCCATTCGCTGTATCTGCCGCAATCGGAAAGCATGACGCGTCGTGAAGTGAACATGCAACCGAAGCTGCGCGCGGCATTCCCGCCGAAAGTGCGTTCTTACTAATTGCGGAGCTCGATTGATGAAACTTGAATTCTCTATCTATCGCTACAACCCGGATGTCGATAGCGCCCCGCATATGCAGGACTACAGCCTGGAAGCGGAAGAAGGCCGTGACATGATGCTGCTGGATGCGTTGATCCAGCTGAAAGAAAAGGACCCGACCTTATCTTTCCGCCGCTCTTGCCGTGAAGGCGTGTGCGGTTCAGACGGCATCAATATGAACGGTAAGAACGGTTTGGCCTGTATCACCCCGGTCTCCTCGTTGCGTAAAGGCAACAACAAGATTGTGATCCGCCCGCTGCCGGGTTTACCGGTGGTGCGCGATCTGGTAGTGGATATGGGGCAGTTCTACACCCAGTATGAAAAGATCAAGCCGTTCCTGATTAATGATGGCAAGAATCCTCCGGCGCGTGAGCACCTGCAAACGCCGGATCAGCGGGAAAAACTGGATGGATTGTACGAATGTATTCTCTGTGCCTGTTGCTCCACCTCTTGCCCATCGTTCTGGTGGAATCCTGACAAGTTTGTTGGCCCGGCCGGTCTGTTGGCGGCGTACCGCTTCCTGATCGACAGCCGTGATACGGAAACTGAAGCACGATTGGACGATCTGAACGACGCTTTCAGTGTTTTCCGCTGCCATAGCATTATGAATTGTGTCAGTGTATGTCCTAAGGGCTTGAATCCGACCCGTGCAATTGGTCATATCAAGTCTATGCTGCTGCAACGCGGCGCATAAACAGAACGAGATGCTGCGCCGGGGGCTTTACCGGCGCACATCCCAAGAGGGGATCTCTAAAAACTGACCCGTGATTGTGGTTAAAGGCAATCAGGTTTGTCCCGCCGGTTTTTAGAGGTTCCTTGTAAGGGGCCGCAAGGTCCAAAACAGAACGTGCACTTAGGTATAAGCACGTCTAGTGAACCGTTAAGCGTACCATTACGGTAATTATGTTAACCACGGCGAAAACTGAAGCTTTAAAGCTTAAGGGATCAAAATGCAGAACGGCGCAATGAAGGCCTGGCTGGATTCCTCCTATCTGGCGGGCGCGAACCAGTCCTACATAGAGCAGCTCTATGAAGACTTTTTAACCGATCCGAGCTCCGTTGAAGATAGTTGGCGTTCCATTTTCCAGCAACTACCAACTGCGGGTGTCAAACCCGATCAGCTCCACTCCCAAACGCGAGATTACTTCCGCCGCCTGGCGAAAGATTCTGCTCGTTATAACACCACCATCAACGATCCTGAAACCGATGCCAAGCAGGTCAAGGTATTGCAGCTGATCAACGCCTTCCGCTTCCGTGGGCATCAGCACGCCAACCTCGACCCGTTAGATCTGTGGAAACAGGAGCGCGTTCCCGATCTCGATCCGGCGTACCACAACCTGACCGAAGCCGACTTCCAGGAAACCTTCAACGTGGGTTCTTTTGCCATCGGCAAAGAAACCATGAAGCTGAGCGATCTGTACGCGGCGCTGAAGCAGACCTACTGCGGTTCGATCGGTGCCGAGTATATGCACATCACCAACACCGAAGAGAAACGCTGGATCCAGCAGCGCATTGAATCGGTCGCGGGGCGTGCCAGCTTCACCACCGATGAGAAACGCCGTTTCCTGAGCGAACTGACGGCAGCCGAAGGGCTGGAGCGTTACCTGGGTGCCAAATTCCCTGGGGCCAAACGCTTCTCGCTGGAAGGTGGCGACGCGTTGGTGCCGATGCTGAAAGAAATGGTGCGTCACGCGGGCAAAAACGGCACACGTGAAGTGGTGCTGGGTATGGCCCACCGTGGCCGTCTGAACGTGTTGATCAACGTGCTGGGTAAAAAACCGGCTGACCTGTTCGACGAGTTTGCCGGCAAACATAAAGAACACCTGGGCACCGGTGACGTGAAATATCACCAGGGCTTCTCTTCCGACGTGGAAACCGAAGGCGGCATGGTTCACCTGGCGCTGGCGTTTAACCCGTCACACCTGGAAATCGTCAGCCCGGTTGTCATGGGGTCTGTACGTGCCCGCCGCGACCGTCTGGACGAAGCGCGCAGCAACATGGTGCTGCCAATCACCATTCATGGTGACGCGGCAATCACCGGGCAGGGCGTGGTTCAGGAAACCCTGAACATGTCGCAGGCTCGCGGTTATGAAGTGGGCGGTACGGTGCGTATCGTCATCAACAACCAGGTTGGCTTCACTACCTCCAACCCGTTGGACGCGCGCTCCACCCAATACTGTACCGATATTGCCAAGATGGTGCAGGCTCCTATCTTCCACGTGAATGCCGATGATCCGGAAGCGGTGGCCTTTGTCACCCGTCTGGCGTTGGATTTCCGTAACACCTTTAAACGTGACGTGATGATCGATCTGGTCTGCTACCGTCGCCATGGGCATAACGAGGCCGATGAGCCAAGTGCTACCCAGCCGGTGATGTACCAGAAGATCAAGAAACACCCAACGCCACGCAAGCTCTACGCTGACGTGCTGACCGAACAGAAGGTTGCCAGCCTGGAAGATGCCACGGAAATGGTCAACCTGTATCGCGATGCTCTCGACCGCGGTGACTGCGTGGTTGAAGAGTGGCGTCCGATGAACCTGCACTCCTTTACCTGGTCACCATACCTGAACCATGAGTGGGACGAAGAGTACCCAAGCAAGGTTGAGATGAAGCGCCTGCAGGAACTGGCTCGCCGCATCAGCAGCGTACCGGAAGCGATCGAAATGCAGTCGCGCGTCGCGAAAATCTACGGCGATCGTGCCGAGATGGCCGCAGGCAACAAACCGTTCGACTGGGGCGCAGCGGAAACGCTGGCTTACGCCACCATGGCTGATGAAGGCATCCCGATCCGTATTTCCGGCGAAGATGCTGGCCGTGGCACCTTCTTCCACCGTCATGCGGTGGTGCACAACCAGAAAAATGGTTCTGTCTATGTCCCGCTGGCTAATATCCACAGCGGCCAGGGCGAATTCAAAGTCTGGGACTCAGTGCTGTCTGAAGAAGCCGTTCTGGCATTTGAATATGGCTACGCCACCGCAGAACCGCGCACCCTGACCATCTGGGAAGCGCAGTTTGGTGACTTTGCCAACGGTGCTCAGGTAGTGATCGACCAGTTCATCAGCTCCGGTGAGCAGAAGTGGGGCCGTATGTGTGGCCTGGTGATGCTGCTGCCGCACGGTTACGAAGGCCAGGGCCCAGAGCACTCCTCTGCGCGTCTGGAACGTTACCTGCAGCTGTGTGCGGAACAGAACATGCAGGTGTGCATCCCATCCACTCCGGCACAGGTCTACCACATGCTGCGCCGTCAGGCGTTGCGCGGTATGCGCCGTCCGCTGGTGGTGATGTCACCGAAGTCCTTGCTGCGTCATCCGCTGGCAGTCTCTTCTCTGGAAGAACTGGCAAACGGCACCTTCCAACCGGCCATCGGCGAAATTGACGAGCTGGATGCCAAAGCGGTGAAACGCGTGGTGCTGTGTTCTGGTAAGGTTTATTACGATCTGCTGGAGCAACGCCGCAAGAACGACCAGAAAGACGTGGCCATCGTACGTATCGAGCAGCTGTATCCGTTCCCGCATCAGGCCGTTCAGGCGGTATTGGAACAGTATGCCCACGTGCATGATTTCGTCTGGTGTCAGGAAGAGCCGTTGAACCAGGGCGCCTGGTATTGCAGCCAACACAATTTCCGTGAAGTGATCCCGTTTGGGGCCTCTTTACGTTACGCAGGACGTCCAGCCTCTGCCTCTCCGGCGGTAGGTTATATGTCCGTACACCAGAAGCAGCAGCAGGCTCTGGTGAATGACGCGCTGAATATTGAAGAAAAAATTTAAAGGAAAGCTAATGAGTAGCGTAGATATTCTGGTTCCTGACCTCCCTGAATCCGTTGCCGATGCGACCGTCGCCACCTGGCATAAAAAACCGGGTGACACCGTTCAGCGTGACGAAGTGCTGGTTGAGATTGAAACCGACAAAGTTGTATTGGAAGTGCCAGCCAGTGAAGCCGGTGTACTGGAAGCAATCCTGGAAGACGAAGGCGCAACCGTGACTTCACGTCAGCTTCTCGGGCGTATCCGTCAGGGTGACAGCTCTGGCAAGCCGACCGAAGCGAAAGCTCAGAGCGTTGAATCAACTCCGGCTCAGCGTGCAACCGCCAGCCTGGAAGAAGAGAACAACGACGCACTCAGCCCGGCGATCCGCCGCCTGATTGCCGAACACGATCTCGATGCTGCCGCCATCAAAGGCAGCGGCGTGGGTGGCCGTATCACGCGTGAAGACGTAGAAGCGCACCTGGCTGCCAGCAAGAAAGCGGCACCGGCTGCAGCAGCCCCAGCGGCGGCACCTCAGCCAGCCTTGGGCGGCCGTAGCGAAAAACGTGTTCCTATGACCCGTTTGCGCAAACGCGTTGCCGAGCGCCTGTTGGAAGCGAAGAACAGCACCGCGATGCTGACCACCTTCAACGAAATCAACATGCAGCCGATCATGGATCTGCGCAAGCAGTACGGTGAAGCCTTCGAAAAACGCCACGGTGTACGTCTGGGCTTTATGTCCTTCTACATCAAAGCGGTAGTCGAAGCGCTGAAACGCTTCCCTGAAGTGAACGCCTCTATCGACGGTAGCGACGTGGTTTACCACAACTACTTCGATATCAGCATTGCGGTATCGACTCCACGTGGCCTGGTAACGCCGGTACTGCGTGACGTCGACTCCATGAGCATGGCGGACATCGAGAAGAAAATCAAAGAGCTGGCGATCAAAGGCCGTGACGGCAAATTGACCGTGGAAGAGCTGACCGGCGGTAACTTCACCATTACCAACGGCGGCGTCTTCGGTTCATTGATGTCTACCCCGATCATCAACCCACCGCAGAGCGCCATCCTGGGTATGCACGCCATCAAGGATCGCCCAATGGCGGTCAATGGTCAGGTCGTGATCCAGCCGATGATGTATCTGGCTCTGTCTTACGATCATCGTCTGATCGATGGCAAAGAGTCGGTGAGTTATCTGGTGACGGTGAAAGACATGCTGGAAGATCCGGCTCGTCTGCTGCTGGACGTTTAAATCCCTGCAAGGGCGCGGCCTTGCCGCGCCCACACCCTGTGCTATGTGGCCGATAAGTCATGCGGAATACCGCGAAAGTGACCCGGCTAAAACTTTCTGACCTGAATGGATAGAACATCATGAATTTACACGAATATCAGGCAAAACAGCTGTTTGCTCGGTATGGCATGCCAGCACCAACCGGTTACGCCTGTACCACTCCGCGTGAAGCAGAAGAAGCCGCATCTAAAATCGGCTCCGGCCCGTGGGTGGTAAAATGTCAGGTTCATGCTGGCGGCCGTGGTAAAGCTGGTGGCGTTAAAGTGGTTAACAGCAAAGAAGATATCCGTGCTTTTGCCGAAGCCTGGCTGGGTAAACGCCTGGTGACCTACCAGACCGATGCGCTGGGCCAGCCGGTTCACCAGATCCTGGTAGAAGCGGCCACTGACATCGATAAAGAGCTGTATCTGGGAGCGGTAGTTGACCGTGCCAGCCGTCGCGTAGTGTTTATGGCTTCCACCGAAGGCGGCGTTGAAATTGAGAAAGTTGCGGAAGAGACCCCGGAACTGATCCACAAAATGACCATCGACCCACTGGCAGGCCCACAGCCTTACCAGGGGCGTGAGCTGGCATTCAAACTGGGCCTGACCGGCAAGCAAGTCGGCCAGTTTGCCAAAATCTTTATGGGTCTGGCAACGCTGTTCCTGGAGCGCGATCTGGCGATGGTTGAGATCAACCCGCTGGTCGTGACCAAGCAGGGCGATCTGATCTGCCTGGATGGTAAGCTGGGTGCCGATGGCAACGCCCTGTTCCGCCAGTCCGAACTGCGTGAAATGCGTGACCCTTCTCAGGAAGACGAGCGTGAATCCCGTGCGGCTCAGTGGGAACTGAACTATGTTGCCCTCGACGGTAACATCGGTTGCATGGTGAACGGTGCCGGTCTGGCGATGGGTACCATGGACATCGTGAAACTGCACGGTGGCGAACCAGCCAACTTCCTGGATGTGGGCGGTGGCGCAACCAAAGAGCGCGTGACCGAAGCCTTCAAAATCATCCTGTCTGATGACAAGGTGAAAGCGGTACTGGTTAACATCTTCGGTGGCATCGTACGCTGCGATCTGATCGCCGACGGTATCATTGGCGCGGTAGCCGAAGTGGGCGTTAACGTCCCGGTCGTCGTGCGCTTGGAAGGGAATAACGCCGAACTGGGCGCCAAGAAACTGGCGGACAGCGGTTTGAATATCATTGCTGCGACCAGCCTGACTGATGCGGCTCAGCAAGTTGTTGCGGCAGTGGAGGGTAAATAATGTCCATTTTAATCGATAAGAACACCAAAGTAATCTGCCAGGGTTTCACCGGTAGCCAGGGTACCTTCCACTCCGAACAAGCTATCGCTTACGGCACCAAAATGGTTGGTGGCGTGACTCCAGGCAAAGGCGGTACTCAGCACCTGGGTCTGCCAGTGTTCAACACCGTGCGTGAAGCTGTTGAAGCGACCGGCGCTACCGCGTCTGTTATCTACGTGCCAGCGCCATTCTGCAAAGACTCCATTCTGGAAGCTATCGATGCAGGCATCAAACTGATCATCACCATCACCGAAGGTATCCCAACTCTGGATATGCTGACCGTGAAAGTGAAGCTGGATGAAGCCGGTGTGCGCATGATCGGCCCGAACTGCCCAGGTGTAATCACCCCGGGCGAATGCAAGATCGGTATCATGCCTGGCCATATCCACCTGCCAGGCAAGGTAGGCATCGTTTCCCGTTCAGGTACTCTGACCTATGAAGCGGTAAAACAAACCACTGACGCCGGTCTGGGGCAGTCTACCTGCGTCGGTATCGGTGGTGACCCGATCCCGGGTTCCAACTTTATCGATATCCTGAAGTTGTTCCAGGAAGATCCGCAGACCGAAGCTATCGTCATGATCGGTGAGATTGGCGGCAGCGCGGAAGAAGAAGCGGCGGCCTATATCAAAGAGCACGTCACCAAGCCGGTGGTGGGCTATATCGCCGGTGTTACTGCACCTAAAGGCAAGCGTATGGGCCATGCTGGCGCCATCATTGCCGGCGGCAAAGGGACTGCGGATGAGAAGTTCGCGGCTCTGGAAGCGGCAGGGGTGAAAACCGTACGCAGCCTGGCTGATATCGGTGACGCAGTGAAGGCGATCCTGAATCGTTAGTACCCTATAGCAAATAATAATATCTCGACATGTTTGGCCGCCCTTTGGGCGGCCTTTTTTTTGTATGTCACTGAGAGGGAAGGGGGTTTTTGCAAGGTATTGTTGCGGGAGGTGCGAACTGACCACTCAGTATTTGCAGGTTCTGAGATCAACCTCGCAACATGGTCTATGATTACTTAGCAAAAAGCAGATTTGTGAGTTAACTCACTGTAATCGGCATTGAAAATAAAAAGTTAATATCTATCGAATGGTAATGCTGAAGTAATACAATTGGGGGTATTTTAAATTACATTTATTTAACACAAAGATATCAATAAAAAACAATTAAACCATTGCTTAACATGGGCGCTGGGAAATTACAGTAAAATGTGTAATGAGCCTAGCAATAATATGCAGATAGGCTTAAATTGTTTTAGATCAATATAGGCCTAGCTACCTATTTAGGCTGATTTTTGACCTGTAGCCAAAAGTCCAACCTGTGTCACGCAAATACCTATTTATTGTATGGGCTTTGGCGAGTATCATGCCATTGTGTAATTACGGATGGTTGATCTTGTTGCATTTGTTACCCGCTGTCGGTTTTCATTGGTGCGTTTTGCTCCCGTCCCTCGTGGTCTGGCTCTGAACGTGCGGTTGAAAGCGGAGAGGCTGGATCAAATTTTGTTGTGTTTAAGGGCATTCACTGCGGGGCGTTACCGGCTACTCTTTCGGGAGTAATACCGATAACCGCAAGTCGGAGTCTTCCTGCGAGGAGCAAGGAGTCAAGATGTTTGATATTGTCGAACTGTCGCGCTTACAGTTTGCTTTAACGGCGATGTACCACTTCCTATTTGTCCCATTAACGCTGGGTATGGCGTTTTTGCTGGCAATTATGGAAACGGTATATGTGCTGTCCGGCAAACAAATTTATAAAGATATGACCAAATTCTGGGGCAAGTTATTCGCAATTAACTTTGCTCTGGGTGTGGCCACCGGGTTGACCATGGAGTTCCAGTTCGGGACCAACTGGTCGTACTTCTCTCATTACGTTGGTGACATCTTCGGGGCCCCGCTGGCTATCGAAGGTCTGATGGCGTTCTTCCTGGAATCGACGCTGGTCGGTCTGTTCTTCTTCGGCTGGGATCGCCTGAGCAAGATCCAGCACATGACGGTCACCTGGTTTGTTGCCCTCGGCTCAAACCTGTCTGCGTTGTGGATCCTGGTCGCCAACGGCTGGATGCAAAACCCAATCGCCTCCGACTTCAACTTTGAAACCATGCGTATGGAGATGCTCAGCTTCTCCGAGCTGGTCTTGAACCCGGTCGCTCAGGTGAAATTTGTTCACACCGTGGCCTCTGGCTACACCACCGGCGCGATGTTCGTGCTGGGTATCAGCTCTTACTACCTGCTGAAAGGGCGTGACGTTGCTTTTGCCAAGCGTTCGTTCGCCATTGCTGCCAGCTTCGGTATGGCTGCTATCCTTTCCGTTATCGTACTGGGTGATGAATCCGGTTACGAAATGGGGGACGTGCAGAAAACCAAACTGGCTGCCATTGAAGCCGAATGGGAAACTCAACCGGCTCCGGCCGCATTTACCCTGTTCGGTATTCCGAACCAGGAGAAAATGGAGAACTCCTTCGCGATTCAAATTCCTTGGGCGCTCGGCCTGATTGCTACCCGTTCTATCGACACCCCGGTTATCGGTCTGCGCGAACTGATGGCTCAGCACCAGGTGCGTATCCGTAACGGTATGAAAGCTTACCAACTGCTGGAAGAGCTGCGTGGTGGTAATACCGATCCTGCAGTGCGTACCGCATTCAACGATACCAAACAGGATCTGGGCTACGGCATGCTGCTCAAGCGCTATACCGAAAACGTCACCGACGCAACGGAAGCGCAGATCCAGCAGGCAACCAAAGATTCTATCCCGCGCGTTGCTCCACTGTACTTCGCCTTCCGTATCATGGTGGCCTGTGGTGTGCTGATGCTGTTTATTATCGGCCTGTCATTCTTGAGCGTGGTACGTGGTCGTATCGGTCAGAAGAAATGGCTGCTTCGCGCTGCGTTGTTCGGCCTGCCGTTACCATGGATTGCCGTTGAAGCGGGCTGGTTCGTGGCGGAGTATGGCCGTCAGCCGTGGGCGATAGGTGAGGTGCTGCCAACCGCAGTCGCCACCTCTTCGCTGACCGCAGGCGACATTCTGTTCTCGATGGGGCTGATATGCGGCTTGTACACCCTGTTCCTGGTGGCTGAAATGTACCTGATGTTCAAGTTTGCACGTCTGGGTCCAAGCAGCCTGAAAACTGGCCGCTACCACTTTGAACAACCGACTGCCGCCGTGCAGGAAGCGCGCTAAACAGGAGTCCAAGATATGTTTGATTACGAAGTACTGCGATTTATCTGGTGGCTCCTGGTTGGCATTCTGCTGATCGGTTTCGCCGTCACCGATGGTTTCGATATGGGTGTCGGTATTCTGATGCGCATCATCGGTAAAACCGATACCGAGCGCCGGGTAATGATCAACGCCATTGCCCCGCACTGGGACGGTAACCAGGTGTGGCTGATCACCGCCGGTGGCGCATTGTTTGCCGCCTGGCCAATGGTCTATGCTGCCGCGTTCTCTGGTTTCTATGTGGCCATGATCCTGGTGCTGGCTGCCTTGTTCTTCCGCCCGGTCGGTTTTGACTACCGCTCGAAGCTGGAGAACAGCACCTGGCGTAACATGTGGGACTGGGGCATCTTTGTTGGTAGCTTCGTGCCTGCGGTGGTGTTCGGCGTGGCGTTCGGTAACCTGTTACAGGGCGTACCGTTCCATATTGACGAATATCTGCGTCTGTTCTATACCGGCAACTTCTTCCAACTGCTGAACCCGTTTGGTTTGCTGGCCGGTATTGTCAGCCTGACCATGCTGGTGACTCAGGGGGCAACCTACCTGCAGATGCGTACCACTGCCGAGATTCACCTGCGCTCACGCGCTGCGGCGCAGATTTCTGCGCTGGTGATGGGCGTATGCTTCCTGTTGGCGGGTATCTGGCTGGTGAAAGGTATCGACGGTTTCGTGATCACCTCAGCACTGGATACGGCAGCGGAATCCAACCCACTGCGTAAAGAAGTCGCTCATCAGGCAGGTGCCTGGTTGATCAACTTCAACAAGTATCCAATCCTGTGGGCACTGCCGGCGTTGGGCGTGGTTCTGCCACTGTTCACTATCCTGTTTGCCCGTTTGGACAAAGCTGCGATGGCGTTCCTGAGTTCATCACTGACGATTGCCTGCGTGATCCTGACGGCTGGGGTAACCATGTTCCCGTTCGTTATGCCATCAAGCACCGTGCCTAACGTCAGCCTGACCATGTGGGATGCGACTTCCAGCCTGTTCACGCTGCAGGTGATGACCGTTGTTGCCATTATCTTCGTGCCAATCGTTCTGGCGTACACCGCTTGGGCGTACTACAAAATGTTTGGTCGCCTGGATAAGAACTTCATCGAAAAAAATAAGCATTCGCTGTACTAAGCAAAAGGAGCTAAACCATGTGGTATTTTGCCTGGATCCTCGGAACGCTTCTTGCCTGTGCCTTCGGTATCATCACGGCGCTGGCGCTTGAGCACAGTGAAGATTCAAAAGCGCAGCAAGACGGTAAGTGATGAGTTCGTCACTGGTGGATAAGCTGTACGCTATCACCGACAAGGGCCCGGTTCGGGCCCTTTCATTGGTGTTGGCGGTGATTTTGGCGGGATGTATCTTCTGGGATCCGAGCCGTTTTGCAGCACGTACCAGCTCGTTAGAGATCTGGCAGGGCATCTTGCTGATCTGGGCGGTATGTGCGGGCATCATTCACGGTGTCGGCTTTCGGCATCAGAGCACGTTTTGGCGTGCATTTTTCGCGCCATTACCTGCAATTGTGATCCTCGCCGCAGGATTACTTTACGTTTCTTTATAATCTATTACGCATCCCCCCTGTTATGGGCCGTTCAGGCCCATAATTATTTTCATTCCCATTCAGTAACCCATTCCCAACCCGATCCGTCTTGCGTATAGTAGCAAGCGTTCAATTGCCTTGGTTTGGAAGTCTCGTGAGTAATAAGTTGTTTCGATGGCCGGTTCGTGTTTACTTTGAAGACACCGATGCCGGTGGTGTGGTCTACCATGCCCGTTACGTCGCTTTTTATGAAAGAGCGCGCACCGAGATGCTGCGTCAACATAACTTTCATCAACAGCAGCTGCTCAGTGAAGAACATGTCGCTTTCGCTGTCCGGCGTATGACGGTGGATTATCTGTCACCAGCTCGTCTTGACGACCTGCTGGAAGTGCAGAGCAAAATCACCTCAATACGCGGGGCTTCTCTTACGTTTGCTCAACGCATTGTTAATTCTGACGGTACTCTCTTGAGTCAGGCCGATGTATTGATTGCATGCATTGATCCACACCAAATGAAGCCGATAGCGCTTCCTAAGTCTATTGTCGCGGAGTTTAAGCAGTGACTGACATGAACATCCTAGATCTATTCTTGAAGGCGAGCCTGCTGGTCAAGTTTATCATGCTGATTTTGATATGCTTTTCAGTGGCCTCTTGGGCGATTATCATCCAGCGGACCCGCATCCTCAATGCGGCCACTCGCGACGCCGAAGCCTTCGAAGACAAATTCTGGTCTGGTATCGAGCTTTCCCGTCTGTATCAGGAAAGCCAGGCGCGTCGCGATAGCCTGACTGGCTCAGAGCAGATTTTCCATTCCGGTTTCAAAGAGTTTGCCCGTTTGCACCGCGCTAACAGCCATGCGCCGGAGTCGGTGATCGAAGGGGCAACGCGTGCGATGCGTATTTCGATGAATCGTGAGCTGGAAACGCTGGAAAACCATATTCCTTTCCTCGGCACCGTGGGTTCCATCAGCCCGTACATCGGCCTGTTTGGTACCGTGTGGGGGATCATGCACGCCTTTATCGCCCTGGGCGCGGTAAAACAAGCCACCTTGCAGATGGTCGCTCCGGGTATCGCCGAAGCGTTGATCGCCACGGCCATCGGTCTGTTTGCCGCGATCCCTGCCGTTATGGCCTATAACCGCCTAAACCAGCGCGTTAACAAGCTTGAGCAGAATTACGACAACTTTATGGAAGAGTTCACCGCTATTCTGCATCGTCAGGCCTTCTCCAGCGACAGCAAATAGGAAGTAGGAGGGTAGCATGGCGAAAGTTCGTGGTCGTAACAAGCGTGAGCTGAAGTCGGAAATCAACATTGTTCCGCTGCTGGACGTCTTGTTGGTGCTGTTGCTGATCTTTATGGCAACCGCGCCAATCATTACCCAAAGCGTTGAAGTTGATTTGCCTGATGCCACCGATTCCAAGACGGTGTCCAGCGACGATAATCCTCCGGTGATCCTGGAAGTTTCCGGCGTAGGCCAATACACCCTGGTGGTGGATCACAACCGTATGGAGCTGTTGCCGCCTGAGCAGGTGGCGGCCGAAGCCAAGTCGCGTCTGGCAGCTAATCCGAAGACGGTGTTTTTGATCGGTGGGGCCAAGGAAGTCCCGTATGATGAGATTATCAAGGCATTGAATATTCTGCATCAGGCGGGTGTCGCTTCCGTAGGGTTGATGACCCAGCCAATCTAACCGTAAGGTCAGTGGCAACCCGGTTCCTGCACTGTGGTGCAGGAACCCCGTTTAAGCAGCAGTTTTTGGGATTCTATTTTGGTAAAGGCAACTGAGCAAAATGATAAGCTGAACCGCTCCGTGATTGTTTCGGTGGTTCTGCACATTCTATTGATTGCCCTGTTGATTTGGGGTTCGCTGTACGAAAATACTGAAATGAGTAGTGCAGGCGGCGGCGGTGATGGTTCCGTGGTCGGGGCCGTGATGGTCGATCCAGGGGCGGTGGTAGAGCAGTACAACCGCCAGCAGCAACAGAGCAGCGATGCACAGCGTGCAGAAAAGCAGCGCCAGAAGAAGGCGGAGCAGCAGGCTGAAGAGCTGCAGCAGAAACAGGCGGCGGAACAGCAGCGCCTGAAAGAACTGGAACAAGAGCGTTTGGCCGCGCAGGAAAAAGCTGCGCAGGACGCCAAGGCCCAGGCCGAACAGCAGAAGAAAGCCGCCGAGCAGCAACAGCAGGCCGCTGAGCAGCAGAAAGCGGCAGAAGCCGCTGCGGCGAAGGCCAAAGAACAACAGAAGGCAGCCGAACAGGCTGCGGCGAAAGCCAAAGCCGAGGCGGATAAAATAGCCAAGGCGCAGGCAGACGCGCAGAAGAAAGCCGAAGCGGAAGCCAAGAAAGAAGCGGCCGCTGCCGCCGCTGCTAAAAAGCAGGCGGAAGAGGCGAAGAAAGAAGCCGCCGCGGCCGCTGAACAGAAAGCAGCTGAGGCTGCAGAGAAGAAAGCCGCTGCCGACGCTGAGAAAAAAGCTGCCGCAGAAGAAGCGAAAAAAGCCGCCGCTGCCGAGAAGGCTGCTGCCGCCAAGAAAGCCGCAGATGCCAAGAAGAAGGCCGCTGAAGCCGCTAAACAGTCTGCTGATGTAGACAATCTGTTTGGTGATTTGGCTGATGGTAAAAACGCGCCGAAAGGTGGCGGTGCCAAGGCTAAAGGTGACGGCAAACCGGCAGGGCAGGGTAATGCCAAAACTGCGGGGGCAAGCGGTGCCGAGATTAATGGTTACCTCGGGCAGATTACTGCTGCAATACAGAGCAAGTTTTACGATGCCGACCTTTACAAAGGAAGGACCTGCGATTTACGGATTAAATTGGCACCGGATGGCTTGTTGATTGATGTTAAGGCTGAAGGTGGGGATCCTGCCTTGTGTCAGGCCGCATTGGCGGCAGCTAAGCAGGCTCGTATTCCAAAGCCACCTAGCCAGGCGGTGTATGAGGCATTTAAGAATGCTCCTCTTACATTTAAGCCTCAATAATGATTGTCTTAAACCGAGTAAAATGCATGGATGTACCAAGGTAACCAACAGGGAATATGTAGTGTTGTTGGCGTTGGTTTGTTAAAATTCTGCTAAATTATCGCAGGCATACCGTCTGGATAAGGGAGATGAGATGAAGCAGGCATTTCGAGTAGCGTTAGGTCTTATTGTTCTGTGGGCATCCGTGCTGCACGCGGAAGTTCGCATTGAAATCACCCAAGGGGTCGACTCTGCTCGCCCGATTGGTGTGGTGCCTTTTAAATGGGCGGGCCCAGGCACGCCTCCGGAAGATGTTGGCCAGATCGTTGGCGCAGATCTCCGTAACAGTGGCAAATTCAACCCGATTGATGTGGCACGTATGCCGCAGCAGCCAACCACCGCGTCTGAAGTGACGCCGGCGGCCTGGACTGCGCTGGGCATCGACGCCGTAGTGGTTGGCCAGGTTCAACCTGGTGCCGACGGCAGCTACCTGGTTTCCTACCAACTGGTCGATACTTCAGGTTCGCCTGGCACCATATTGGCCCAAAACCAGTTTAAAGTGACCAAACAGTGGCTGCGTTATGCGGCTCATACCGCCAGCGATGGCGTATTTGAGAAGCTGACCGGCATCAAGGGCGCATTCCGTACCCGCATCGCTTACGTGGTGCAGACCAACGGCGGGAAATTCCCGTACGAACTGCGCGTATCGGATTACGACGGCTTTAACCAGGTTCCAGTACATCGTTCACCAGAGCCACTGATGTCACCAGCCTGGTCGCCGGATGGCAGCAAACTGGCCTACGTGACTTTTGAGAGCGGTAAATCAGCGCTGGTGATCCAGAATCTGTCTGATGGTGCCATCCGTCAGGTGGCTTCATTCCCACGTCACAATGGTGCACCTTCCTTCTCTCCAGATGGTAGCCGCTTGGCATTCGCTCTGTCCAAAAGTGGTAGTCTGAACCTGTACGTGATGAACCTCGGTTCTGGCCAAATCAGCCAGATCACCGATGGTCGTAGCAACAATACCGAACCGAGCTGGTTCCCAGATGGTCAATCTCTGGCTTATACCTCTGACCAGGGCGGTCGCCCACAGATTTATAAGGTTGGCGCCAACGGCGGCGCACCACAGCGTCTGACCTGGGAAGGTGCCCAGAATCAGGACTCTGATGTCAGCTTCGACGGTAAATTCCTGGTGATGGTGAGTTCCAATAATGGGGTTCAGCATATCGCCAAACAAGATCTCGGATCGGGAGCCGTTCAAATGTTAACGGACACGTTCCTGGATGAAACGCCTAGTATCGCACCAAACGGCACCATGGTGATCTATAGCTCCACGCAAGGTATGGGCTCCGTGCTGCAGTTGGTATCGACTGATGGGCGCTTCAAAGCGCGTCTTCCGGCAACCGATGGACAGGTCAAATTCCCTGCCTGGTCGCCGTATCTGTGATGCATGTTTAAAATATGTATGGCAAAAACTATAAAAGGATCAAAGAAATGCAACTGAACAAAGTGCTGAAAGGGCTTCTGCTGGCACTGCCAGTTCTGGCTGTAGCAGCTTGTAGTTCTAACAAAAGCGCTAATAACGATCAATCCGGTATGGGCGCTGGCACTGGTACAGAAAACGGCAGCAGCAACCTGTCTTCTGAAGAACAAGCACGTCTGCAGATGCAAGAACTGCAACGTAACAACATTGTTTACTTCGGCCTGGACAAATATGACGTCAGCTCTGAGTTCGCTCAGATGCTGGATGCGCATGCTGCTTTCCTGCGTAACAACCCATCTTACAAAGTGACTGTTGAAGGTCACGCGGATGAGCGCGGCACGCCAGAATACAACATCGCTCTGGGTGAGCGTCGTGCTAACGCAGTTAAAATGTACCTGCAAGGCAAAGGCGTTTCTGCTGACCAAATCTCTATCGTTTCTTACGGTAAAGAAAAACCAGCAGTACTGGGCCACGACGAAGCAGCCTATGCTAAAAACCGTCGTGCCGTTCTGGTTTACTAAGAGAATCGCATGAACAGTAACTTCAGACGTCACTTGTTGAGTCTGGCGTTACTGGTTGGCGTAGCGGTCCCATGGGCCGCTACTGCCCAAGCGCCAATCAGTAATGTCGGGTCCGGCTCGGTCGAAGACCGTGTCACATCACTTGAGCGTATCAGTAATGCTCAGGGCCAGCTTTTGAACCAACTCCAGCAACAACTCTCTGACAACCAACGCGATATCGATACGCTCCGTGGGCAGATCCAGGAAAGTCAGTATCAGTTGAATCAGGTGGTTGAACGCCAGAAACAGATCTATCAACAGATGGATAGCCTTAGCCAGGGTGGCGCACAGAATTCCGCTGGTGCAGCAGCAGGGGCCGCAGGTGGTACAGCCGCCGCGGCGTCCTCTGACGGCGCTGGCAGCGCTCCTGCGGGTGCGACAGCCGCTGCGGCTAGTACGGGCGATGAAAACAGCGATTACAACGCCGCTGTTTCACTGGCGCTGGAAAAAAAGCAGTATGACCAGGCGATCTCCGCTTTTCAGGCTTTCATAAAACAGTATCCGAAATCCACTTACCTGCCTAATGCCAACTATTGGCTGGGCCAGTTGTACTACAACAAGGGTAAGAAGGAAGACGCGGCATACTATTATGCAGTGGTGGTTAAGAGTTACCCAAAATCACCCAAGGCGCCGGACGCAATGTATAAAGTTGGGGTGATCATGCAGGAAAAAGGGCAGGCTGATAAAGCCAAAGCCGTTTACCAGCAGGTGATCAAATCGTACCCGACCAGCGATGCGGCCAAGCAGGCCAAGAAACGCGAAGCGAGTTTGTAAGTAAAAACTGAGCCCAGAAGTTAGTCGATTTGACCGAATTCTGGGCTCATTCGCGTGAAGAACAAGCAGTTGAACCTATTGCGCCAAAATTTAGGTTGCGCTGCTGAGATAAATTAGTAATATATGCCGCCGTTGCCAAGACAACTTGCAAGATGTTAAAGCAGCAAGGAAATTAGTAGTAAACCACGACAGTGGGTCGTTAGCTCAGTTGGTAGAGCAGTTGACTTTTAATCAATTGGTCGCAGGTTCGAATCCTGCACGACCCACCAATTCATAGTGAATTGGTAAAGAGTGGAGCAGTAACCACGACAGTGGGTGATTAGCTCAGTTGGTAGAGCATCTCCTTTACACGGAGGGGGTCGGCGGTTCGAGCCCGTCATCACCCACCACGACAGTGGGTCGTTAGCTCAGTTGGTAGAGCAGTTGACTTTTAATCAATTGGTCGCAGGTTCGAATCCTGCACGACCCACCAATTCTTAATGGGTTGGTAAAGCTGGAATCGTGAGGATGAGAACCGTTAAAGGTTCGTACCGAGCGAAGCGAGACAACGGCAATAGCCGTTAATCCTGCTAGAACCACCATTATGTGCAGTCGAGTCCTTCCTCGTTGCTCTCGTATTAAGAAGTAAACCACGTCAGTGGGTCGTTAGCTCAGTTGGTAGAGCAGTTGACTTTTAATCAATTGGTCGCAGGTTCGAATCCTGCACGACCCACCAATTCTTGATGAATTGGTAAAAATTGCAGCCGAGCCTCCTCTCGTTGCTAACGCGGTTAAGCAGTAAACCACATCAGTGGGTCGTTAGCTCAGTTGGTAGAGCAGTTGACTTTTAATCAATTGGTCGCAGGTTCGAATCCTGCACGACCCACCATCTTAAAAATTCCAAAGTACTAAACTCCAAACTCCAGCGCACCATATTGCACCAGTCGTGCGGGTGAGATCCTGCGTTCAGGTTCGAGTCTCGCTTGCGAGACAACGGCGGCAGCCGGTCATCCTGCCAGACCCACCATCTTAAAAATTCCAAAGTACTAAACTCCAAACTCCGGCGCACCATATTGCATCAGTCGTGCGGGTGAGAGCATGCGTTCAGGTTCGAGTCTCGCTTGCGAGACAACGGCGGCAGCCGGTCATCCTGCCAGGCCCACTCTCCCACAGAACACTGCTCCTAGCCGTTATCTTTTAATCCCAAAGCTTCTCATTTCAACCAAAATTTCAGCCCATTAAACAAATCTGCCCATATCAAGAAATGTTCAGCGACTTTTAGCTAAAAATTAGGTATTTTGTTTAGTATATAAAACGAGGTGGTTGAGCAAGCGGCAGGATACGGCCTAAAAGCAGACCCACAGCCTAGCATAGAGATAACAGCGATGAGTGAAATGTTTGATGTCAATGCGGCGATATACCCATTCCCGCCGAAACCGGTGCCGCTAGACGTCGCAGAGAAGACTTTTTATCGACAGAAGATCAAAACCTTGCTCAAGCAGCGTGATGCGGTCCTGGTGGCTCATTACTATACCGATCCCGAAATCCAGGCGCTGGCCGAAGAGACGGGTGGCTGCGTCGCCGATTCACTGGAGATGGCACGTTTCGGTAGCCAACATCCTGCGTCGACATTGCTGGTTGCTGGCGTGCGTTTTATGGGGGAAACGGCCAAAATCCTTAGCCCAGAAAAACAGGTGTTGATGCCAACGTTGCATGCCGAGTGCTCTCTGGACCTCGGTTGTCCCGAAGCGGAGTTTGCCGCATTCTGCGACAGCCATCCTGATCGGACAGTGGTGGTTTACGCCAATACCTCAGCAGCCGTCAAAGCGCGTGCCGATTGGGTGGTCACTTCCAGCATTGCCGTTGAGCTGATTGAACATCTCGATAGCCTGGGGGAGAAAATCATCTGGGCACCGGATCGCCATCTGGGCAACTATGTGCAGAAACAGACTGGCGCAGACGTGCTGTGCTGGCAAGGGGCCTGCATCGTCCATGACGAGTTTAAAACCCAGGCGCTGATACGTATGAAAGCCCTATACCCGGAGGCCGCGATATTGGTGCATCCAGAGTCACCTCAGGCGATCGTCGATCTTGCTGATGCCGTCGGTTCGACCAGCCAACTGATCCAGGCCGCGGTAACCTTGCCCAACCGGCAACTGATCGTGGCCACCGATCGCGGTATCTTCTACAAGATGCAGCAAGCTTGTCCGGATAAAGAACTGTTTGAAGCCCCTACTGCCGGTGAGGGGGCCACCTGTCGCAGCTGTGCCCACTGCCCGTGGATGGCAATGAACGGTCTGAAGGCTATTGCCGAAGGGCTGGAACAAGGGGGTTCACAGCATGAGATTTTTGTTGATGGCGCATTGCGTGACCAGGCGCTTATTCCGCTCAACCGCATGCTGGATTTTGCAGCGCAGTTGAAAATGCAGGTTAAAGGCAATGCCTGAATCCAGGCTGACGTTTTTATAAGGAAGACACATGAGCTTTTTCAGCACCGGCAACATTCTGGTCCACATTCCGATTGGTGCAGGGGGTTATGATCTGTCGTGGATTGAGGCCATCGGCACGTTGTTTGGTTTACTCTGTATCTGGTATGCCAGTAAAGAGAAAATCATCAACTATCTGTTTGGCCTGATCAACGTCACGCTGTTTGCGGTGATCTTCTTTCAGATCCAACTCTACGCCAGCCTGTTGCTACAACTGTTTTTCTTCGTGGCCAATATTTATGGCTGGTATGCCTGGAGCCGCCAGACGCAGGATAATCAGGCCGAATTGCAGATCCGTTGGTTACCGCTGCCTAAAGCATTGGCATGGGGGGCGGTGTGCGTGGTTGGTATTGCGTTGATGACGTTTAATATCGACCGGGTATTTGCCTACCTGACACAGATTGCGGTGGCGGTCATGCAGGGGCTGGGTCTTAACGTACAGATGCCAGAACTGCAACCGGACGCTTTCCCGTTCTGGGATTCCGCCATGATGGTGCTGTCTATCGTCGCCATGATCCTGATGACGCGCAAATACGTTGAAAACTGGCTGCTATGGGTAGTGATTGATGTGATCAGCGTGGCGATCTTTGCTTACCAGGGCGTCTATGCCATGGCGCTGGAATACGTCATCTTGACGCTGATTGCTCTCAATGGCTCTTGGCTATGGATACGCAGTGCCGCGAAGAATCACTCCCAGCCGCTTTCTTCAGCACCTTAGTACCCCAGGGGCGCAACAAGCGCCCCTGGATGTTAATGATGATGCCCCAGATGACTGGAGTGTGAGTGGTCACTCGCAATGCCGCAGTCAGGGGTATCACAATGCTGGTACTCCATCTGGATCGTCGCATGGCCAATCTGGTAATGCTCCAGCAAATAAGCCTGGATGCGCCGTAACAGTCCGTCATGATCGTGGGGTGGGATCACCTGGGCGTGTAGCGTCATCAGCTTTTGTTCACCAATCTGCCAGACATGCACGTGATGGATGTTACGCACTTCCGGAATATTCAGGCACAGATCCTTTTGCAGCTTATTGATATCTACCTCCTGCGGTGTTCCCTCCAGCAGTTCATGGAAACTTTCTTTCAGCAGGCGCCAGGCGCTGCGTAATACCAGGCAGGAAACCAGGACCGAGAGTATCGGATCGATGGGGGTCCAGCCGGTAGTGAGAATGATGATGGCTGCTGCGATCGCACCGACTGAGCCGAGCAGGTCGCCAAGAACATGTAGTGCGGCGGCACGCACGTTGATATTTTTCTCTTCATTGCCACGGTGCAGCAACCAGAAGGCGAACAGGTTAGCCAGCAGACCCGCTATGGCGATCACCAGCATTGGGGTACCCATCACTGGCTGTGGTTCGAAGAAACGCCGTACGGCCTCCCACAGGATGAATACGACGATCAGCAGTAATGCGGCAGCATTGATAAAAGCGGCCAATGTGGTCAGACGCAGATAGCCAAAAGTATGGCGGGCGTTGGGTTTTCGCTGTGAGAAGTGCACCGCCATCAGCGCGACGAGCAGGGCTGCGGAATCCGTCAGCATATGCCCGGCGTCTGCCAGCAGCGCCAGTGAGCCAGAAAGTAACCCGCCCACGGTCTCGACAACCATGAAAAGGGTGGTGACTAAAAATGCGGCTAGTAGGCGCTTACTGTTGCCGTCTTTAGGCTGATGGACATGGGAAGCTCCAGACATTACTTATCCTTTTGCAAAATTTGTCAGGTGCCAAAGTCTAAGTTTGGCCGTTACTTAGCTCATTATAGGCGGCCTTGGTAGAGAGCTGAATATTTGCCGATGGTGATTATGGGATCTAAAGGTGATTTACAGCGCCAGCCTCACAGGCTAGATTGGTAAAATCTACTCTACGCGCTGTGCGATACACCCGATACCGAATGGAAAAGTGATGAATTACCAAAACGACGACTTACGTATTAAAGAAATCAAGGAACTCCTGCCGCCGGTGGCTCTGTTGGAAAAGTTTCCGGCTTCGGCTCAGGCAGCAGAGACGGTGTCACAGGCTCGCCAATCGATCCATAACATCCTGCGTGGCAATGACGATCGCCTGTTGGTGGTGATTGGGCCTTGTTCCATTCACGATACCAAAGCGGCGAAAGAGTATGCCGCACGCCTGATGACCCTGCGCCAGGAGCTCAACGGTGAGCTGGAAGTGGTGATGCGGGTCTATTTTGAAAAACCACGTACCACCGTTGGCTGGAAAGGGCTGATCAACGATCCGCAGATGGATAACAGCTTCCAGATTAACGAAGGCCTGCGCCTGGCGCGTAAGTTGCTGCTGGATATCAATGACGGCGGGTTGCCTGCTGCGGGCGAGTTCCTGGATATGATCACTCCGCAATACCTGGCAGATTTGATGAGCTGGGGAGCGATCGGCGCACGCACCACAGAATCCCAGGTGCACCGTGAACTGGCCTCTGGCCTGTCTTGCCCGGTGGGTTTCAAAAACGGTACCGACGGCACCATCAAGGTGGCGATCGATGCTATTAATGCCGCTGGCGCACCGCATTGTTTCCTGTCCGTCACCAAATGGGGTCATTCCGCGATTGTTAACACCAGCGGCAATGGCGATTGCCACATTATTCTGCGTGGCGGCAAAGAGCCAAACTACAGCGCGGCCCATGTGAAAGAAGTGAAAGAGGGGCTGGTCAAAGCGGGCTTGCCTGCAAACGTGATGATCGACTTCAGCCACGCCAACAGCAGTAAGCAGTTTAAAAAACAGTTGGAGGTGAATGCGGACGTTTGCCAGCAGTTGCGTGGTGGTGAAAAAGCCATTATCGGGGTGATGATCGAAAGCCACCTGGTGGAAGGAAATCAAAACCTGGAAAGCGGCGAGCCGCTGGTTTACGGCAAAAGCGTGACCGATGCCTGTATTGGTTGGGAAGATACCGAAACCGTACTGCGCGATTTGGCCGCAGCGGTGAAGGCACGCCGTAGCCGATAAGCTATCCGCGTTTGTGGCCCTGTTGCATTGCTACGGGGCCAAGCCTAGGGTGATTTTAAGAATTTACTCTTGAAACAATAACACCAGAATAAAATCTGACATTATACTAATTTCGTAGAGCTTTCCTCGTTCTGCTGTGCCTTTTGTGATGATAATAAGTTGGTGTTACCGGCCATACTTTTTATTTCCAGGAAACATCTTATTTTGGCCCGCCGCGGTTTTCATCTTGCGCAACTGTTACTAGTCAGACACAATTTGCTCTTACCGCGCGGTATGATTATGATGATGCGTTTTTTACAACCAAAATACCCAATATAAAAATAAGGGCATTATGGTGAATGACTTTAATTTCAGGATGAATAGCTGATGGAAAACAATAGTTCTCGGCATCAAATTTATTTTCGTGGTACGGGTGGGGAGTATTTCGCAATCTGGCTGGTTAACATATTACTGACGGCTATTACGTTGGGAATATACTCAGCCTGGGCAACGGTGCGTCGCCGTCGTTATTTTTATGGCAATACCGAACTGAATGGCGACCGCTTTGATTATCACGCGCAGCCAATGCAAATCCTCAAGGGCCGTCTGCTGGTGATCGGCGCTGTGATCCTGTTCTATATTCTTCTATTTATCAACCCGTTGCTTGGCATGATTGCCATGCTGGCACTCCTGGCGTTGATCCCTTGGATTATAATCCGTAGCTGGCGTTATAACGCTATTATGTCTAGCTATCGTGGTGTTCGCTTCAATTACTTATGCCAGACCGGGCGCGCTTACTGGGTATTACTGTTCTGCCCGATACTGCTAGTGATTGGTCTGTATGCGGTTATGATCGTATTGGGGGTGATTGGCAGCAGTCTGGGCAGCCCGACTGCGATCGTTGTGCTGGCAGCTATCACGGTCATCCTGTTTGTGCCGATGCTGGCCGCTATCAATGGTATCCTGGCCACCCTGCAACATGATCTGTATGTGAACAACCTGCGTTTTGGCACTTCACCATTTGTAGCCCAATTCAAGAAAGCAGAGTTTATTAAGATTGCACTGTTCAGCCTGCTGATCTTCTTGCCATTCCTGGTCATCGCCTTGGTATTGGTTGGCTCGTTCCTTGTCAGCTTATTCCAAATGGCGCTGTTTGGCGGTATGTCCGATGCAATGTTACAAGCCCAGATGGCAAGTAATATTGGTAGCCTGTTCTTGATGATGTTGGTGCTGTTGTTAGGTGTGATGGTTTCCAGCAGTTATATGGTTGTCGCTCAGCGTAACTACGTGTTTAACCAAACCACCTTGCAAGGTGAAGTTAAACTGCGTTCTTCCATGCAGACTCTGCCGTATATGGGACTGTTGATCACCAACAGCCTGATCACCGTCTTCTCATTGGGCCTTGCAGCTCCGGTGGCCCACGTCCGTCATGCTCGCTATATTGCTGAGTCCACTCAGGTTGAAGGCGATCTGTCGCTGTTGTCGGTACAGGCTCATCACGATACGGCGAATACCGCTATCGCAGAAGAAGCCGTACAGGCGCTCGATTTGGGCACCAGTTTTTGAGTAAAGACTGATGATCCTTGAAGGCCACTATCAGTGCCCTGGCCGGGCCGCCCAACAGGCGGCCCGGCTGCTGTTAAACGATATGGGCGATGGAGTAACACTGCAATATGATGGCGAACATCGCTATTTTTCTTTAGCGCAAATTACCGTTTCCGAGTCATTGGGCCGCATTCCGCTGACCCTGACCTTCCCAGACGGAGGCCGGTTTGTGCCTGCCGATGATGCGTCATTCCGCCAGTGGTTTTATCAACGTCGTTCACCGGGGCTGGTGCACCGCTTAGAGCGATATAAGCGTGGCGTGTTGCTGACGCTGTTGCTAACCGTTTTGTTGACCCTGGCCTATGTTTTCCTGGTTCTTCCTTGGGCGAGCAGTGAAATCGCCATGCGTATTCCTACTGTGGCCGAACAGAAGCTGGGTAAGCATACGCTCGATTTCCTGCAAACCAGTGGCTTCAAGCCATCGCAATTGCCCGCTGAGAAACAGCAAGCGATACAGAAGCTGTTCTTACAGGTGATGCCGGAGCAGATGCGGCAAGAGCGCACTCCGCTCACGTTGAAATTGCTGGCGGTGCCAGAGGTTGCCAATGCGTTCATGTTACCTGATGGGACTTTGGTGATCACCGACGATCTGGCCAAGTTGGCAACCAATGACGACGGCCTGGCAGCGGTGATGCTCCATGAAATGGGACATCATGCGTACCGTCATCCTATGCGTATGGTGGTGCGTTCATCCCTGGTGGCACTGACGTTTATGTGGATGACAGGTGATGTCAGCGGCATCGGCGATACCTTGCTGCAATCAGCCTCATTTGTGCATGAAATGCAGTTCTCCCGCAGTGTGGAGAGTGAGGCAGACGACTGGGCAATCGCAGAAATGCAGCGCCAGGGGCGTTCGTTATTGGCGATGGAAGATCTTTACCGCGCATTGCAACAGGCGGCAAGCACGTCAACCGTGGCAGTAGAAGTGCCGGAATGGTTAAGCACCCATCCAGAGATGCAGGCGCGTTTGCAGGCTATCGAAGCGGCCAGGATCAAAGAGCAATAAAAAAGCCCCCGGCTCAACACCGGGGGCTTGTTGCTTTTCAGGGGCGAAAACTTACTTCGCTTTACCCTGGTTGGCGACGGCTGCAGCTTTGGCTGCGATCTCATCGGCATTACCCAGGTAGTAACGTTTGATTGGTTTGAAGTTCTCATCAAACTCATACACCAACGGCACGCCGGTTGGGATATTCAGCTCGAGGATCTCGTCTTCGCTCAGGTTATCCAGATATTTCACCAGCGCACGCAGGGAGTTACCGTGAGCCGCGACGATCACGCGTTCGCCGCTCTTGATGCGTGGCAGGATCTCTTCGTCCCAGTAAGGGATAACGCGATCGATGGTCAACGCCAGGCTTTCGGTCAGCGGCAACTCTTTATCGCTCAGCGCTGAATAACGCGGATCGTGGCCAGGGTAGCGCTCATCTTCTTTGGTCAGCTCTGGTGGTGTGACTGCGAAGCCGCGACGCCATTGCTTGACCTGCTCGTCACCGTATTTTTCTGCGGTTTCAGCCTTGTTCAGACCCTGCAACGCGCCATAGTGGCGTTCGTTCAGCTTCCAGGACTTTTCGGTAGGCAGCCAAGCCTGGTCCAATTCGTCCAGAATGTTCCACAGAGTGTGGATAGCACGCTTCAGTACGGAGGTGTAAGCGAAATCGAAAGAGAACCCTTCGTCTTTCAACAGCTTGCCCGCTGCTTTTGCTTCGGTACGGCCTTTGTCGGACAGATCGACATCATACCAACCGGTGAAGCGGTTTTCGTTGTTCCACTGGCTTTCGCCGTGGCGCACCAGAACCAGCTTAGTTACAGCCATAGCTTAACTCCTTAATAATCTGAAGGTTTAATGATAACGAATATCATTATATTCTGCTGCTACTCACTCGGCAATCGATATACCCGTGAATATATCCACTAAAAGTCGAGGGTTTCGTACGACGTGCGACATTATCTAACCCTTACTGCCATTGGGCATAGTGTTAACCATAGCCAATTTTTGGCTGCAAGGTAAGAGGGGCGCGAAGGAAAGAGCTGAATCGTTCAGGCTGGTAACAGGGCGCGAATGAGAGCTATTCACCCGCGCCACTGCGTTAATGCGATCAGGCGGTTTTTTTCAGGCAGCCACTCATAAAGGTTTTGCGTTCGTCACCCTTCAGGCTCTTTTTAGCAGCGTCGGCATTACAGTCTTTCATCTTCTGCTGCTGCGGCGTCAGGGCCTTCTCGGTATGGTGGCCTTCGGCCTTCAGGCAGGTGCTCATGAAGGTGGTACGGTCAGAACCTTTCAGCGATTGGGTGGTAGCCTGTTGATTACAATCGGTCATGCGTTTTTGCTGGGCAGCCTGCGCCGGAGAAGGCGTTTTTGCTGCGGTGTCGGCAGCCATCAGGTTGGTGCTCAGCAGCAAACCTGCCAGTAATGGAAGTGCAGTGATCAGACGCATTAGGTGTTCCTTCAGCTATTGAACGGCCAACTGGCCGAAAATTGTGATATCACTCACGGGCTTGTGCATACCACGGTAGCCTGATTCTAGTGCGGGGTTGGCAATAAGGAAAGGTAACGGCCTGGGGGTGCAATGTAAGCAATTATAACAATCACGCCCCTTACCGCATGACAAGGGGCGTGGCGGCTCAGATAGGAATAAGCTGATAGTGCGTTGCGCTCTGATAACGCTGACCAGGTTGTAGCCAACAATCCGGCTGTGGCCATTCGGGGTGGTTCGGGCTGTCCGGCAGGAACTCGCTTTCCAGCGCCACGCCTGCATAATTTTGGTAACTACCGCCGTCGCGTGCCGGTGTGCCACCCAGATAATTACCGCTGTAAAGCTGGAGTGCTGGCGCGGTGGTGAACACCGTCATCGCGACCTTGCCATCGGCAGACCACAGGTGAGCCGCCGGGCTTGCCAACCCGTGGCAGGTATCGTGCAACAGGTAAGCATGGTCGTAACCCTTCACCCGTTGCTGATCGCGGTCGCGCAATAAATCTTGCTGCAGGGTTTTCGGCTGGCGGAAATCCATCCCGGTACCGGCAACGGCCGTCAGATCGGCACTGGGAATGCCATCGCCATCCACGGGCAGATAACGGTCGGCGAACAGCTGCAAGCGCTGTTGTCGGGCGTCGTGGCCTGCACCATCCAGATTGAAATAAGCATGGTTGGTCAGATTGACCGGGCAGGCGCGATCGGTCTGTGCCTGATACTCAATTTCCAGCCGGTGATCGGCGGTTAGTCGATAAGTCAGCGTCACGGAGAGGTTGCCAGGGAAGCCCTGGTCGCCATCTGGCGAATGGAGCTGATAAATCACCTGCTGCTCATCCTGCTTCACAATCTGCCAGCGGCGAGCGTGGAAGCCGTTTGGCCCGCCGTGCAGTTGATGCTCCCCTTGATTGGCGATCAGCGGGTGTGGCTTGCCAGCGATGTTCAGGCTGGCATGTGCAATACGGTTGGCATAGCGCCCGACCGTGGCCCCCAGATAGGCCCCTTGGTGCAGATAGTCTTGCGGAGTTTGGCACCCCAGCAGCAGCTCACGTTGTTCCCCTGATTTCAAGGGCAGCACGGCGGAAAGCCAGGTTGCGCCCCAATCCATAAACGTGACCGTCATTCCTGCGGCATTTTTCAGGGTGGTGAGAATAAAGGGCTGGCCGTCTGGGGCAACGGCGGAGTTATCACTCAGCATAGACCGGATCCTTGTGAAGCTTTGCAGACGTAGAAAGTTTCTTGCAGGCCGTTGGTCCGCAGTGGATATTCGCGAGCTACCGCCGTACGTACTGACTCTACCAGATCCTGCGGCATCAGGGCCACGATGCAACCCCCGAAGCCCCCTCCGGTCATGCGCACACCGCCACGTTCGCCAATGACCTCTTTAACAATCTCGACCAGCGTATCGATAGGGGGCACGGTGATGGCAAAGTCATCACGCATCGACGCGTGCGATTCCGCCATCAGTTTGCCCATCAGCTTCAGGTTGCCAGCGGCCAAGGCATCGGCAGCGGCCAAGGTACGATCGTTTTCGGTGATCACATGGCGTGCCCGTTTGGCCACGATCGGATCCAACTCATGCAGGATCGGGAAAAACAGATCCGGGCTGACGTCGCGCAGCGCCTTGACGCCGAAGAAGCGAGCCGCTGCTTCGCACTGTTGCCGGCGGGTGTTGTATTCGCTGTCGACCAGGCCGCGCTTAACGTTGGAGTTGATAATCACCACCGCGACATCGGCTGGCATCGGCACCGCACGCGTTTCCAGAGTTCGGCAGTCAATCAGCAGGGCGTGATCTTTCTTGCCCAACGCAGAAATCAGCTGATCCATAATGCCGCAGTTGCAGCCGACAAACTGGTTTTCCGCTTCCTGGCCATTCAACGCCAGTGCTACGCCGTCCAGCGGCAGTTGATAAAGTGCCTGCAACACCTGTCCGACAGCCACTTCCAGTGAGGCTGAAGAGCTAAGCCCAGCGCCCTGCGGGACGTTGCCGCTGATCACCAGATCGGCACCGCCAAAATTGGCATCGCGGGTCTGCAAATGTTTCACCACGCCGCGTACATAATCGGCCCAGCGCAGATTGGCGTGGCTGACGATCGGCTCATCCAGCGAAAACTGATCCTGCTGGTTGTCGTAATCGGCGGCCAATACGCGGATCTGGCGATCGTTACGTGGAGCCCCGCTGATCACGGTTTGATAATCAATGGCGCAGGGCAGGACGAAGCCGTCGTTGTAATCGGTGTGCTCGCCGATCAGATTGACTCGGCCCGGCGCCTGGATCGTCAGGGTGGGTGCGTAGCCAAAGTGTTCGGTAAACAGGGTTTGGGTAAGTTGCTTCAGACTCATTATTTCACTCCGGCTTCGCGGTAATGGATATCACTGACCGCACGCAGGCGTTCAGCGGCTTGTTCTGCGGTCAGGTCGCGTTGGGTTTCCGCCAGCATTTCATAACCCACCATAAATTTGCGTACCGTGGCGCTGCGCAGTAACGGCGGGTAGAAGTGGGCATGCAGTTGCCAGTGGCGGTTATCGGCCTGGTTGAAGGGGGCGCCGTGCCAGCCCATGGAATAAGGGAAAGAGCATTGGAACAGGTTGTCATAGCGGCTGGTGAGTTTCTTCAGCGCGATGGCCAGATCGAGGCTTTGTGCTGCACTAAGCTCGGTCAGTCGTTGTACCGGCGCTTTTGGCAGCAGCAGCGTTTCAAACGGCCAGGCAGCCCAGTAAGGGACAACCGCCAGCCAGTGCTCGGTTTCCACCACCGTACGGCTGCCGTCTGCCTGCTCGCGCTGAACATAGTCCACCAGCATGGGGGACTGATGCTGGCTGAAATACTCCTGTTGCAGGCGATCTTCTCGTTCGGCTTCATTCGGAAGGAAGCTGTTGGCCCATACCTGTCCGTGTGGGTGAGGATTGGAACAGCCCATCGCGGCCCCTTTATTTTCAAACACCTGCACCCAGGGGTAGCTGCGCCCCAGATCGGCGGTCTGTTCCTGCCAGGCGGCGATCACCTGTTCCAGCGCGGGTAGCGTCAGCTGCGGTAGCGTTTTACTGTGATCGGGGGAAAAGCAGATCACCCGGCTGGTGCCACGGGCGCTTTGGCAACGCATTAGTGGATCGTCACTTTCTGGCGCCTGCGGGGTATCTTGCATCAGGGCGGCAAAATCATTGGTGAACACGTAGGTGCCCGGATAGTCAGGGTTTTTATCACCGGTCACGCGCGTGTTGCCAGGGCAAAGGAAGCAGTCGGGATCGTGGGCTGGCAGTGTTTCCTGAGCGGGGGATTCCTGCTGGCCCTGCCACGGGCGTTTTGCTCGGTGCGGGGAGACCAGCACCCATTGCCCGGTAAGAGGATTAAAACGGCGATGTGGATGATCGATAGGATTGAAATCAGGCATTGCGCTTCCTTTATCTCGCAACGGGGCTAATTGTAATCGCTTTCACTTGCTGCGTGACCGACTTAGCCGAGTGCATTTTGGAAAATAATGGCTAGAAGATAGCATGCTCGCGGTGAGAAAAAGGTGATCTAGCGCGAAAAATGGAATCGCTTACATCGATTGAGGCTTTAATACGGTTGAGGTAGGGAAGGCAACAGGGTGGGTTAAGTGGTAGCGATTACACAACGCAGGCCGGCAGAGAAGTCTACCGGCCTTGAGAGGGACTAATATTGGTAAGCCGGGTAGGTAAAGAACAGCAAATGGACCAGATTTAGCCCAAAGTGGAAGAGAATGGGCACCCACAGGCGGCCGCTCCACATCCAGGCCAGGCCATAAATCACCCCCGCCAGCGTGGCAAATGCCACCATCAACATGCCACCGGCAAAGTGGGCGGCACCAAACAGCAGAGCGGTGATAATCAGTGCCGGATAGGCTCCCAGCCACTGGCGCAGACGCTGCTGCAAATAGCCACGGAACAGCGCTTCTTCGGCCATCGAAACAAAAAACAGGTTGGCCATGATGAAAGCCAGGATCCAGGAGGGCAGGTGCAGCTCAACTTTCAACCCACCGAGCGCCACCGCCAACAGCAGCACCGCAGGGATGCAGAGCACCAGGATCAGCCAGGCGCTGACGCCGACTTGCTTGTCAGGCTTGCCAGCGTTAAACAGCGTTGGTAGGCAGGCTAACAGCAGAAAGGGCACCAGTGCCTTATCGAAGTTGTAATACATGGAATACAGCGAGCTCATCGGGCCCACTTTGTCCTGATCGACCATCAATTGGTTATTGAAGCCCGGTATCAGGTGATAAAACAGTGCGATTGAGCAGGCGACTAAAAACACTTCCAGCGCTAGCGCGATGCTGCGCTGTTGGCGATAGTGCTGATGAAGCCAGATGGCAATGGCGATAACCGCCAGATAACCCAGCCCGACGGGCATCAGGATATGATGGTAAACCCCCATTGCGGCGGCCGCAGCCAATACTACCGAGGCAATCAGCCGGTTAAATGGCAAAAAAAACAACGAAGCCGAAAGTACGCCCCACATAATAGCTATCCCTTTAAATAGATACACGGCGCTCAATGCCGGAAATCCGGCGTGTTAATGTCTGGTTAAACGAGCACTAATTGGGATAGTAGCACAACAGGGTGAATTTAAAGGTCGGGACAGTAGTTAATCGTGCGCAAACGGTTTTAACCCTTCATCCAGGCTTGTGAACGCATAACCTCCCCAAGGTTCTGCAAGGTCTCCAGGCTTTGCTGGTGGATCTCTTCCGTTGGGGCGGCGCACAGATCTTGTAGCACCGTTACCTGTAAGCCCGCATCGTGCGCCTGCCGGGCGGTGCTCTCTATGGCTAGCGGGGTGCTGATACCGCCCAACAACAGGTGATGGCAGCGGTGCTGCTGTAACCAGGCTAACAAATTGTTACCGGCAAAGGCGCTAAGCCCTTTCTTTTCCAGGCACAAATCCTCGGTTTTTACCTCCAGACCGGCCAGCCAATGACATCCCCCGTTGCTTAAGCGCAGCGCACCGATATGTTTGAGATGATTGAACAGCGGCGAGTGTCGGGGAATATCGTGGTAATTGTCGGCAAAACCGGTGCGCAACCAAATCACCGGGATTTTACGCACCCGCGCGTAGGCCGCAGCAGTATTGACGTGCGCGATCACATCCCGCGTCACGAGTTGCTCGCGGCAGTGATTCGCCCGCCCTTTAGGGCCAGCCAGATCTTCAATCAGGTCAATAATAATCAGCGCGGCGGACATACCTTCTCCAAAAACGTCTCTGTACCCTTTAATGATAAAAGGCCAAATGTGATGCGTTGTGGAGGAAGTGTTGCCGGATATGTCCCCAGGATGAGCGCTGTAGCACTCATCCCGAGTATGTTAAGCCAGAACGTCTTGCTGATAGCGGTAACCATCGCCTTCAGGAATGAAGGAGAAACGGTGGGTGATGCATTGCGGCGCATCTTCTGCGTGGTGTGAAACAAACAGCAACTGCGTCGAGCCCTGCTGGATCAGCACATCCACGAAGCGCCTTACCAACTGGCGGTTTAGCGGATCCAGGCCTTGCAGTGGCTCATCGAGGATCAACAGCGCCGGATGTTTGACTAACGCCCGGGCGATCAGCGCCAGGCGTTGCTGGCCCCAGGACAGGCTATGGAAGGGGGTATCGCCCATAGCGCCAAGCCCGAGCAGCGCCAGCCATTGTGAGGTCAGCTGATGCTGGCGATCGGAAACCGCCTGATAAATGCCGATCGAATCAAAGAAGCCGGACAGGATCACGTTACGCACGCTGGAGCTGACCCGGTAGTCCAGATGCAGGCTACTGCTGACGTAGCCGATATGGCGTTTGATATCCCAGATGGTTTCCCCGCTGCCGCGTCGGCGGCCAAACAGCGTCAGATCGTTGCTGTAGCCTTGCGGATGATCGCCGGTGATCAGGCTGAGCAGGGTGGATTTCCCTGCTCCGTTCGGGCCGACGATCTGCCAGTGTTCACCGGGGTTAACCTGCCAACTGAGTTGGTTGAGGATGGGGCGATCGTTGTAGCTTACTACGCCATCATGCAGAACGATCAGTGGCCGATCGTCTGGCAACCTGATGACCTGGGTAGGATCTTCGGTTTCTGGCAGCGCCAGGCCGTTGAGGTTTTCACTGTGTGCCAGTTGGGCGACCAGCGCATCGGCCATCACCTGTTGCCGTGGCCCCTGGCTGGTGAGGGTGCAATCGGCCAGCACGCCGACCTGCTCAATGAAGCCTGGGATTTCATCAAACCGGTTGAGCACCAGGACCACGGTATAGCCCTGCTGTGATAGTTCGCCAAGCAGGGTGGCGAGCTGGGCGCGCGAATTGACGTCCAGCCCGTCGAACGGCTCATCGAGGATCAATAAATCGGGTTGGGCCATCAGGGCGCGACATAGCAGGGTTTTGCGGGTCTCACCGGTAGAGAGATATTTGAAACGGCGCGTAAGCAGGGGCGTGATGCCAAACTGCTCGGCCAACTGCGCGCAGCGAGCGGGATCGTTGAGATCTTCCTGAATGATTTCCGCCGTGGTGCGGCCGGTATCGTCTTCGTCCGCGCTGAGCAGATCGGTATTGTTGCGCTGCCATTCATCGCTGACCAGCTTTTGCAACTGCTCAAAGGAGATCCGTACTACGTGGCGAAAATCACTGTGGTGTTCGCCTTTCAGCAACGTCAGCTCACCGGCCAGCGCCCGGGCTAGCGCAGATTTCCCACTGCCGTTAGCCCCGACGAACGCCCAGCTATCGCCGGACTGAATATCAAGCCGATCCAGCTCCAGCGTGCGGGTATCGCTTAAACGAAATGAACCTTGCGAAATGTGCAACGACGACATCTTCTAATCCCTATTCTGCAATGTTTCGCTTTAGAAATAGGCGCAAGCGGAAAAGATGTCAATCGGCAATACTGCAACGTGACGTTGCGTTTAACACAACGTCGCGACAATCACCCGATCGGCGTTGAACAAGGCGTGTATCGGCGTGCCGACGCTCAGTTTCAACTGCGCCAGTTCCTGGTTGCTGACGGTGGCGCACAGCGTTTCTCCGCCGTTGAGCGTCACCAGAACCTCACTGTGATCGCTGCCAGGCTGAATGCTGGCAACGGAACCTGCCAACGCGTTATCGGCCAGGCCGTTCGACGCCGGATCGGTACTGAGTTTCACCCAAGGCGCTTTAATCAGGGCCAACACCTCTTTGCCTGGCGTCAACTGTAGCCGGTCGGCGCTTTGCTGAGTGACGGCAGCGGTCAGGCGGGTGTGGCCGTCGGCCAGCAGCAGGCTGATATGCTGTTGGACCTGCTGGTGGTCGCGTTCAATCACGGTGCCGAAAAACTGGTTGCGGGCGCTGGTTTGCAACGAGAAACGGGCGATGGCGGCCAACAGGCTGTCCAACGGCAAATTGTCCTGCTGTAACACGTCAAAGGCCTTCTGCTGGATTTGGCCCAGCAGATCGTAAAGTTGGATCAGCCGCAGGCCATAACGGGTCACCTGCGCACCGCCGCCGCCTTTGCCGCCGGTAGCGCGTTCGACCACCGTTTGCTCGGCCAGTTGATTCATCTCATTGATGGCATCCCAGGCGCTTTTGTAGCTGATCCCCGCCAGCTTGGCTCCCTGGCTGATCGAGCCGGTATGCACCACTTGCTTGAGCAGCGCGATGCGGCGTGGGTCAGCGAACAGTTTCTGCTGCAGCTTTAAGGTAAGGAGGATCTCGGCCTGCATGATGGGTCCTTATAAGGCAGTAAGTCAGGCTATTGTCGCCGATTTGCCGCAAAGCGCCAACTGAGCACGTTTAGCCGGTTACAAATTTCCCGCAGTCGGTAAAATAACCGCGTTTTCGCCTGCGTTTTGGTTTACAGTGAAACCTACGCAGCGGTTTAAAGCAGTCAAGTGAGGCTACGATGTTAGAATTATTGAAAAGTCTGTTGTTTGCCGTGGTAATGGTGCCGGTAGTGATGGCCATTATTTTAGGCTTGATTTATGGCTTGGGCGAGGTGTTTAACATCTTCTCCAAAGTTGGCCATCCTAAAGAAAACCGCAGCTAATCCCCCTCCCAAATGCCCGCTGAGCTCTCTTGGCGGGTATTTCTCAAGTTATCTCTCGCTTTGCCGATAAACCGCATGACAATCGTTCTCGCTGCGTTATATTATTTTTTACATAGCGATGTAATGAGAGTTAACTTGCGGAGAAAACAATGAAACAGCAATGGATTAACTGGGTTGGCGGTGTGGCATTGGCTTGCGGGCTGGTGGCACAGGTTTCTGCGGCGGAGAAAATCACCGTGTTTGCCGCGGCTTCGCTGACCAACGCCTTACAAGATATCGCCACCGAATACCAGAAAGGCAAAGACGTTGAAGTCGTCTCCTCTTTTGCTTCCTCCTCAACGCTGGCACGCCAGATTGAGCAAGGGGCACCTGCGGACATGTTTATCTCTGCCGATCAGCAATGGATGGATTACGCCATCGATAAGCAGCTGATGGTGAAAGACACCCGTTATACCCTGTTGGGCAACGAGTTGGTGCTGATCGCCGCCAAAGCGGCCAAACAAGATAAAATCACCATCAATAAGCAAACCGACTGGGCCAAATTGCTCAACGGCGGCCGCCTGTCCGTAGGCGATCCGGATCATGTTCCTGCGGGCATCTACGCCAAAGAAGCGTTGCAGAACCTGGGAGCATGGACCACGCTGGAACCTCAGCTGGCCCGGGCTAATAATGTGCGCAGCGCCATGGCCATGGTTGAGCGTGAAGAAGCTCCGCTGGGCATCGTTTACGGCTCGGACGCCGTGGCCAGTGACAAGGTCAGAGTGATTGCCATCTTCCCGGAAGACAGCCACAAGCCGGTTGAGTATCCAATGGCCATCGTTAAAGATCACCAGACGCCAGCCGTGACGGCTTTCTACGATTACCTGAAGACTCCGGCCGCTGCGGCTATCTTCGAACGTTATGGATTCACCCCGCGTAAATGATATTAAGTGAGTATGAGTGGCAGGCGGTTGAACTGAGCCTGAAAGTGTCCAGCCTGGCGGTGATCTGCAGTTTGCCGCTGGGTATTTTGATGGCCTGGATCCTGGTTCGCTGCAATTTTCCCGGTAAATCGTTGTTGGATAGCATTATTCATCTGCCGTTAGTCCTGCCACCGGTGGTGGTGGGCTATCTGCTGCTGATCGCCATGGGGCGGCGCGGCTTCATCGGCGAATGGCTTTACAACTGGTTTGGTTTCAGCTTCAGTTTCAGCTGGCGTGGTGCTGCCTTGGCTTCGGCGGTGGTGGCATTCCCGCTGATGGTGCGGGCTATCCGCATGTCGCTGGAAGCGGTGGATACCCGTTTGGAACAGGCAGCCCGCACCTTGGGCGCCAATCCGTGGCGGGTGTTTTTCACCATCACCTTACCGCTTTCGCTGCCCGGTGTGATCGTTGGCGTGGTGCTGGCCTTTGCCCGCTCTTTGGGCGAGTTTGGCGCTACTATCACCTTTGTTTCCAATATCCCTGGTGAAACCCGTACCATCCCGCTGGCAATGTACACCCTGATCGAAACGCCAGGGGCCGAGGCGGCGGCGGCGCGTTTGTGCGTGATTGCCATCGTGCTGGCACTGGCTGCCCTGATGGTTTCTGAATGGCTGGCCCGCTGGGGCCGCAAGCGTATGGGCCTATAGATGTTAGAACTGGATTTCTCCCAGCAGCTTGGCGATCTCAATCTCAATGTGCAGGCTAATCTGCCGGCTCAGGGGATCACGGCGATCTTCGGGCTTTCCGGGGCCGGTAAAACCTCCTTGATCAATGCCATCGGTGGCCTGACGCTGGTGCAGCAGGGGCGTATTGTGCTGAATGGCCGCACGCTGGTGGATACCGCCAGCGGTGTCTGTTTGCCACCGGAAAAACGCCGGGTTGGCTATGTTTTCCAGGATGCGCGCCTGTTCCCGCATTATCGCGTACGCGGCAATCTGCAATACGGCATGGCGGCCAGTATGCGCGGCCAGTTTGACAGCATTGTCGAGCTGTTAGGGATTGCGCCTTTGCTGAACCGTTTGCCTTTGACCCTGTCCGGCGGTGAGAAACAGCGCGTCGCGATTGGTCGGGCGCTGCTGACCGCGCCGGAACTGTTGCTGATGGATGAACCGCTGGCCTCGCTCGATATGCCGCGCAAGCGTGAACTGCTACCGTATCTGGAACGGCTGGCGCAGGACGTCAACATCCCCATCCTCTATGTCAGCCACAGCATGGACGAGATCTTGCGCCTTGCAGAGCAGGTGATGGTGTTGGATCACGGCCAGGTGCGGGCGTACGGTGGGTTGGAGGAGGTTTGGGCCAGCAGCGCGCTGCGGCCTTGGCTACAGCGTGAAGATCAGAGCAGCGTGTTGAGTGTGAGCGTGATTGAGCATCACCCACGCTATGCCATGACCGCGCTGGCACTGGGCGATCAGCGGCTGTGGGTCGGCGGTATTGAAGCGCCGGTGGGCAGCCAAATGCGTATTCGTATCAACGCCGCCGACGTTTCTTTAGTGTTGCAACCGCCAGCCAACAGCAGCATCCGTAATATTCTGCCCGCTAAGGTGGTGGAGTGTCTCGATGTAGCAGGGCAGGTTGAGGTGAAGCTGACGGTCGGGGAGAACATTCTCTGGGCGCGGATCACTCCATGGGCTCGTGACGATCTGGCTATCAGGCCCGGCCAGTGGCTGTATGCACAGGTCAAGAGCGTGTCGATCAGCCGCGATGGCCCCTCACCCCAACCCTCTCCCACAGGGAGAGGGAGCTATTAGCCCCTGCTCTTTTGGAAATAAAGAGGTCACCTCAGCAAACTCGATCGCCCCTTCAACCAAGCTGAATCTGCCGGTGCTCATGAAGAATCACGATACTTTCAGTCCAACTCGATCGGTTCCCTCTCCCTGTGGGAGAGGGTTAGGGTGAGGGGTATCTTGCTAATTCAGCACGCGAGAACGGATCACTTCGGCAATCCCCGGCTGCAGGTGATCGGCAATCACCAGATCCGCACGTTCCTTGATGGCATTATCGGCATTCCCCATGGCAACGCCCAGCCCAACGGCTTCCAGCATGCTCAGGTCGTTGTAGTTGTCACCAAAGGCGACCACCTGATCCATGCTCAACCCCTGTGACTCCACCCACTGCTGCAGGCGTTTGCCCTTGCTGTTGCCGCCTTTGGCAATGTCCACCTGATCGTGCCAGGACCATTCGCAGGCCAGGCCCAGCTCTTTTTCTACCATTTCGGCAAAGCTGCGCAGCGCCGGGAGATCGCTATGTGAAGTGGCAAACTTCCAGATGGCCTGCGCGTCATCCGCCGCCTGCATCAGGCTGTTGACCTGCAACAACGTTGGGCGCTGGGCTACCGGCAAAGTCTCTGACCAAGCCAGCGAACGGATCACATGACCGCTTGTCTCCTGATACAGCATGGCGTCGTCCACATACATCAGGCCGTGAATATCGTTTTGCTTGAGCAGTTGCAGTACCTGCTTGGCCTGCTCTTTTGCCAGCGGATCGGAGGCCAGTACCTTTTTCTGCTGGAAGTCATACAGATAGGTGCCGTTACAACAAATGGCTGGCGTATCGATTTGCAGCGCCTGATAGAACGGGTGGATAGCCACGTGATGGCGGCCGGTGACCACCACGACTTTCACTCCGGCGGCACGGGCTTCCTCCAGCGCGGCCAGCGACTGCGGTAAGATACGTTTCTGGTTGTCTAGCAAAGTGCCGTCTAAATCGAGGGCAATAACACGGTAGCTCATAGCGGTCTCATTATAGTTAGCAACAAAATTACCTCGATGGTACACCGGATAACCATTCGATAAAACCGCGTTGAGGGACGCAGCCTAGGGTTGCCATGTCACAAATGTCGCGTAAGCTAGAACAAACTGAAACCGGTTACCCTTTCTCATTAAGGAGAGCAAATGAAGCAAATCGTTTATGTCGCCAGCCCGGAGAGCCAGCAGATCCACGTATGGCAGTTAGACGACAAGGGCTCACTGGCACTGCTGCAAACGGTCGAGGTGGCGGGGCAGGTACAGCCGATGGCGATCCATCCGGATAACACCCATCTGTATGTTGGGGTACGCCCGGCGTTTGGCATTGTCAGTTACCGTATTGCGGAAGATGGCACGTTACATGAGGCAGGGATGGCACCTTTGCCAGGCAGCCCAACCCATATTTCCACCGATTTGCAGGGGCGTTATCTGTTCTCGGCGTCTTACAGCGGCAACTGTGCCAGCATCAGCCCGATTGGCCATGATGGCGTAGTGCTGGCGCCTACCCAGCAGATCGATGGCCTGACCGCGCCGCATTCAGCCAATATTGACCCTACCAATCAATTGCTGCTGGTGCCGTGCTTGAAAGAGGACCGCATCCGCCTGTTTAATCTGAGCCAGCAGGGCCAACTGACGCCACACGGCCAAGAAGCCGTAGCGACGGCAAGCGGAGCGGGCCCGCGCCATATGGCATTCCATGGCAACGATAAATTTGCTTACTGCGTTAATGAATTGGATGGCACGGTGGACGTGTTCGCCATCGAAGCCAACGGTGGCAAATATACGCTGGTGCAAAGCCTGGACATGATGCCTGCCGATTTCACCGGCACCCGTTGGGCGGCGGATATCCACCTCACGCCAAACGGTCGTTTCCTGTATACCAGCGATCGCACCGCCAGCATCCTGACCGTATTCAGCGTCTCGGAAGACGGCGGCAAGATTGCGGTGGTTGGCCACCATGCCACAGAAGAACAGCCGCGTGGTTTCAATATCGATCACAGCGGTCGCTTCGTGATTGCGGCAGGGCAGAAATCTGGCCATATCGGTGTGTATCAGATTGACCAAGACAGCGGTGAGCTGACGGACGTGGCGCGTTACCCGGTGGGTAAAGGCCCTATGTGGGTGAGCGTGCTGGCAAAATAGTGGGTTAAAAAATGGGGCGAAGCGCTTCGCCCCTCAAGGTTTCTCAGCTGTATTTTACCGTCAACGTCGCTTTGCCAAGGCTATGGAAGTGGATGTTAAAACCGACCATTGCGCCGCTCGCCTCTGCGTCCACTGGAATGCTTTCCACGTCCAACGCATGCACGGTGAACTGATAACGATGGCTTTCACCCTGCGGCGGAGCCGCGCCACCATAGCCTGCCTTTCCAAAATCGGTACGGGTTTGCACTGCGCCAGCCGGTAGCCCCGGTTTGCCGGAACCCGCACCTTGTGGCAGTTCATGCACGTTTGCCGGGATATTGGCGACCACCCAGTGCCACCAGCCGGAGCCGGTAGGGGCATCGGGATCGTAAACCGTGATGGCAAAGCTCTTGGTGCCCGCTGGTGCATCTTTCCAGGCCAGATGAGGGGAGAGGTTGTCCCCGTGGTAGCCCATGCCGTTAAATACCTGCCGTTCAGGCATTTTTGCGCCGTCTTGCAGATCGTTGCTGTACAAACGAAAAGCCATAATGACTCCCAGTTGTCTGAAATACCGAACCCCTAAGCTAGATCGTTTTGCCGACACAATACAACCTTAAAACCGTTACTCCACCGCAGCGGCGATCGCCGCCGTTAGCCGGGTGAGCTGTTCTGGCGTGATGATATAAGGCGGCATCAGGTAGATCAGTTTACCGAAGGGCCTGATCCACACGCCGCGTTCGACAAATCCGCGTTGCAGCAACGCCACATCCACCGGCTGATACATTTCCACCACGCCAATTGCCCCAAGCACCCGCACGTCGGCCACCTTGGGTGATTTCACCAGCGGTAGCAGCTGCTGTTTAAGCTGTGCTTCAATAGTGGCGACCTGATGTTGCCAGCGATTTTCCTCCAGCAAGGACAGGCTGGCGCAGGCGACGGCACAGGCCAGCGGGTTACCCATAAAGGTTGGACCATGCATAAAGCAGCCTGCGGCCCCGTTACTGATCGTTTCTGCAATGTGGCGCGTGGTCAGGGTGGCGGAAAGGGTCATATAGCCACCGGTTAGTGCTTTGCCCAGGCAGAGAATATCCGGCACCACGTCGGCATGTTCGCAGGCAAACAGTTTGCCGGTGCGGCCAAAACCGGTGGCGATCTCGTCGGCAATCAGCAGGATTTGGTAGCGATCGCACAGTTCCCGCACGCGTTGCAGATAGGTTGGATGATAGATGCGCATCCCACCGGCTCCTTGCACCACCGGCTCCAGGATCACGGCGGCTATTTCCCCGGCGTGCTGCTCCAGTAATTCGGCAAACGGGACAATGTCCTGTTCGTCCCAAGGCTGGTCAAAACGACACTGCGGTGCGGTAGCAAACAGATGGGTGGCCAAATAGCCCTGATACAGGCTGTGCATGGAGTTATCTGGATCGCAGACCGACATCGCGCCAAAGGTATCGCCATGATAGCCGTGGCGTAAGGTCAGGATCCGCTGCCGCCGTTCGCCACGGGCCTGCCAATATTGCAGCGCCATTTTTAACGCCACTTCAACCGCCACCGAGCCAGAATCTGCCAGGAATACGCACTGCAAAGCCTCCGGCGTCATAGCTACCAGCTTGCGGCACAGTTCAATAGCGGCGGGATGAGTGATGCCGCCGAACATCACGTGCGACATTTTCTCCAACTGTTGCACGGCTGCCTGATTCAGGTGCGGATGATTGTAACCGTGGATCGCCGCCCACCAGGAAGACATGCCATCCACCAGCAGGCGGCCATCGTCCAGTTGCAGCTCGACGCCGTTGGCGGATACCACCGGATAGCAAGGCAAGGGTTGGGTCATGGAGGTGTAAGGGTGCCAGATGTGGCGTCGATCGAATTCAATATCGCAGGGAGAAACAGACATTAACCGTAAACCAAATTTTAATAGAATGGTTGACAGTATAATCGCAAACTTTACACTGACGACACTTTTTTCCCTTTTGGAGACGCCGTAAATGGCCGACCGCATTCGCTGGACAGTGGGGCAAGCCCAGGCCCTGTTTGATAAACCCTTACTCGAACTGCTGTTCGAAGCACAAACCGTTCATCGCCAACATTTTGATCCGCAACAGGTGCAGGTCAGCACACTACTGTCGATCAAAACCGGTGCCTGCCCGGAAGACTGTAAGTACTGCCCGCAAAGCTCGCGCTATAAAACTGGCCTGGAATCCGAACGGCTGATGCAGGTGGAACAGGTGCTGGAATCGGCGCGCAAGGCTAAAGCGGCCGGTTCGAGCCGTTTCTGTATGGGAGCCGCCTGGAAAAACCCGCACGAGCGCGATATGCCTTATCTGCAACAGATGGTGCAGGGCGTCAAGGCGATGGGGATGGAAACCTGCATGACGCTGGGTACGCTGGATGGTGCGCAGGCCGAACGGCTGGCCGAAGCGGGGCTGGATTATTACAACCATAACCTGGACACCTCGCCGGAATTCTACGGCAACATCATCACCACCCGCAGCTATCAGGAACGCCTGGATACCTTGGATAAGGTGCGTAACGCTGGGATCAAAGTCTGCTCCGGTGGGATTGTCGGGCTGGGCGAAACGGTACGTGATCGCGCTGGGCTGTTGGTGCAATTGGCCAATCTGCCCAAGCCACCGGAAAGCGTGCCGATCAATATGCTGGTAAAGGTGAAAGGTACGCCATTGGCCGATAATGACGACGTCGATCCGTTCGACTTTATCCGCACCATTGCCATTGCCCGCATCATGATGCCAACGTCCTATGTCCGCCTTTCGGCAGGCCGTGAACAGATGAGCGAGCAGACTCAGGCGATGTGCTTTATGGCCGGAGCCAACTCCATCTTCTATGGCTGCAAGCTGTTAACCACGCCCAACCCGGAAGAGGACAAGGATCTGCAATTGTTCCGTAAGCTGGGCCTGAATCCGCAGCAAACTGCCACCGAACAGGGGGACAATCAGCAGCAGCAGGTGCTGACCGAGCAGTTGCTGCACGCCGATACCGCTGAATTCTACAACGCGGCGCTGTAATGAGCTGGCAGCAACGGATCGAACAGGCGCTGGAGGAGCGGCGAGGAGCAGCCGCTTATCGACAACGTCAAGTGAATCAAGGCGGCAATGGCCGTTATCTGCAACTTGACGGCCAGCGCTATGTGAATTTTTCCGGTAACGACTATCTGGGCCTGAGCCAACATCCTGAGGTGATCGCCGCCTGGCAGCAGGGTGCACAACGGTACGGTGTTGGCAGTGGCGGTTCCGGCCACGTTACCGGTTTTTGCCATGCTCATCATGAGCTGGAGCAGCAACTGGCGGAGTGGCTCGGCTACCCGCGTGCGCTATTGTTTATTTCCGGCTATGCGGCCAATCAGGCATTGCTTGCTGCCCTGATGCAGGCCGACGATCGCATCCTGGCGGATAAGCTCAGCCACGCTTCTATATTGGAAGCGGCCACTCACTCACCGGCGCAACTGCGGCGTTTTCGCCATAACCAGCCCCAGGCGTTGGCCACCTTGCTGCAAAAAACCTGTGCAGGCCAACAGTTGGCGATCACCGAAGGGGTGTTCAGCATGGACGGCGATAGCGCACCGTTGGCCGAACTACATCGGTTGACGCAGCAGGCGGGGGCCTGGCTGATGGTGGATGATGCGCACGGCATTGGTGTTCGTGGCGAGCAAGGGCGCGGCAGTTGCTGGCAGCAAGGTGTACGCCCGGAGGTGTTGGTCGTCACCTTTGGCAAAGCATTCGGCGTCAGCGGTGCGGCGATCCTCTGCGATGAACCGTTGGCTGAGTATCTGCTGCAATTCGCCCGTCATCTGATTTACAGCACCGCGATGCCGCCCGCTCAAGCCTGTGCCTTGCAAGCGGCCTTAAGCTGTATTCAGCAAGGGGATGAATTACGTAGTCGGCTGCAAAAACACATTCAGCATTTTCGTGCCGGAGTGGTGGGTCTGCCGTTAACGCTAACCGCGTCGGATACCGCTATCCAACCGTTGTTGGTGGGGGATAACCAACAGGCGCTGGATTTGGCGCAGCGCCTGCGAGAGCAGGGATTGTGGGTCAGCGCCATCCGTCCGCCGACGGTACCGCCGGGGGGAGCGCGGTTACGCATTACGCTCACTGCGGCCCACCAGCCACAGGATATCGATCGCTTGCTGGAGGTACTGTATGACGTCTGCCATTGATACGGTGAACAAGCAGGCGGTGGCGGCGGCCTTCAGCCGGGCAGCGGCGAGCTACGATACCGCAGCGGTGCTGCAACGGGAGGTTGGTGAACGCTTACTGGGGATGGGGCTGTCTCATCCAGGCCAGCAGGTATTGGATGCCGGTTGCGGCACGGGGTATTTCAGCCGTCGTTGGCGCGAGCTGGGCAAGCAGGTCAGCGCACTGGATTTGGCTCCGGGGATGCTGGCTTTTGCCCGTCAGCAGCAAGCGGCGGATCGCTATCTGCTGGGGGATATCGAACACATCCCTTTGCCGACCGCCTCGGTGGATATCTGTTTTAGCAGCCTGGTGGTGCAGTGGTGCAGCGATCTGCCTCTTGCGCTGGCAGAGTTGTATCGGGTGACGCGGCCCGGCGGACTGATCCTGTTTTCTACTTTGGCTGAAGGGGCTTTACACGAGTTAGGCGACGCCTGGCAGCAAGTCGATGGTGAGCGTCATGTTAATAACTTCCTGCCGCCAGCTCACATCTCTGCCGCCTGTCATCCCTACCGGCACCAGCTTACGGCAGATTGGCAAACGCTTAATTATCCCGACGTGATGACGCTGATGCGATCGCTAAAGGGCATCGGTGCGACTCACCTGCATCAAGGGCGCGAAGCTGGCCTGCTTTCACGCCAACGGCTTGCCGCGTTGCAGGCTGCTTATCCTTGCCGGGATGGGCAGTTTCCTCTCAGTTATCATCTGGCTTATGGAGTGATTTATCGTGATTAAGCGCTGGTTCGTCACCGGAACCGACACCGAAGTGGGCAAAACCGTGGCCAGCAGTGCCTTGCTACAGGCCGCCCGCGCGGCAGGATGGCGCTGTGCTGGTTATAAACCGGTAGCGTCAGGCAGTGAGATGACCGATGAAGGGTTACGTAACAGCGATGCGTTGGCACTGCAGAGAAACAGCAGCGTAGCGCTGGATTACGCCGTAGTGAACCCTTACACCTTTGCAGAACCGACCTCGCCGCATATCGTCAGCCAGGCCGAAGGGCGGCCCATCTCGCTGACACGGCTTTCCACCGGTTTACGACATCTTGAGCAACGTGCAGACTGGCTTTTAGTCGAGGGCGCAGGCGGTTGGTTTACCCCGCTTTCTGAGCATGAAACCTTTGCCGACTGGGTGCAGCAGGAGCAACTGCCGGTGATCCTGGTGGTGGGCATCAAGCTGGGCTGCATCAATCATGCTCTATTGACTGCGCTGGCGATCCAACAGTCAGGTTTGACCCTGGCAGGCTGGATCGCCAATGACGTCACCCCGCCGGGAAAACGACATCAAGAGTACCTTGCCACTCTTTGCCGCCTATTGCCCGCGCCCCTGTTGGGCGAGATCCCACATTTACCGCAGGTAGAGCAGCAGGCATTGGGACAGTATCTCGATTTAACCAGGTTGAACCCTTAACCTGATGGCCCATGGAGGGGCCAGAATCAGTCCGTCAGATAGGCATCAATCAGCCCCTCATCCAACTGCCCCAGTGTGCCATTGGCCACGTTACGGCCTTTATCCATCAGACAGAAGCGGTCAGCCAGATGGCGGGCAAAGGGGAGTTGGTGCTCAACCAGCAAAATGGTCATGCCCAGCTCCTGATTCAGCTTACGGAGCACCAGGCCGATCTCCGTCGCCAGGGAAGGTGACATACCGGCGGTGGGTTCATCCAGGATCAGCAGTTCCGGTTCCAGCATCAGAGCGCGGCCTAACGCCAACTGCTGTTGCTCACTTTGGCACAGGTCGCCCGCACGGCGCATACGCATCGCCTGCAGCCGTGGGAACAGATTGTAAATAATAGGGGGCATACGGCGGACCTTGCCACGCTCGGCCAGCAAGGCTACCTGCAGGTTCTCTTCTACGCTCAGTTGGGAAAAGATTTGCCGCCCTTGTGGCACGTAACCAATGCCCAGTAATGCCCGGTTTTCTACCGGCTGTGGCAACAGGTTTTGCGGTGGCTCATCCGCCAACTGCCAGGTCATACTGCCGCTGACGATCGGCAGGTGTCCCATGATGCAATTGATCAGCGTGGTTTTGCCCACCCCATTACGGCCAAGCAACAGGGTGCATTGCCCACGAGGCAACTCAAGGCTGACATCCCACAGCGTATGCTGTTGTCCATAATATTGGTTTACCGCCCGTAAGCTTAACATTTGGCATCTCCTCCAAGACCGATATTCACGCATGGATAACGTTGACCGCAGCAAGCGGTGTCTCTCCCGGGTGTGGCAAATGCTGTGCTGATTACCTTAATCGCGGCTCAGGCTAAAAAATTGAAAAATGGCCGCTACCGGTCGTTTGGCGGCTCTAGGGGGGCTTTTTGGTATGCAATGAACTTTTTCGCCGAAGATAACCTTGTAGGCTCCAGCCGGTTTTGGCCAAAATTTGCCAGTTCTTCCGCAAGGTCACGCCCCTGAATAAGTAAATGCAATTACCAGGCCATCAGGCGTTGCGCAACGAAAAAGTCAGTTTGTTACTGTTTTGTTAATTGAATTGAGCCCGGTGAGCAAGGGCTCTGCCAGGGCCTGAAGGTTAACTTGGGCGTTTTTTGCACCGTTACCGTGCGGCAGGGCAAGCTGTTGGTGCAAGCCCTAAAGGTTGTTGCCGCAACTTGCAACCCCTGGCAAGCGAAATAGGTAAAAGAAGAATTTTGTTATCACGGCTTTTAGCATTAATCGGCATAACCAAAGCGATAATATTGTCAAAAAATAACTAAAAAACCGGCTCCGTTGACGTTTCATTGGGAAAAGCGTTCTTTCCGCAACTCCCGCCCCCCGTGGGGTAGTGAGAGTTATCCACTATTCCTGTGGATAACCTTGTGCATTATACTTAGAAAAGCGGTGTGAACAGAGAGCGGGCGCGGGTTGTATGCAGGTTGTCCGCATTCTCGTCTTTTTATTAAATATATTTAATATCAATAAGTTAATTAAAATCAAGCCAACGGATACCGTTAACGTACCGATGGGCGATTTTTTAGCGTATTGACGGCCAAAAGTTAATTCGTGACGCAATCTGGGGATAACAGAGTGATTGACAATAAAAATGTCATGGTATTGTCACCTTGCCGGTGCGTTCGCGCCCCGTTAACGGACGCAATAGCGTAAATCCGCTTGAAGCTGGTTTTATATCCAGTATCATGGGCACTGGCGGAAATCTTCCGGTCTTTCCATAATTAGGCCGCTACCGTCTGGCCGCAAACCTGAAAGATGATGGGGATATGAGCAAACATTTCAAACTGCATTCCGAATTCAAACCGGCCGGCGATCAGCCACAAGCCATCCAAAAGCTGGAAGAGGGCCTGGAAGACGGCCTGGCGCATCAAACGCTGCTGGGGGTTACCGGCTCGGGTAAAACCTTTACCATCGCCAATGTGATCGCCGACCTCAACCGGCCCACCATGGTGCTGGCGCCCAACAAGACTCTGGCGGCGCAGCTGTATGGCGAGATGAAAGAGTTCTTTCCCGAGAATGCGGTGGAATATTTTGTCTCCTACTACGATTACTACCAGCCAGAAGCCTATGTGCCTAGCTCCGATACCTTTATCGAGAAAGATGCCTCGGTCAACGAACATATCGAGCAGATGCGCCTGTCGGCCACCAAAGCGCTGCTGGAGCGGCGTGACGTAGTGGTGGTGGCTTCGGTTTCCGCGATCTACGGCCTGGGCGATCCGGATCTGTACCTGAAAATGATGTTGCACCTGACCAAGGGCATGATCATCGATCAGCGTTCGATCCTGCGCCGTCTGGCCGAGCTGCAATATACCCGCAACGATCAGGCCTTCCAGCGTGCCACCTTCCGCGTGCGTGGCGAAGTGATCGACATTTTCCCGGCAGAATCGGACGAGTTGGCGCTGCGCGTTGAGCTGTTCGACGAAGAGGTCGAACGCCTGTCGCTGTTCGATCCGCTAACCGGCCAGATTGAGCAGGTGGTGCCACGCTTTACCATTTACCCCAAATCTCACTACGTTACCCCGCGTGAACGTATCGTGCAGGCGATGGAAGAGATCAAGGTGGAACTGGCCCAGCGGCGTAAAGTGCTGCTGGAAAACAACAAGCTGTTGGAAGAACAGCGGTTGACGCAGCGTACCCAGTTCGATCTGGAAATGATGAACGAGCTGGGTTACTGCTCCGGTATCGAAAACTACTCGCGCTATCTTTCCGGGCGCGGTGAGGGCGAGCCACCGCCAACCCTGTTCGACTACCTGCCCGCAGACGGATTGCTGGTGGTGGATGAATCCCACGTCACCATCCCGCAGATCGGCGGTATGTTCAAAGGCGACCGCTCGCGTAAAGAGACGCTGGTGGAGTACGGCTTCCGTTTGCCTTCGGCGCTGGATAACCGGCCGATGCGTTTTGAAGAGTTTGCCGCTGCGGCACCGCAAACTATCTACGTGTCCGCCACGCCGGGCAAATATGAGCTGGAGAAATCCGGCGGCGATATTATCGATCAGGTGGTGCGCCCAACCGGCCTGCTGGATCCGATCGTCGAAGTGCGCCCGGTCACTACTCAGGTGGACGATCTGCTTTCCGAGATCCGCAAGCGCGTGGCCATCAACGAGCGCGTACTGGTCACCACGTTGACCAAGCGTATGGCAGAAGACCTGACGGAATACCTGGAAGAGCACGGGGAGCGGGTGCGTTATCTGCACTCGGACATTGATACGGTAGAACGTGTCGAAATCATCCGTGATTTGCGCCTGGGCGAGTTTGACGTGCTGGTGGGTATCAACCTGTTAAGGGAAGGCCTGGACATGCCAGAGGTATCGCTGGTGGCGATCCTGGACGCGGACAAGGAAGGGTTCCTGCGTTCTGAGCGCTCACTGATCCAGACCATTGGCCGAGCGGCGCGTAACCTCAACGGTAAAGCGATCCTGTATGGTGACAGGATCACCGATTCCATGGCCAAGGCGATCGGTGAAACCGAACGCCGCCGCGCCAAGCAGCAGGCGCATAACGAAGCCAACGGTATCGTACCTCAGGGCCTGAACAAGAAGGTTTCGGATATTCTGCAACTTGGGCAACCAAGCAGCCGTGGCAAGCACAAAGGGAAGGGTAAAGCGGCAGAGAGCGCGGCGCAATACAAACTGCTCACCCCCAAAGCGCTGGAGCAAAAAATCCAGGAGTTGGAGGCTCAGATGTATTCTCATGCGCAGAATCTGGAGTTCGAACAGGCCGCTGCGGTGCGTGATGAAATCCACCAATTGCGCGAGCAGTTTATCGCGCTATCATAGTGAACCCAAGGGGCGTGGTATGCGCGCCCCGGTAAATTTTCTTGCCGTATGCCGGTTTGCTGATTAAGGTGTGCGCCCCAAGTATTGAGATGAGTAGCCGCCATGACCGCAACCCCATCCAAAGACCCGTTACACGGCATTACGCTGGAGCAACTGCTGAACAAGCTGGTAGCCCAATATGGCTGGAACGGGCTGGCAGAGCGTATTCGCATTAACTGCTTCAGCAGCGATCCGAGCATCAAATCCAGCCTCAAGTTCTTGCGCCGCACCCCGTGGGCACGCAAGCAGGTGGAAGATCTCTACATCGACAGCGTTAGCGATAATCCTTGGCTCCGTGGTCAAGATTAATCGCGGCTAGCTAGCTGCACCAACGCGGTATCCAGCGCCTGGCGTAATAGCTGTCGATCGTGGCGATACGGGATATCGCTGGCTTCCAGCGGTTGTTGCACCACAATGCGATCCTGCATGGCGCTGGTATCCACCGCCGGGCCAACGATCACCGCGTCAATCATTTTACGGCCAATCTTCTCTTCCATCAGCGTCAGTTTGTCTTGCAGCGTCAGTGCGGCTGCGGCGACGCTCAGTTCGCGGCCCAGGTTACCGATATACACCATATTGGCGCTGCTGCGTCGCAGGGCCTGAGTCAGATCCTCAAGCAGCAACAGTGGCATCAGGCTGGTAAGAAAACTGCCTGGCCCGATCAGGATCAGATCGGCCTGCGCGATCGCCTCAACCGCTTCACGGGTGGCGTGTACCGGCGGGGAGAGCATCAGCTCTTGCGGCATGATCCTTAGCTGGTCGATATTCACTTCACCGTAGACTTGGTGCCCTTCATGATCGTGGGCCATCAGATCGACCGGCTGTTCCGACATCGGGATCAGCGCAGCGTCCACTTTCAGCAGGCTACGTACCAGATTGATCGCCTCCAACGGGCGTACGCTCAGGTGATCCAAGGCCTTTAGCATCAGGTTTCCCAGGTTATGCCCTGCCAACTCCCCGTTGCCGCTAAAACGGTATTCAAACATCGCCGAGGCGACGCTAGGCTCGGTAATCAGCTGATTGAGGCAATTACGGGTGTCACCCCAGGCAATGCCGCCTTCAGAACGGCGGATACGGCCGGTAGAACCGCCGTTATCGGTGGTGGTGACAATGCCGGTCAGGCGAGAACCCAACGAGGACAGTGAAGACATCACACGGCCAAGACCGTGACCACCACCTAATGCCACGACGCGATCAAGATCGGCCAGGGTACGGTTGCGCATAAAATTCCTTAACTCAGGGTAGGTAGACTGCCTGCATAAAGTAGCGGATTTGGCACAAAAACGCGATAAAGAGTGCGATTTGCGTGATTCTGGTCAATTCGCTGGCATAACGGTTGTTTATTATGGTTATCCAGACTTGAGAAGGTGAAAAAACGCTGTATACACAACTATATAGCGTTAATCCACATTGGCTATCGCGGCTGTTTAGCGCTAGAATTCTCAGGAAAACCACGGTTTCGTTCCGGCTACTTGAGGTAGCGGGGATGGGATCAAAACTCCTAGCCTTGGTACCTACGTTGTTCTTTGGAGCGATAGGGTATCTTGGCCGTGGCGAAGTCAGCCACCAGGGTGCAGAGTGGAAACGCTCGCATCTCCCGTATTTGGAAGGTGTTACAGGTGCCGCAACTTATTGATGCTTTTGAGCGCAAATTTTACTATTTGCGCCTATCGATCACCGACGTGTGTAACTTTCGTTGCACCTACTGTCTGCCGGATGGCTATAAGTCGAGCGGCAGCCCCAAGGCCTTTCTCTCTCTGGATGAAATTCGGCGCGTCAGCCGTGCCTTTGCCGAACTGGGTACCGAAAAGGTCCGCCTGACCGGCGGTGAGCCTTCTTTACGCCGCGATTTTACCGACATCATTGCCGCCGTGCGCGAAAACCCGGCGATCCGAACCCTGGCTGTGACCACCAACGGCTATCGCCTGGCACGTGATGTTGCCAGTTGGCGTGATGCGGGCCTCACGGCGATTAACGTCAGCGTAGACAGCCTTGATGCGCGCCAGTTTCATGCCATCACCGGCCAGGACAAGTTCCGCCAGGTGATGGAGGGCATCGATGCCGCCTTTACCGCCGGTTACAGCAAGGTAAAGGTGAATGCAGTGCTGATGCGTGATGTCAATCACCAGCAACTGGGCAGCTTCCTTAACTGGATCAAGGATCGGCCAATCCAACTGCGGTTTATCGAACTGATGGAAACCGGTGATGGCAGCGATCTGTTCCGCAAGCACCATGTGTCTGGCGAAGTGATCCGCCTGCAGTTGGAGCAGCAGGGTTGGCAGCGCCAAGTTCGTGGCCGCAGTGATGGCCCGGCGCAGGTATTCAGCCACCCGGATTATCAGGGCGAGATAGGGCTGATCATGCCGTACGAAAAAGATTTCTGCGCCAGTTGCAACCGCCTGCGGGTTTCCGCCATTGGCAATCTGCATTTGTGCCTGTTTGGTGAGCAAGGGATTACCCTGCGCGATCTGCTGGCGGATGACGGCCAGTTGGAACAGCTGAAAATGCGCATTCAAAGCGGGCTGCAAACCAAAAAGCAGACCCACTTCCTGCATCAGGGCAATAGCGGTCTCACGCAGAACCTCTCGTTTATCGGCGGTTGATACGATTTCCTGTAGCAATGGGGAACGTCAGATGATGAATACCAGCTCGAACGGTCCCCCTCTCACTAAAGGAGAGGGTTAGGGTGAGGGGCCATCGACAATCAGGAGCACAACACACAATGAGCCAAACCAGCAGTGAATTTATTGCGGCCAAGATTGCCATTTTGACCGTTTCGGATCGCCGCACTGAAGCGGAAGATACCTCCGGGCAATATCTACAAGAAGCCGCGCAGGAAACCGGCCATCAGGTAGTGGCACGTGCCCTGGTCAAAGACAATATTTATCAGATCCGTGCGCAGGTTTCCGCATGGATTGCCAGCGATGACGTGCAGGCCGTGTTGATTAACGGCGGCACCGGCTTTACCTCCGGGGACAATACGCCAGAAGCGTTATTGCCGCTGTTTGACCGTGAAGTGGAAGGGTTTGGCGAACTGTTCCGCATGGTGTCATACGAAGAGATCGGCACCGCGACCATCCAGTCCCGCGCTTTGGCCGGTATTGCCAATCAGACGGTGATCTTCGCCATGCCGGGTTCCACCCGCGCCTGTCGTACCGCCTGGGAGCGTATTATTGAAGAACAGTTGGACGCGCGCCATCGCCCGTGCAACTTCTTACCCCATTTAAAGAAATAATCTATGACGCAGCTAACCCACATTAACGCCGCTGGCGAGGCCCATATGGTCGATGTCTCTGCCAAAGCGGAGACGGTACGTGAAGCCCGTGCCGAGGCTTTTGTAGAAATGCAGGCGGCAACGCTGGCGATGATTATCGACGGCAGCCACCATAAAGGCGACGTATTTGCCACGGCACGTATTGCCGGAATTCAAGCGGCGAAGCGCACCTGGGAACTGATCCCTCTTTGCCATCCGTTGATGTTAAGCAAGGTGGAAGTACAGCTCGAAGCGCAGCCGGAATTTAACCGAGTGCGTATCGAAACCTGCTGCCGTTTGACCGGTAAAACCGGGGTTGAAATGGAGGCGTTGACTGCCGCTTCGGTGGCCGCACTCACCATCTACGACATGTGCAAAGCGGTGCAGAAAGATATGGTAATTGGCCCGGTGCGGCTGCTGGCAAAAAGCGGCGGCAAGTCCGGTGATTTTAAGGTGGAATCATGATCACTATTCTGTTTTTCGCGCAGGTGCGTGAACTGGTCGGTACCAATATGCTGAGCCTGCCGGCGCAGTACCTTACGGTTGAAGAGTTGCGTAAATCGCTGTGCGAGCGTGGCGATCGTTGGGCGCTGGCGCTGGAGCCCGGTAAATTGCTGACGGCGGTGAACCAATCGCTGGTGGCCGCAGAGCATCCGCTGCAAGCCGGTGATGAAGTGGCTTTCTTTCCACCGGTAACCGGAGGTTAACAGTGGAAAATACTCGTATCCGCGTTGGCCAGGCAACCTTTAGCGTAGGTGAAGAATACCAGTGGCTGGCACAGTGTGATGATGACGGCGCAGTGGTGACTTTTACCGGCAAGGTACGTAATCACAATCTGGGGGATGACGTCAGCGCGCTGTCGTTGGAGCATTACCCTGGCATGACTGAAAAAGCCCTTGAAGAGATTGTTGCACAAGCGCGGGCCCGTTGGCCATTGCAGCGGGCAACGGTGATCCATCGCATCGGTGATCTCTTCCCTGGTGATGAAATTGTGTTTGTCGGCGTGACCAGCGCCCACCGCAGCATGGCCTTCGAGGCGGCACAATTTATTATGGATTACCTGAAAACCCGAGCTCCCTTCTGGAAACGTGAGGCGACCGGGCAGGGAGAGCGCTGGGTAGAGGCTCGTGATACGGATAAACAAGCCGCCAAACGTTGGTAAATCGAGCTTCAACAGCGGAAATAAATCAATACCTTTGCCCGTTTCGCGTAGCGTTTTCTGTGATACGCTTACTGTTGGCAGGGGAAGTTCCCCGAAACTTGGCTCACATGTAAAAGGTAACCGTCATGGACCGATATCCACGTAATGGTTCGATCGTTGAACGTGCCAACAGCGGCATTCAGGCTTATATGGCGCAGGTGTATGGCTGGATGACCTGTGGCTTGCTGTTGACCGCATTTGTTTCCTGGTATGCAGCGCATACGCCTGCGATCATCAACTTTATTTTCTCTAGCCAGATCACCTTCTTTGGGTTGATTATCCTGCAGTTGGGCCTGGTGTTTGTGATTTCCGGCATGGTTAACCGCCTGAGCGGAACCATGGCCACTGGGCTATTTATGCTCTACTCGGCGCTGACCGGGCTAACGCTATCGAGCATCTTCATTGCTTACACCTATAGCTCTATCGCCAGCACCTTCGTGGTCACTGCGGGGATGTTCGGTGCGATGAGCCTGTACGGCTACACCACCAAACGCGATTTGAGCGGTTTCGGCAGCATGCTGTTTATGGGGCTGATTGGTATTGTGCTGGCGTCACTGGTGAACATCTGGCTGAAAAGCCCGGCGCTGATGTGGGCAATCACCTATATCGGCGTGCTGGTATTTGTGGGCCTGACGGCGTATGACACCCAGAAACTGAAAGCGATGGGTGAACAGCTGAATGCCGATGATAAAGACAGCTTCCGCAAATACGCCATCGTTGGCGCATTGACGCTGTATCTCGACTTTATCAACCTGTTCCTGATGCTGTTGCGTATCTTCGGCAACCGTCGCTAAAAGCGGAAAGTCGGTGTCCTCGCCCTAACCCTCTCCCTCAGGAGAGGGAACCGAAGGTGCCTCAGTTTTACTCTCGTAGTTAGCTCTAGCGCTGTACTAGCTCCCTCGCCCTTTGGGAGAGGGTTGGGGTGAGGGATAAAACGGGCTGGATCACCAATAAAACGCGATCCCCCAGACGCGAATATTAAAAGCCGGAGAGTGGTTAACTCCCCGGCCTTAGCTACGTTTCCACCATCATCAATCGATGAACCGGCGGATCCGTTCAGGCAATCTTGCGCCGGAACATGGCATAGGCCGCGCTACCGGTGGTGGCGGTAATCACCAACAGTGGCCATAGGCTGTGCCAGATGATGCCGAAACCGGCATCCTTGAGGTAGATCTGCTTGGTGATATCGGTGAAGTGGCGGATAGGGTTGGCCCAGGTGAGATGCTGAAGCCAAACCGGCATGTTTTCCACCGGCGAGACATAGCCAGAAAGCAGTATCGCCGGCATCATAAACACAAACACCCCGATAAACGCCTGCTGCTGCGTCGCGCACAGCGAAGAAATCAGCAGCCCGAAGCCCACCAAAGACAACCCGTAAACCAGCATGGTGCCGTAGAACAGCAGCAACGAACCGGCAAACGGGATCTGGTAGGCAAAGATACCGATAAACAGCACGATCGAAGCCTGGAAGGTGGCAATGATCAGGGCCGGTACCGCCTTGCCGATAAAAATCTGCCAGGTGGTTAAAGGCGAAACCAACAACTGCTCTAACGTGCCTTGCTCACGTTCACGCGCGACGGAAAGCGAGGTAACGATCAACACGCCGATGGTGGTGATCATCGCGATCAGCGAAGGCACGACGAACCATTTGTAATCCAGATTCGGGTTATACCAGTTGCGTACCACCAGTTCGCTGTTGTTGGGCTTGGTACGCTGCCCAATCAGCTCATTCTGGTAGTCCTGTACGATCTGCTGCACATAGTTGGCGGCGATCTGCGCGCTGTTGGAGTTACGGCCATCGAGGATCAACTGCAACGGCGCGGTATTACCGCTGGCGATATCCCGTGAGAAGTTGGCCGGGAAGCGGACCAGCAGCAGCGCTTTCTGATTATCAATAGTGGTTCTTATCTCCTGCGGGCTGCGCAACAACAGCACGTGAGAAAAGGCTTTGGCCTTGGCAAGGCGTTGAGTCAGCTCAATAGAGTGCTGGCCGCTGTCCTCACTGTACACCGCGATGGTGGCGTTGGTGACTTCCAGCGTGGCGGCGAACGGGAACAGCACCACCTGCAACAACACTGGCATAATCAGGATCGCGCGGGTCTGCGGATCGCGCAGTAGAGACTGCATTTCTTTAACGATCAACGTCCAGAGACGGTGAAACATGGCTTCCCCTTAATCCAGCCGCCGCTGGGTTTTCCAGGCCGTCAGGCCGATAAACACCACCGCCGAAGCGATCAAAAACAGCAGGTTAATCACCAGCACGGTGCCGATGTTGCCTGCCAGGAACAGCGTTTGCAGCGTACTGACAAAGTAGCGCGCCGGAATGATATAGGTCACCGCACGTACCACGGCGGGCATGCTGTCGATCTGAAAGATAAACCCAGACAGCATAATTGAAGGTAAAAAGGCGGCGTTCAGGGCCACCATTGCCGCGTTAAACTGGTTGCGGGTAATGGTCGAGATTAACAGCCCCATGCCGAGCGTGCTGGCCAGGAACAGGCTGCTGATCACGAACAACAGCAGCAGGGAGCCACGGTAGGGCACGCCGAGTACAAATACCGAAACCACCATACACAGCACCATGGCGATCATGCCCAGGAAATAGTACGGCACCAGTTTGGACAGCAGCAGCTCGCTGCGCGTGACCTGGGTGGAAAGCAGCGCCTCCATGGTGCCACGCTCCCATTCGCGGGCGATGACCAACGAGGTAAGAATGGCACCGATGACCGTCATGATAATGGTGATGGCCCCTGGAATAATAAAGTGCTGGCTGATGGCCGCCGGGTTAAACCAGTAGCGCATCTGGACTTCAATCAGCGGCTTGTCATCACGCCCCAGATCGGTGGCGCGCTGTTGCTGCCAGATTTGCCAGATCCCTTGGGTATAGCCTTGCACAAAGTTGGCGGTATTGGGTTCGCTGCCATCGGTAATCACCTGCAACGGAGCGCGGTCGTTGGGTCTTGCCAGATGCTCGGCAAAATCATTAGGGATCACCACCAGGCCACGGATACTGCCAGCCTGCATCATCTGGATCAGTTGCTGGCGATTATCGCTGACGGTGGGTTCGATATAGGGCGAGCCTATAAAGGCATTGGCCAGATCTCGTGCCTCTTCGCTTTGCTGTTCCATCAGGATCCCCAGCCGCAGCTTGCTGGAATCCAGGTTGATGCCGTAGCCAAAGATAAACAGCAGCATCAGTGGAATGACAAAAGCAATCAGCCCGCTGCTGGGATCACGCAGGATCTGCCGGGTTTCTTTCAGGCATAACGCCCGCAGTCGCCGCCAGGAAAAGCCGTTGTCGCTGCTCATGTTGTCTCCTCCCGATCGTAGCCCTGCACCAGTTCGATAAACGCCTCTTCCATCGAAGGGTTGGGGTTTTGCTCGCTGGCTATCTGCTGTTTGAGATCGTCCGGTGTACCGGCGGCGATAATTTTGCCGCGATATACCAGGCCGATGCGATCGCAGTATTCCGCTTCATCCATAAAGTGGGTGGTGACCATCACCGTCACGCCTTTATCCACCATGCCGTTGATATGCAGCCAGAACTCGCGCCGGGTCAGCGGATCGACGCCCGAGGTGGGCTCATCAAGAAACAGAATGTCTGGCTCATGCATCAGCGCGCAGGCCAGCGCCAGCCGCTGTTTGAAACCGAGCGGTAGCGAATCCGGCGTTTGGTTGAGGATCGGGGCGAAGTTGAAGGCGCGAGACATCTCGTCGATTTTATCGCGCTGGTTCTTGCCACTCAGCCCATAAACACCGGAGAAAAACTTCAGGTTCTGCGCCACCGTCAGGTTGCCATACAGCGAAAATTTCTGGGCCATATAGCCCAGATGCTGGCGCGCCTTGCCCGAGCTGGTTTTTAGATCCATACCGAGCACCAGCGCTTTGCCATCGCTAGGCACCAGCAGGCCACACATCATCTTGAAGGTGGTGGATTTGCCCGCGCCGTTGGGGCCAAGCAGGCCAAAAATCTCGCCGCGCTGCACCTTGAAATCCACATGGTCGGTAGCCGCAAAGTCACCGAATTTTTTGGTCAACCCCTGTGCTTCGATCACCGTTTCCGAGCTGTCGCCCGTTACCGTGGGCATGATCTCGGCCAGGGCGGATTTGCTGTTCGGGCCACCGCCCAGCAGATCGATAAACGCATCCTCAAAACGCGGATCGGCCTCGGTTAATTCGGCCTTAGGCAGATCCAGATCCCGCAATACTTGCTGATGATCTTCGCACTGCTTGAGGATCAACCGCAGATATTTCCCCTGGATCACACCGTCGCTAACCGCAGGCAGACAGATCGCCCGTTGCAACAGCGCCCGGTGGCTACCCGCTGGGGTATCGATCAAGATGGTACGGCCAGCCATACGCTGGGTAAGATCCTGTGGCGCACCGCTAAATAGCAGTTCGCCTTCGTTCATCAGCAGCACTTCGCGGCACTGCTCGGCTTCGTCGAGATAGGAGGTACTCCACAGGATCAGCATGCCATCGTTGGCCAGCTCATGCACCATTCGCCAGAGTTCACGACGTGAAATGGGATCGACGCCGACGCCGGGCTCATCCAGCAGCAATACCTGGGGTTGGCCAAGCAGCGTACAGGCCAGCCCGAGCTTTTGTTTCATCCCGCCGGAAAGCTTGCCCGCCAGCCGTTCGGTAAAGCGGGTCAGATCGGTAAACGTCAGCAACCGCTCAAAGGTTTGCTTACGCAGATCGCCGGTGACTCCGCGCAGATCGGCATACAGCGTGAGATTTTCCATTACCGTCAGATCTTCATACAGCCCGAACTTTTGCGGCATGTAACCGAGAATGGCGTGCAACTGGCGATCTTGTGCGATCGGATCCAACCCCGCGACGGTCAGCTTGCCGCTGCTGGGGAGCAGCAAACCTGCCAACATGCGCAGCAGGGTAGTTTTGCCTGCGCCATCGGGGCCAACCAGTCCGGTCACCGCGCCACTGCGCAACGTGGTCGTCAAGCTGGCCACCGCCGGTTTATCGAGTGATGGAAAGCGTTTTTCCAACGCCACCAGTTCAATCGTATGTGCCTGTGCCATCACGGTTCCTTACGGTTTTGTGAAATGGACGGTTACCGGCATCCCCTGACGCAAGGCGTCATCGGCATCGTTGACAATGATCCGCAAGCGGTAGACTAGGTCGGTACGCAGATCCGGCGTTTCTACGCTTTTGGGGGTGAACTCCGCAGTGGGGGAAACAAAGCCGATCTTGCCGTGATAAGGCTTGCCAGGGCGGCTGTCGGTCTCGATCAAGACTTCGGTACCTGGCGTAGCGCTACCCAGGCTGGTTTCATTGATGTAGGCACGAACCCATACCGGCCGGGTCAACGATAGGGTAAACACTGTGCTGCCAGCGCTGAGCATGGTGCCTGGCTCCACGGCTCGCGTCATTACCGTACCAACGGACGGAGAGAGCAGGGTGGTGTCATGCAGATCCAACTGGGCTTGCGCCAGTGCCGCCTCGGCTAGTGCCAGATTGGCGTTGGCCTCTTCGATTTCCTGCGGGCGGTTGCCGGTCAGGTATTGCGACAGTTTGTCTTTCGACGCCTGCAAATTTGCCTGCGCCTGATTACGCGCGGTGCGGGCATCTTCCAGGGCGTCGGCTGAGGTGGCCTTTTTCGCCCATAGCCCCTGCTGGCGTTGGAAGAAGCTGTCGGCATAGCTGAAGGCCGACTGGCGTTGCGCAACTTCGGATCGCACCTGGGCAATCTCCTCGTTGCGGTAGCCTGCCTGCAATAAATCCAGCTTGGCTTTGGCGCTGGCAACGTTGGCCTGTGCCTGTAGCAACGCGTTCTGGTAAGGCGCATCGTCCAGTTTACCCAGCAACTGCCCCTGTTGCACGTTGTCCCCTTCGTCTACCGCCAGCGAGGCCAACCGGCCATTAACGCGGAAGCCCAGGTTTACCGTGCGGATATCCACATTGCCATACAGCGTCAAAGGCTTGTCCTGCTGGCGTTGATAAGACCAGAAACCATAGGTCGCAGCGGCGATCAGCACGATCGCTACACCCACAATGGCAACTCTTTTCTTGTTCATAATATTCCTTGACTGCAAGACGGAAAGTTAGACGGCATAACGCTGGCGTAGCCCGTTAACCAGAATGTCGATATGTTCGGCCAGCACCTCGCTAATCTGCTGGGCTTCTTCTGCCGCGATCTGATGCCAGCCTGCCTGTCGTAGCAAGGTTTCACGGCCAACGCGGAATGCCAGTACCTCACCGATCAGCGCATGGGTATGCAAGACGATTTTGGTGGAGCGCTCATCGATGCCGGTGTAGCCCGCTAACAGGCGACAAAGTACGTGATGCAGCGGGGCTATCACCTGCTGGTGGATCAGCGGATAGGCATCCGTTGGCGAAAGCTGTTCGCGAGACATGATCTTGCTCAGGTTGAGCGTGTGGGGTTGAGTCATCAGTTGGCTGAAGGCCAGCAACCCGCTTTTGAGATGGTATAGGTAGTGTTCTGGCTGGCGTTGCTCCGCGGGCAGCAGGTAGAAACGTTCGATTTCTTCGCTCAGTGGGCGGAAGTTTTGTTGGATAAAGTCGGCAATCCACTGGGCTACCGCCAGATATAACCCCTCTTTCGAGTTGAAATAATAGGTGATGGCGGCAATGTTTTGCCCCGCACGCTGGGCGATTTGCCGCGTGGTGGCGCCCGAAAGGCCATATTCGCCGAACACTTCAATCGCGGAGGTGAGCAGTTGTTGGCGCGCTTGCTCACCCCGTTTGAGAGGGGTGAGCGGCGGATTTTCTGCAGTGGACATAGGTTGACTCAAAAAGTTAATCAATCATATGATTAACTTTAGGCCGGGCGGGCTAAAATGTAAACCACAGGCCAGAACATTTTGCTTTTCCGTGAGCTTGCTCGGCGAAAAGTGCGGTGAACACGTAAAATTGCCTTTTCTTGTTCGATTTCTGCTACACTCTCGCGCTTGGTGCACTGCAGTTTGTGCCAATCCCTCGAGGTCATGCCGAGGATCTGCCGCAAAAAAGTGCGAGCACTTCCTTATGCCCCGTCTGATAATCCTCCCGGAAACTGCACCGAACATTTGTTTAGGTTAGGGGGGATCTGGAGTTTTTCTCTACTATGTCATTTGAAACCCTCGGCTTAAGTGCTGAAATTCTGCGCGCTGTTGAAGAACAGGGCTATCGCGAACCTACGCCAATTCAACGCCAGGCAATCCCGGTGGTATTGGCAGGCCGTGACCTGATGGCCAGCGCCCAGACCGGTACCGGTAAAACAGCTGGTTTTACCTTGCCGCTATTGCAGCTGCTGAGCAAACACGATCACCCAATCAAAGGCCGCCGCCCGGTGCGCGCGTTGATCCTGACGCCAACCCGTGAACTGGCTGCGCAAATCGGTGAAAACGTTGAGGCTTACAGCAAACACCTGCGCCTGCGTTCGCTGGTGGTGTTTGGTGGTGTGAGCATCAACCCGCAGATGATGAAGCTGCGCGGCGGCGTCGATATCCTGGTGGCAACGCCGGGTCGCCTGCTGGATCTGGAACATCAGAACGCGGTTGATCTGTCTAAAATTGAAATTCTGGTGCTGGACGAAGCCGACCGCATGCTGGATATGGGCTTTATCCATGATATCCGCCGCGTGCTGTCCAAGCTGCCTGCCAAGCGTCAGAACCTGCTGTTTTCTGCGACCTTCTCCGATGAGATCAAAGGGCTGGCCAGTAAACTGCTGACCAACCCGGCCTCGGTAGAAGTGGCTCGCCGCAACACCGCTTCCGAGCAAATTGAACAGAGCGTTCACTTTGTCGATAAGAAGCGCAAGCGTGAACTGCTTTCCCAGATGATCGGCGAAGGTGATTGGAAGCAGGTGCTGGTATTTAACCGTACCAAGCACGGTGCCAACCATTTGGCTGAACAGCTGAATAAAGATGGCATCACCGCTGCGGCTATCCACGGCAACAAAAGCCAGGGCGCACGTACCCGCGCATTGGCAGACTTTAAAGACGGCAAAATCCGCGTGCTGGTAGCTACTGATATCGCTGCACGTGGCCTGGATATTGATCAGTTGCCACACGTAGTGAACTACGAACTGCCAAACGTACCGGAAGATTACGTCCACCGCATTGGCCGTACCGGCCGTGCCGAACGTACCGGCGAGGCGATCTCGTTGGTCTGTGTGGATGAACACAAACTGCTGCGTGATATTGAGCGCCTGCTTAAGCGTGAGATTCCACGCATTGCCCTGCCAGGCTATGAGCCGGACCCAAGCATCAAAGCCGAACCGATCATCAATGGCCGTCAGGCTGGTGGTGGCCGTGGTGCTCCACGTGGCAACGGCGGCGGCGCTCCGCGTACCGGTAACGGTGGCGGCCAGCGTAGTGGCAATGGTGGCGGTCAGCGTGAAAATCGCGGCGGCGGCAGTGCTCGCCCACAGGGTGAAGGCAAACCACGTTCAGGTGCTCCATCGCGCCGTCCGCATAGCCGTAAACCGTCTGAGTGATCCTCGATTGATGATCTATACTGAACCGCCATTTATTGGCGGTTTTTTTTCGCCTGTTTCAGGAGATCCAGATGAAATTGAAGTGTGCAATTCTTGATGATTACCAAGGTGTAGCGCTGAAGATGGCGGATTGGTCCGTCCTAGGCGAGCAGGTTGAGGTTTTCTCCCTGCGTGATCATATTGACGATGAAGACCAACTGGTGAGCCGCATCAAAGACTGCGAGATCGTGGTGATAATGCGAGAGCGCACGCCGTTCACCGCCGCATTGCTTGCTCGCTTGCCGAAACTGCAACTGCTGATCACCTCAGGCATGCGTAACGCTTCGATCGACTTGCCAGCGGCAACCCGGCAAGGCGTCACCGTTTGCGGCACCGCCAGCGGTTCTGAAGCGCCGATGGAACTGACCTGGGCGCTCATCCTCGGTTTGGCCAAGCATCTGCTGGCTGAAAGCAGGGGATTACGTGCCAACGGACCTTGGCAGCAACATGTTGGCATCACCTTGCATGGCAAAACGTTAGGCCTACTGGGGCTGGGCAAGATCGGCGGCCAGATGGCGAAGGTGGCTCAGGCATTTGGCATGAACGTCGTGGCCTGGAGCCAAAATCTGACGGCTGAAAGGGCACAGGAATTCGGTGTGCAACTTGCCGAGTCAAAACAGGCGCTGTTGGCAGCGAGTGACTTTGTTTCGGTGCATCTGGTGTTAAGCGATCGCAGCCGTGGGCTGATCGACCGCCAGGCGTTGGCGCAGATGAAAAACAGCGCCTTCCTGATTAACACCTCGCGCGCAGCGATTGTCGATCAGCAAGCGCTGGTTGAAGCGCTGCAAACCGGGCAGATCGCCGGTGCTGGGCTGGACGTGTTTGAAGTAGAGCCACTGCCCGCCGATCACCCATTGCGCCGCTTGCCCAACGTGCTGGCTACGCCGCATGTGGGTTACGTCGCGGATGATAACTACCGCACCTATTTCCGGGAAGCGATTGCCGATATCCAGGCGTTTATTGCCGGTGAGCCGGTGCGTAAGCTGGGGTAATTTTATCGGCGGGAGGCTTGTTGGCACCGCCTTTCGCCCGTATCATTGCGCCCTCTTTGATTGCAGGGGTAGGCATGCGCGTATTATTGGCTCCAATGGAGGGGGTACTCGACTCTCTGGTGCGGGAATTGCTCACCGAGGTGAACGATTACGATCTCTGCATCACCGAATTCCTGCGGGTCGTCGATCAACGGTTGCCGGCCAAATCCTTCTACCGGCTGTGCCCGGAACTGCACCATGCCAGCAAAACGCCATCTGGCACCCAGGTGCGGGTGCAACTGCTTGGCCAGTATCCCGAATGGCTGGCGGAGAACGCCGCTCAAGCGGTCGAACTGGGTTCTTACGGTGTCGATCTGAACTGCGGTTGCCCGTCCAAACATGTCAACGGCAGCGGCGGCGGGGCCACCTTGCTCAAAGATCCCGAACTGATTTATCAGGGGGCCAAAGCGATGCGCGCTGCGGTGCCAGCGCATCTGCCAGTGACGGTAAAAGTGCGCTTGGGTTGGGATTCAGATTCCCGCAGCTTTGAAATTGCCGATGCGGTGCAGCAAGCGGGCGCGACCGAAATCACCATCCATGGCCGTACCAAAGAGGACGGTTATAAAGCCGATCGCATCAACTGGCAGGCGATCGGTGAGATCCGCCAACGTTTGAGCATCCCGGTGATCGCCAACGGGGAAATCTGGGACTATCAAAGTGCGCAGGCGTGTATGCAGGCCACCGGCTGCGACGCGGTAATGCTGGGGCGTGGCGCGTTGAACATCCCCAACCTGAGCCGGGTGGTGAAATATAACGAACCGCGTATGCCTTGGCCGCAGGTGGTACAGCTATTGCAAAAGTACGTGCATCTGGAAAAGCAGGGCGATACCGGTTTATACCACGTCGCCCGCATCAAACAGTGGCTCAGTTACTTGCGCAAAGAGTATCAGGAAGCCACGGAGCTGTTTACCGAGATCCGCACGTTAAACAACTCCAAGGATATTGCGCGGGTGATTTGCCGCTAACTACTGAGTTCAATAGCAAAATAGTGCCGCAACGCTTCCAGCCGTTCTTCTTCTGAATGCAGCGTCGACTCCTTACGGTGATGGTTTTGGGTCACGATCAGCTTTAACTCGCTGAGGGTGATGCGGCCATCTTCTGTGGGGCGGGAGCACACCAGCTTTTGGGTAAAGTGCGACTGTGGCGAAGTGCTGTGATAGTGGCACATGTCGTTAAATTCTTCTGGCTGCCGGGGTTGCAGGGTAAAGCGATACAGCGTCTTGGCGTGGGAGGTCCGATCGCCGTTGCGGCGCTCCAGATGATACCACTCGCCATCTTGCTCAAGATGAAAGGTGCCGCTGGCCTGTGGTTGTTGCTCGGTAGTGGTGATTTTCAGCGGGGCGAGGAAAGAATCGCCAAAGCCTACATCGACCAGATACGGCTGATCCAAGGTCACCATTAGCGCCATATGGTCAAACGGCGGGCCAAAAGAGCCGTCTCTGGCGTGGACTTCCCCGGATATAAACGCCACTTTAAAGCCGATCTGCTGCAACAGCAGGGCGAATATCCGGTTCAATTCATAACAAAACCCCCCGCGATTATGCTCGACGATTTTGCTGAACAGCCCACCCTCGCTAAGATCGATCCTCTGATGATAGATAATGCTTAAATTCTCGAAGGGCACCGCCAGCATATGGCAGCGATGCAGCTGTTGCAGCGTTTGCAGATCGGCCTGTGGCGTGCCTGTGAAGCCGATGTGTTGCAGATAGCGTGGTATGTCCACCAGAATTCTCGCTATATGGGAAATTTTGCATAAATTAGCGGGAATTGTGGCCGTCGGGGAAGCAATATGTGCGGTGCTGAAAATCGCTGGCGTAGAGCCGCTTGTGCAAATTCATTACACTCGTCTTCCTGACTGGTCGTGGCCACCGAGCTTGCAAGCATGTGAAAGCCGTCTGTAATTAACCAGAAAGACAAATGCGTATCGATTTCAGTCCGTTTAAAATGAGCGATTTAGCCAATAAACGTATGTTGTTAAAAACAGTATTGACATAGTTTGAAAAAGTCGTAGATTAGTATCCAGCAGCAGGAAATTGATAGTTAGCTGCTTAGCTAAATAACAGATTAAAAGGTTATCTTTAATAAGTTGTTTAGTGATATTGCGATAAAGGCCACGAAGTTATGTTGTATGGGGAAGTCGTCGTTGAGTAGCCAGTTCGGACTCAAGGACAATGCTTTAAGGCCACGTAGTCAGTACCGACGATCGCAGGGTGTGTACCATACGCGATGATGTAAGGCTCTGTTTCTCAAGTGTTAATGTTGCAACTTGTTAATTTTATCCTGTAAGTTTGTTGCAATGAAAGTAAAGCCATGCGTCAATAGTTTATATCGCGAGGGGGAATGTACCAGTTTAGCTTGCTTTACCTTGGCTAATTATTATGAGGTAGGTGAGTCAGAATTTGTAAATCAGTCAGTATAGGGGAGGATGTAGTTAGCTTTTTAATACCCAATATTATCTGTGATAAACAAGTACATTTTAAGCAGTATCGAAAGTAGTACCCAGTTAGTAAGTTGATTAATGTTGAATTTTAAATATGCAGTAACCTAAAAGCCCTGGCAAATATTGTCAGGGCTTTTTCGTTTTATCCTTTTGCCATTGGGGTGATGCTTCAGCATTTTTGGAGGATAGCCACTGCCAGAAACTGTCATGCCCAAGCCTTAGCCTGAACGCCTAACTCAAAGCGATCGGGAGGCGTTATGCAAGATTTTACGGGTAAAGTGGCATTGGTGACCGGTGCTTCCACCGGTATTGGTGAAGCTATTGCTCAAGAGTTGGTCGAACGAGGGGCGAAGGTAGCGATAACCGCCAGAAATCGCGCAAGACTGGCAGCAACGGCGCTACGTATCGATCCGACAGGCAAATCGGTATTTCCGTTGGTTATGGATGCTCGCGATCCTGAATCGGTGCGCAGTGCGGTAGCGCAGACGCTGGCCCTTGGCGGGCAATTGCATCTGCTGGTCAACAATGCCGGTATTACCGGGCCGCACGATGTGCCGCTGAATGAATATTCCATTGATGATTGGCACGCGGTGATTGAAACCGATCTCAGCGGCACTTTCTATGGGATGAAGTACGGGTTGCCCGCTATTGTGGCAGCAGGCGGTGGCGCGGTAGTGAACCTCTCTTCCGCCAATGGCATAGTCGGCATTGCCGGTATTGCGCCTTATACCGCGGCCAAGCACGGCATTATCGGTTTGACGAGGGCCGCAGCTCTGGAGTTTGCCAATCAAGGGATACGCATCAACGCCGTCGGGCCTGGCTATGTCGATACGCCTTCGATGGCCAGATTACCCACCCAGATGCGGGAGAAAATGGCTACCTCCCATCCGATGGGGCGTATGGCTACGCGTGAGGAGGTGGCGAAAACGGTGGTTTTTTTGCTTTCTACAGACAGCAGTTTCACCACCGGGGCTTTTTACAGCATTGATGGCGGCTATACGGCGCAGTAAACCGCTGGTGGGCGGGCTTGCGTCCTTGCAAGAAATCGTTAACAGAGCCCATTCTGACTTGCTATAGGTGAACTATAATTTTCATTAATTTAGCTTGGTAACTAATTAATGAGTGGTCCTGCCGTCGATGACTAAACCTTCGCTATCCCGTTGTATGGCACTGTGGCTGCTGGCCATAGCCACTCCGAGCGTTGCTGCACCGCTGCCTGCGGTGACCGTGGCGATGATTGAACAAAGCCAACCCGAACGCGCATTGCACTATCTTGGCCGCATCGAGGCCATTCAAACCGTGGAGGTGAAGACCCGTACCGAAGGGTTTATTGCCAAACGGCCGTTTACCGAAGGGCAGATGGTCAAGGCCGGTGACCTGCTGTACGAGATTGAGCCGTCCTTGCACCATTCTGCCGTGGCACAGGCTCAGGCGCAGCTGGATAGCGCCACGGCAGCGGCAAATCTGGCGCAGGTAAACCTGACGCGTCTGCAACAGCTAGGTAATAACCGTGCGGTCAGCAGAGCGGATATTGACGCTGCGGCAGCCGAACGGGATACCACCCGGGCAGCAGTGGCCCAAGCTCAGGCAGCGCTAAATACGCAGCAGCTACAGCTCAGCTATACCCGTATTTATGCGCCGATTGCCGGGCGCATCGGCCACAGCCGCTTTCATGTGGGTAGCCTGGTCAACGCGGCAAGTGGTGCACTGGTCAACATTGTGCAGCTCGATCCGATCCGCGTGGCGATCTCTATCAATGAGCGGGACTATATTACCGCCGCCTATCAGCGTCAGCGTGGGGAGGGGAAGCTCGCCGAAGGGCAGTTTTCCGCCCGTCTTGAACTGGCCAACGGCAAGTCCTACCCAGAGCTGGGCAGTTTTGAATCGGTAGATAACCAGATTGATGCCCATACTGGTACCGTTACGTTGCGCACCCGTTTTGCCAATCCAAATCATCTACTGCTGCCCGGGGGCGTGGTGAACGTGATCCTGACCGCCGAGCAACCGCAGACGATCACGCTGGTGCCCATTGCTGCACTACAGCAAAACCAGCAGGGCCACTTTGTGCTGGTGGTCACGTCTGAGAATATTGTGGAAGTTCGGCCGGTGACGCTGGGTGAACAACATCAACAATATTATCAGGTGAGCGCCGGGCTCAGCCCAGGTGAAAGGGTGATTATCGCCGGTGTACAGCACGTCAGGCCCGGTATGCAGGTGAACGCCATTCTCTCCAGCGCCAACGCGCAACCATAAGGGGACGTTGATGCTGCATTTCTTTATCCGGCGGCCAAAATTCGCCATCGTGATTGCGCTGGTGATCACTCTGGTGGGGATCGTTTCCCTCAAGGTGATCCCGGTGGAACAGTACCCCGATATCACACCACCGGTCGTTTCCGTCAGCGCGCTCTACCCTGGAGCCAGCGCCCGCGACGTGGCTCAAGCGGTGGCATCGCCCATCGAGGCTCAGGTCAACGGCGTCAGCAACATGCTGTACATGGAATCGACCAGCGCCAACAACGGCGGTTATCAACTGAGCATTACCTTTGCCAGCGGCACCGATCCGGATATGGCCGCCGTGGAGGTGCAAAACCGTATTTCACAGGTTAGCGCGCAGCTACCGGCGGAGGTGAATAACAACGGGGTTTCGGTGCGCAAGCGGGCCTCGAATCTGCTGTTGGGCGTAAGCGTGTTCTCTCCCAAGGGCAGCCGTGACACGCTGTTTCTGAGCAATTACACCAGTATCCAACTGCGTGATGCCTTGGCCCGCATCAGCGGTGTGGGGGATGTGCAGGTGTTTGGTGCCCGCGATTACAGCATGCGTGTCTGGCTCGATCCGCAGCGTATGGAGTCGCTCAATATCAGCGTGCAGGACATCGTACAGGCGTTGCAGCAGCAGAACGTGCAGGCCGCAGCAGGCCAGATCGGTTCCGCGCCTTCTCCTTCCCGACAGCAGCAAACCTTGACCATCAGTGGGCAGGGGCGTTTAACCGATCCGCAGGAGTTTGCCAGAGTGATTATCCGCAGCGGTGCCAATGGCGGCACGGTGCGGGTGGGCGACGTGGCGCGGGTCGAGTTGGGAGCGCAAAACTACCAGGTCAATGCTTCGATGAACCAACAGGAATCGGCATTTTTGGTGGTTTACCCCACGCCGGGAGCTAACGCGCTGAATGTTGCCAATGCGGTACGCCAGGAGATGGCACGCCTGTCGCAATCCTTCCCCAGCGATATGAGCTATGACATCAAATATGACTCCACCCGCCCGGTAACGGCAACGCTGCATGAAATAGCCCTCTCGCTGGCCCTAACATTGGCGGTGGTGTTGCTGGTGGTTTATCTGTTCTTACAGAGCCTGCGGGCCACCTTTATCGTGGCGCTGACCATTCCAGTATCGCTGCTCGGTACCTTCGCCGTGCTGTACGCTTTCGGCTACTCCGCCAACACCTTGAGCCTGTTCGCCATTATCCTGGCGCTGACCATTGTGGTGGATGACGCCATCGTGGTGGTGGAAAACGTAGAGCGTCTGCTGGCTCAAGATCCCTCTCTTAGCCCGGCAGAAGCGACCCGCAAGGCGATTAGCCAGATTGCCGGGCCGATCGTCGCCACGACGTTAGTGCTGATGGCGGTGTTTGTGCCGATTGCTGTGCTACCGGGCATTACCGGTGAGCTGTATCGTCAGTTTGCCGTGACCCTATCGGCGGCGGTGATCCTGTCGAGCATCAACGCGCTGACGCTGTCCCCGGCGCTTTGTGCCACGCTGATCCGGCGGCGTGAGCTGGCGCAAACCGGTTTTTTTGGTGGTTTCAACCGGGGTATGGACCGGATGCGCGATGGCTATGTTCGCTTGGCCGCATTGGCCAGCAAGCGGGCATTAACCACGGTGATTGCACTTTTGGTCGTTGGCTTGGCCACCTGGTATGGCTACAGCCGCCTGCCAACCTCTTTCCTGCCTGAGGAGGATCAGGGCTACTTCTTCGTCAACGTACAACTGCCGGATGGGGCTTCCCTTGAACGTACCCAGGCGGTGATGGATCAGATGCATCAGCAGGTGATACAAAACCCGGCGGTGGAAGATGTGATCAAAATTACCGGCTTCAGTCTGCTGAGCGGGGGGAATTCACCCAATGCGGGGTTCGCCATCGTGATGCTTAAACCCTGGGGCCAACGCGAGCATGTTGACCGGGTGTTAGCCGATCTTCAGGGCAGGCTGGCGGCGATCCCCTCGGCGATGATCATGGTGGTTAATCCACCGGCCATCGCCGGGCTAGGCAACGCCGCCGGTTTTGATTTACGCCTGCTGGCGCTGGAGGGGCAAACGCCGCAGCAGATGGCTCAGGTGGCCCAGGGGATTATTTTTGCGGCTAACCAGCGGCCAGAGCTGAGCCGGGTATTTACTACTTTCAGTGCCGTGGTGCCGGATATCGACCTGGCGGTCGATCGTGAACGGGCCGCGCTGTTGCAGGTGCCGGTCAGCCGGATCTTCAATACGCTGCAAGTTTCGCTTGGCGGCCTGAACGTGGGGGATTTTTCGGTTAATAACCGCATGTTCCGGGTGCAGTTACAAAACGATATGGATTTCCGGCAACGCACCGAACAAATTAATCGCCTGAACGTGCGCAGCGACACCGGTGCTTTGGTGAGCCTTGCCAATCTGGTGCGGCTCACGCCTTCTATCGGCGCGCCTTTTATCAGCCAGTTCAACCAGTTTCCGGCGGTATCAGTGAACGGTTCTGCTGCTGAGGGGGTTAGCTCTGGGCAGGCGATGAAAACCATGGAGTCTTTATTGGCCGAGCAGTTGCCAAAGGGTTACGGCTACAGTTGGAGCGGCCTGTCCTGGCAGGAACAACAAACCGGTGACCAAGCCTTGCTGATCTATCTGGCGGCGCTGGTGTTCGCCTATCTGTTCCTGGTGGCTCAGTATGAAAGCTGGAGCGTCCCGCTGGTGGTGATGCTGTCGGTGATATTCGCGGTGGCGGGGGCGGTCGCGGGGTTACGCATGATGGGGTTCGCCAACGACGTTTACGCCCAAATCGGGCTGGTCCTGTTGATCGGCCTGGCGGCCAAGAATGCCATCCTGATCGTTGAGTTCTCCAAGGCGCGGCGTGAAGAGGGAGCCAGCATTCGTGACGCCGCGCAGGACGGTGCCCGGCAACGTTTCCGGGCGGTGATGATGACGGCCATTTCCTTTATTCTCGGGGTGATGCCGCTGGTGTTTGCCACCGGAGCCGGGGCGATGAGCCGCCAAATCATCGGTATTACCGTGTTTGGCGGGATGTTACTGGCAACGCTGGTCGGGATCTTCTTTATTCCTGCGCTGTACCTGCATATTCAACGGCTGCGCGAATGGATGAAATCACGCTTTGCCTAAATAACGATGCTACTGGTAGATCTGTGACGTGTCGTCGTCAGGTTTACCCAGCGAAAGTGCTGGGTAAACCCGATAAGTTAACCTTTATTGGCCGATCTGTTGCTCGTGAGCCTGTTGTTCCAGTTTCACCTGTGCGGCACGCTTGCGCAGGCCAAACCAGCCAAGTAGCAGTAGCACGGCCAGCACTGGGATGGTGGCAATAGTCCAGGTGCCGTTCGGGTAATCAAAGGCCATCATGATCACCACCGCTAACAGGAACAACAGCGTCAGCCACGAGGTGACCGGTGCTCCTGGCATTTTAAACGCCACCGGTTTGGCTTTCCCCGCCTTGATCGCCTTACGCAGTTGCATCTGACAAACGATAATAAATGCCCAAGAGCAGATGATGCCCAGTGAAGCGATATTCAGCACGATCTCGAACACCTGCGATGGCACCAGATAATTCAGCACCACGCCAATCACATAGATACCGCAGGTCACCAGAATACCGGCGTAAGGTACTTGCTGGCTGCTCATTTTAGCCATCAGCTTCGGTGCTGACCCCCCCATGGAAAGTGAGCGCAGGATACGGCCTGTTGAGTACAGACCAGAGTTGAGGCTGGAAAGGGCGGCGGTCAGCACCACGATATTCATGATGGTACCGATGTAGGGTACGCCAAGCTTGGAAAAGAAGGTGACAAACGGGCTTTGCCCAGCCTGATAGGCATTCCAGGGTAACAGCAGAACCAGCAGTACCACCGAGCCGACATAGAACAAACCGATACGCCAGATCACGCTGTTGATCGCTTTTGGCATCATTTTTTCCGGATCTTTACACTCGCCAGCGGCGGTGCCTATCAGCTCGATACCGGCAAAGGCGAAGATCACCCCTTGTACCAATACCAAAGCAGGCAACAGACCGTGTGGGAACATGCCGCCGTTATCGGTGATCAGGTGGATACCGGTTGTATTACCCGCTACCGGTGTGCCGACGCCAAGGAAGATGACCCCCACGACCAGGAACAGAGAGATGGCGGCGACCTTGATCAGCGCAAACCAGAACTCCATTTCGGCGAACCATTTCACGCCGATCATATTCATGGTAGCCACAATCCCAAGCGCACCCAGGGCAAACAGCCACTGGGGAACCTCGGCGAAGGTACCCCAATAATGCATATACAGCGCTACGGCGGTGATATCGACTATGCCGGTCATCGCCCAATTAAGAAAGTACATCCATCCTGCAACGTAGGAGGCCTTTTCACCGAGAAATTCGCGAGCATAGGACACGAAACTGCCGCTGGATGGGCGGTGTAATACCAGCTCGCCCAAGGCGCGTAGGATGAAAAAAGAAAACACGCCACACACCAGATATACCAGCGCCAATGCCGGGCCAGCCATCTGTAAACGTGCGCCGGTGCCAAGGAATAGGCCAGTGCCGATAGAGCCCCCAATGGCGATCATCTGTATCTGCCGTTTACCCATGCTTTTGTGGTAACCGGACTCATGTGAGTCCAACCAACGTTTTCTCGCCGCCTGCTTGTCATGTGCAGTCGTTTTGTCTGAGTGCATTATTCGTCCTGTTTCCTGTCTGTTTGCATCATGGGAATGAGGTCATGGCAACATTCCGCAGTTTATGGTTGATACCAGCGCCGTTAAATAACGGCGAAGCATGCTACCCGTTCTGTGTAATCGAGGCAAAAAAACTGCGGTTCCATTGGCGATTTATCCTGCCTGCTTTCTGCTCATACCAAAAAAGCAATATTCAGTTGGATAGGTTTGAGAGCGTCTGGAGAGGAAGTGAGAGGTGATTTTGGCTATTGAATTATAAAATTTTTTATCTTATTGACTGTTTGGGAATAGGTTAGCCAATATGATCTCCCCCTGCCCAACGGATATTTTATCCAGGCAGAAGGAGAGGGTTTCACTCAGGCCGATTCGGCGGCAGGCAGGGCGGAGGTCGGCAGCCCGAATATTTTGTCGAAGGCCCAGTTAAACACAAAGGTGTAGCAGGGGATAATCACGATCAGCGCCATATCCAGCAGCAAGGCCTGTACCAGGGAAATCTCCATCCACCAGGCGATCAGCGGGATCAGATAAACCACCAGCGTCAGTTGGAAGCCCACTGCGTGCAGAATGCGGCGTTTTAGCGTGCGGGTGCGTGAAGCCTGGCGGCTTTCCCAGAATTCGTACAAGTAGTTGTAAATCAGGTTCCAACTTACGGCAATGGTGGTGATGATCACCGCCAAAGGCCCGGTGCTGCTGGGGGCTGAGCCGGAGAGTAGTGCCAAACCAAGGGCCGAAATGACCATACCGATAACTTCATAAGCGGTCACATAGACCAGTTTGCGCTTCACGCCTTGCATGTCTTTCTCCTGCTTTATTTTTCGTGCCTGATGACGTCCGGCAATCCGATGCGTAAGATAACGTCAATGCTATTGATAGAAAAAGTCAGGAGCTGTCAGTTTTACTGACAGGTGGGGCGATGAATTTTTCCAGTGACAATATCGAACTGTTTTTGGCCGTGTTGGATCGCGGCTCATTCTCGGCGGCAGCCAGGGCATTGCGGCGCGTGCCTTCGGCGGTTAGCATGGGGATCGCCAATATGGAAGCAGAGCTGGGCTTTCAGTTGTTTGACCGCTCGCATCGCGAACCGGTGCCCACCGCACTAGCATTGGCACTGGCTCCCCACGCGCGCTTGATCGCCGAACAGCTCAAGCAGCTGCAGAACCACGCCATTGAGCTTTCTCAGGGGCTGGAAAGCAGGCTGTCGATTGGTGTGGCGTCTGATATCAACAGCAGCGGTCTATTGGCGGCGGTGAAAGCGCTGGCGGAACGCTACCCGTTGTTGGATATCGAGGTATTGACCGCCCCGCAGGATGATGTTTTGCATATGCTTCATCAACAGCGGGTCAGCCTGTGCCTGGCATTCGGCGGGCTGGACGTTAACAGCCAGGAACATTTTCACTATGTGGGTAGCGAGTCGTTGGTGGCAACCATTGCGGCGCAGCATTCAGCCCTGGGTGCTGGCGGTGCCGAGTTGTTCCTGGAGGAACTGGTCAACGTGCGGCAGATCATGGTGGCCAGCCGGGATTTGCCTATGGCCGATAAACGCCCACAAGTAGCGGAATCCTTCTGGCGTACTGACAGTTTGCCGATGGCGCTAAGCATGGTGGAAGCCGGGCTGGGGTGGGGCAACTTTCCGCTGTCGTTAACTGCGCCATTGCTGGAACAGGGCCGGTTGATCCGCCTGAAATTTAAAAATACCAAAAACGAACTGCGCCTGCCGGTGCACCTGATTTGGCTGAAGCACCAGCCGCAACAGAAGGCGGCCAGGGAGTTGGTGGCGTTGATGACTGGCCCCTCACCCTAACCCTCTCCCACAGGGAGAGGGGACCGATCGAGCCACAAATTAACAACGGTATTCATCCTCAACATCAGCCATGCCACAGACTAGCTTCTGTACCTGACGACAACATCGAACTAGCTAAGCTCTGTACCTGACGACAACACCGGGCTAGCTCCCTCTCCCTGTGGGAGAGGGTTGGGGTGAGGGGACATTGCTGCGCACTCGCCGAAGTTTTACTCACGTATCCTTACGTTTCTATTGCTTTTATTTTGGCCAGCGCGTTAATTTGATTAACGGAACCAGGCAAGGGGAAAGGGCATGATCAACGAAACGTTATTATCGGTACTCAGCATTACCGGGGCTATTACACTTGGTGCGATGAGCCCAGGGCAAAGCTTTATTCTAGTAGCGCGAACGGCGGTGGCTTCGTCACGGCGTGATGGGATGGCGGTGGCATTGGGGATGGGGATCGGCTGTTTTATCTTCGCACTCATTGCCTTGTTGGGGCTGCAATCGCTGCTGCTTGCGCTGCCTTGGCTGTATACCACGCTGAAAATGCTGGGGGGGGGCCTATCTGATCTATCTGGCATTCAAAATGCTGCGCGGAGCCAATCAGCCGTTGATGATCGAAGCGGTTGGCGGCCAGCAGCTAGGCTTTCGCCGTGCATTCACCACCGGGCTGCTAACCCAGTTGGGCAACCCGAACACCGCTATCGTATTCGGCAGCGTATTTGCGGCGCTGCTTAGCCATAAGATCCCCATGGTGCTGTATATCGTGTTGCCGCTGATTGCTCTGGCCGTCGATCTGCTGTGGTATGCCTTTGTGGCGTTTGTGCTGTCATCACCGCGCCCGCGCCGCGTCTACCTGCGTTTCAAAGCCTGGTTCGATCGCCTGGGCGGCAGCGTGCTGGCCTTACTGGGCCTGAAGCTGATGCTCAACAAATAGTCTTATTGTGCATGACGCCGCCGCCACCAGTAGCGAAGCAGCAGAATAACGGCGATCGTCACCACGCAGAACAGCAGGCTATACAGCTTTTTGTCACTACCGCTGACAAAACTGCTGATGGCCTGGCCACCAAAATAGCCGAGCAGTACAAATAGCGTGGCCCACAGGATAGCCCCTAGAATATTCAGCGGAATAAAGTGCGATGGTGGCAGCTTACTGGCACCGATCAGCACCGGGCCGATAATCCGGAATCCGTACATAAAACGTACGCCAATCACAAATAAAACCGGGTGGCTGGCAATCAGCTTTTGGGCGCGTTCAATGCGGGCTTGTTGGCTTTCGATACGGGCAAGCACCCGCCCACCAAAATGGCGCCCGGTAAAATAGAGCACCTGATCGCCCAAGGCGCCGCCGATGGCGACCACCGCAATCACCAGCGGCAGGCGCAGCAATCCGTTGTGTGCCGCAATTCCTCCCAGCAGAGTGATGGTTTCCCCTTCGAGCAGGCAGCCAATCAGCAGTGCCCAGTAGCCATATTGGGTAATGTAGTGGGCCAGATCTGTCATTGTTGTTCCTTTATCGCGATGAAATAGGATTATAACACCCTGTTCCGGCAGCGGGAGATGAATTGAAACGGCCCGAACTTAATAATAGATTCTTGCATTCGCATAGTGTTTAATCCGCTATTAATAAACTCGTCTGCCAATGACATGGAGATATTATGCTCAAGGTTGCTCTCTGGTTGGTTTTATCTCTGTTTTCAGGGGGCGGGGTGATAATTTATGCTTTGCAACAGCAATATGAAGAGCAATCAGTCACCTATCGTATTTTATATCGTGAGGTGACGGTTAAATTATCCCAGCTTGAGACGGTGCTTTCCTTACTGTCGGTCTCCAGCGATCCCACCATCGTTCAGCAAAAATTCCCGCAGATTGTGGCATGGAAGCGCATGCCACAGGCACAGCCAATCCCGACTTTAACGCCAACGGGAGAGGGAACTTACTGGCTGACACACCAGTATTTTGCGCTGTTGATCGATCCTGCGCTGCTATTTGCGGACATTCCCCAGCGTCATGATTTCCGGCAGATCGGCCTGAGTTGGCAAAATAAGCCTTTATTTGAGCAGGGGGATCATGCTGAACCGGCGTATTGGCAATGGGACAAGGGGATCAACAACACCTTACAGCCCTTTGAATTATCCGCTCGAAACGACCCAGATTGGGCACGTATGCCTTGGTTGCTGTTATTGCTGCTGCCGGTTTTCTGGGCTGGTGTCGTCTATTTTATCACCCAATACCGTATTCAAAAACGCCAACGCAATATTGCCGTTTTGCGTGAACACTTCTCGCAATTGACTCGGCTTAACGCTATGGGGGAAATCACGGCCAGTATGGTTCACGAGCTCAACCAACCGCTGACTGCGGTGTTAAGTTATAACCAGGCCGCCCTGCGTCTGTTAGACCAACAGCAGCAGGATAAAGCCGTGCCCTTGCTTGATGCGGCAGTGATACAAATCAAACGCATCAGCACGTTGCTGCTGCAATTTCGGCAAAAGTTGGCGCACGAGCAGGTGTTATTGCAAGAGGTCGATCTGCATAAGGTCTGGTTGCGTGTCACTATGCTGCTGGAAGATGAGATCAACAAGGGCAAGGTCAGGATCGTTAACCGGATGCCCGATGCGTTACCTCCTCTGCGAGCCGATCCTCTCTGGGTTGAACAAATCTTCCATAACATAGTGACCAACGCCATTCAGGCACAACAGCCCAATCAGCCGGAGCCAGGCTGGGTGGCAATCGATGCTGAATACTCGGCTCAAGGGATCCAACTGATGATCACCGATGGTGGGCCAGGGCTTTCTGAACCAGCATTACAACAGGTCTTTATTCCCTTCTTCACGACTCGCCAGGAGGGATTGGGGCTGGGCATGGCGCTGACAGAAACTCTGGTCAGCGCCTGAACGGTACTATTACGGTGGAAAATATGGCCGGTCAGGGAGCGCGTTTTACCCTGTGGTTCCCGTTTAACACTCAGGAGGAGTGATGGAACAGTTTATTTATTTGATTGATGACGATCGGGCCATCCGTAGTTCACTCAGTTCACTATTGGCCACCATGGGTTGGCAAACGCTGGCTTATGAAAATAGTCTGGATTTTCAACAGCGGATGGGAGAACCGCAGGCGCTGTGCGGTTGTTTGCTGCTGGATATCCGCATGCCGGGCAAAAGCGGTATCACGCTACTGGAAGAGTGGCAACAGCAGGGCCTGGAGATCCCCGTTATCATCATGACTGGCCACGGGAATATTGATTTATGTCGGCGGGCCTTCAAAAACGGGGCTTTTGAATTTCTGACCAAGCCCATTGATGCCGATCTGTTGATTGAAACGGTCGCTGGAGCCTTGGAGCATCAGCGTATTTTTCAGCAACAGCGGCAAGCCACCGCCGAGTTGCAAGAGAGGCTCAATGCGCTGTCAGCACGGGAACTGGAGGTCACCGGCTTGATTATGCAAGGGAAATCCAGCAAGGAAATTGCTCAGGAACTGGAGCTTTCGCCGCGCACGGTAGAAGCCCATCGCGCCAATTTATTTGCCAAATTGGCGATCAACTCGTCGGTGAAGTTAATGAAAGTCTATGGTGAGCTGTTTTCTTCAACAAGAGTTAAGTAAAAACACCTAGAGCCTTAGGTATTCAACCGAATTGCGACACCGCCGCGCGCTGGTTATTTTAGCTGAACCTTCATTGTTTATCATAAATAACCTTTCAAGCGAGGATCGCATGAATATTAAACCTCTGGTACTGCTGGTTTCCCTCTCCGTTGTTTCCGGTAATGTTTTAGCCGATGATTATTTAGAGGGATACTATGGGGCGATAAAACTATTGCACGCCAGACAGTCGGCAGAAGATATGAATACCAGCAGCCGTCCTGGCGTGGGTGATTTTGTCAGCGGTGACGAAAAGCATAATTTCTATAACGGGGCTATCGCCGCAGGCTATCAATTTGGCAATGGCTGGCGCAGTGAGGCAGAGTATGTGTTCAAAAAGAAAAGCGAATACACCAGCGGCTCTACCACCTTTGCCAGTAGCTACAATCACCACAAAGTGGACGCTGAGCGCCTGATGCTCAATGCCTATCGTGACTACGCGCTAGGGTATGACTTCTCGCTTTATGGCACGGTCGGCCTGGGTATCGCCAAAGTGAAATCCGACGGCTGGCAGGGTAATACCTCACGCCAATACGCGGCAAGCACGCAAAATAATCTGGCTTACTCCATTGGCGCAGGGATCAGCTATGCGGCCATGGAGCGGCTCAATCTTGATTTGGGCTACCGCTACGTGGATATGGGCAAGATTGAAAGTGGTTACAATAACTTTACCAATGCCCGCGGGTTAAAAGATGAGCAAATGAAAGCACGCCTGGTTTCCAGTGAGTTTGCTTTAGGCGTGCGTTACCTGTTCTAACCTTATCATTGATACCGGGCCGTGAGTTGCACCATCGCGGCCCGCACCTGCTGAACAATCCCTTCGAAGGTTCCTCCCCCTGATAGATCGGAAAAACCATCACTCATGCTGTTGCCATGATAGTCACCTCGGTTTTTTGCGGTGAGATAAGTGATAATAGCCGCCATGCGATGCAGATTAATCATTCTGCCATGCCCTGGCGGCGTGGCGTAGTAGAGGAGTAAGCGATGTATCAGGATTTTGACAGTGAGTTGAAGTGGGCCATGCGCCATATGCCACGTACCCGCGCGGCAGTAGCGGCTTTACCGGACCTGCACGGCGTGCGCCTGGCGTGTAACATGCACCTGGATCTGAAAATGGCCCCGCTGGTAGCCGGGCTGCTGGATAAGGGCGCGGCCATTTATCTCACCACCTGTAACCCGACGACGGTACAGGATGATGTAGTGGCCTGGCTGGAGCGTCACGGTGCCCAAGCGCACGCCTGGCGTGATATGAGCGATGCCGACTGGTCTGAATCGTTCGACCGTGCGCTGGCCTGGGGGCCGACTCATCTGTGTGAGATGGGAGCCGATCTGACCACTCGCCTGCATCAATCTGCCAATGGCCCGCAGATCAAGGCTGGGCTGGAAGCGACCGGTTCAGGCATCAGCCGCTTGGGGGGCATTGCGCCACGTTACCCGATCTTTAACTGGGATGACCTGCCGGTAAAAGAAGGGCTGCATAATCGCCACATGGTTGGGCTGACCGCCTGGCATACCTTCTTCCAGACCACTCATCTGACGCTGCATGAAAAATGTGTGGTGGTGATTGGTTATGGGCTGGTGGGACAGGGCGTAGCCGCTTCTGCCAAGGCGTATGGTGGACAAGTTATCGTAGCGGAAATCGATCCGGCCCGTGCTTTGCAAGCACGCTACGATGGCTGGGCGGTAGTCGATTTAGCCACTGCCGTAGAGCAGGCGGACGTGATTGCCACGGCCACTGGAGCCAAAAACGTGTTGTCAGCACGGCATCTGGAGCGGGCCAAGGATGGGGTGTTCATCCTCAACGTTGGGCATGTGGCGGAAGAGATTGACGTCGGTTTCCTGCAGGCTCTGCCGCACAGCGAGCCAATGCCATTTGTGAATGCTTACCAACTGGCAGACAAAACGCTGTATCTGCTGGCCAACGGGTCGATGTTCAACCTGACGGCAGGTTACGGCGACAGCCTGAATGCCTTCGATGTGACCCTGGCCGTGATGGCCGCCGGTATCGGGCATATCGTGGGGGCCGGTGAGCAGCATGCTGCCGGATTGTACCTGTTGCCACAGTCTGCCTGGCAGCCAGCGCTGTAACTTTTACCTTGCGGGCGTACAACCCAGTACGCTCGCGGGTTGCATAAATTTCGCGCCGATAGATTTTGTCACAAATAGCTACTCACAATCACAGTGCAATTCTATATCCCTCACTTATAATTCAACGCAGTCGGTTCTCTCCTCCGTTACAGAGTAATACATGTGAAAATCCGTGTTTTGGTTCTAACCCTGCTCGCGTTGCAAGCCGGTTCTGGACTGGTGCCGAGTGCATTAGCCAGCAATAAAACCGCCGCAGTGCAGGCCTCCCAGCCTGAGCTGGCTTCTGGCAGTGCCATGGTGCTGGATATGCAAACGCATCGGGTGATTTATTCACGTAACCCCGATGAAGTGGTGCCTATCGCCTCGATCACCAAGCTGATGACGGCGATGGTGACGTTGGATGCCCACCTGCCGCTGGACGAAATGCTGTCGGTTGATATCAGCCAGACGCCAGAAATGAAAGGGATCTACTCCCGGGTGCGGTTGAACAGCGAAATCAGCCGCAAGGATATGCTGCTGTTGGCGCTGATGTCGTCGGAAAACCGTGCTGCGGCCAGCTTGGCGCATCATTATCCAGGGGGCTATAACGCCTTTATCAAGGCGATGAATGCCAAGGCGAAAGCGCTAGGCATGACCAATACTCATTACGTTGAACCGACCGGGCTATCGATTCATAACGTGTCAACCGCGCGTGACCTGACCAAGCTGATGTTGGCGACCAAGCAGTACCCGCTGATCGGCCAGTTGAGCACCACTACCGAACGGATGGCGACCTTCAAGGATCCCAACTATACGCTGCCGTTTCGCAATACCAACCATCTGGTCTACAACCCGAAATGGAATATCCAGCTGACCAAAACCGGCTTTACCAATCAGGCCGGGCATTGTCTGGCGATGCGTACCGTGATCGGTAACCGTTCCGTTTCGCTGGTGGTGTTGGACGCCTTTGGCAAATATACCCATTTCGCGGACGCCAGCCGTCTGCGCACCTGGATTGAAACCGGCAAAGTAACGCCGATCCCGGCGGCAGCGCGGGACTATCGCCGCCAGAAAGATGCCGCCCTGGCGAAGAACGACACGGAATAACGCGTTATTTAACCTGCCGCCAGTCGCGGCAGGTTATCCTTTCCCTATGGTGAAAAATTCACCACTTAAGCCCGCAGCTACAGTAAAATCATTAGGATTTCCCCTCTTCAAGTTTTCAACCCGCTATGCTAAACCGGTATGGCTATCCCACCCTTTGATAAGGAAAGTGCATTTTGGCAGGCAGTAGCTTATTAACCCTGATCGACGACATCGCTTCGTTACTGGATGATGTTTCACTGATGACGAAAATGGCGGCCAAAAAGACCGCTGGGGTATTGGGAGACGATCTGGCGCTAAACGCCCAACAGGTCAGCGGTGTTAAGGCCGATCGTGAAATTCCCGTGGTGTGGAAGGTGGCCAAGGGCTCGTTTATCAACAAGGCGATCCTGGTACCGCTGGCATTGCTGATCAGCGCTTTCGCCCCTTGGGCGATTACGCCGCTGCTGATGGTCGGTGGGGCTTACCTCTGCTACGAAGGGTTTGAAAAGGTTTACCACAGCCTGACACACCGCAAGAGTGCAGAGGCAGAGGAGAAAGCGGAACCAGATACCACTGAAGATGTCACGGTCTATGAACAGCGCAAAGTCAAAGGTGCCATTCGTACCGACTTTGTACTCTCTGCCGAGATTATCGCCATTACGCTGGGTACCGTAGCCGGAGCCACCTTTAGCCAGCAGGTGATTGTACTGTGTGGCATCGCCATTGTGATGACGGTTGGGGTGTACGGCATCGTGGCGGGCATCGTCAAGCTGGACGATCTGGGGTTCTACCTGGCCCGTAAGCGTAGCACGCTGGCACAATCGATAGGGCGCGGTATTGTCAGTGCGGCACCTTATCTGATGAAAACGCTGTCGGTGGTGGGTACCTTGGCCATGTTTATGGTGGGCGGCGGGATTTTGACCCACGGGCTACCGCCTGTGCATCATCTGTTCACCGACTGGGCTAGTTATTCTATGGTGGTACCGGGCGTAGGTGCGATCCTGGGGGGGCTGACCCCTATGCTGTTGAATGCAGTGTTCGGCCTGATCGCCGGTGGCGTTGTGATGCTGGTGGTCTCTGGGATCGGTTCGGTGCGGGCTCGTTTTAAGGCTTGATGCAAAGAGGATACGGCAGACCCTTCTCAATCAACTCTCTATCCACCATCGGGCGCATTGAAGCGCCCAATGGTGGTGAGAACTAGAAGATCAGTTTGAACACACCGGTAATGGTCAGTAGGCCAACAATAAAGATAATCGCAATAATCCACAGAAAAATTTTCATCCGTCTCTCCCGACTGTTTATGTTTAGTGAATGCGTGAATGCACGCTGAGATCGCTAAGCCACGACAGAATTAACTATAGATGAAAATCAGCAGCTTGCCCGGAAAGGGCCTAAGGCAGCGTATGGCTGCCGCCATTCAGTGGCCGCTGCATAATGTGGGTATCCAGCCAACCGCCAAATTTAAACCCGACGCCGCTTAGGGTGCCGATGCTGGTGAAGCCTAGCTTGCGGTGCAGGGCAAGGGAGCCTGCATTGCCAGCAGCATCGCCAATCGTTGCCAGCATCTGCCGCCACGGGCCGTGTTCACAGCGGGCAATCAATGCGCCGAGTAACGTCTTGCCAATACCGTGCCCTTGCAGGCCTTCGGCGACATAGACCGAATTCTCGATGGTATAACGATAAGCGGGTCGTGGCCGATACGGTGTGGCATAGCAATAGCCCACAACGCGGTCTTCCATCTTCGCCACCAGCCATGGCAACCCCGCAGCCAAGACGTTATGGCGGCGCTGTTGCATCTCTTCCAGCGTTGGAGGCGTTTCTTCGAACGAGGCTGGCCCGTAAAGCACGTGATGAGCATAAATCTGTTGAATGGCCGCCATATCCTCAGTGCTGGCATCGGAGACGCTTAGCGTTGCCAGCGGTGGGGTTGCAAGTGACATAGTGCTCCCTTTTATGATGATAAATCAGAGTACCAAGGCATTATGCACCGCGCCTGGCGACAAGATAAATTGGCTTTTTGTCTGGCGGGGATAAGAAAAAATGATGGTATTTTTCATGCAGAGAAATGTGTTAGGTGAAGAAAGGTATGTCATTGCGTTAGGTGTTGCCCCTCGCCCTCACCCTAACCCTCTCCCACAGGG